>JAKLKY010000006.1:0-35006 GCA_023150415.1 Alphaproteobacteria bacterium | reverse complement strand
GCATTGATATCACCGACCAGCGTATCCACGTCCCTGGCGCGGAAGCGAATGACATGCAAAATAGGCCCGAACACTTCGCGTTCCAGAATGCTGAGATCTTTGATCTCATACGCGCAGGGCGCGAAGAAACTTCCCTGTTTCGCAAATTTATCAGGCACATCAACAGCAGCGATGCGCTGCGCCTTTTGCTGCAGCATATCGACATGCTGCTGCAAGCCTGCCTTTGCCTTTTCATCAATGACGGGACCGATATCGCTGGCGAGGTCCAGACCGGGGCCAAGCCTGATTTCGGCCATTGCGCCCTTGAGCATATGCAGGATTTTATCTGCAACCTCTTCTTGCAAACACAGCAGCCGCAGGGCCGAGCAACGCTGCCCCGCCGAGGTGAAGGCGCTTTCGATCACATCATCTACAACCTGTTCCGGCAGGGCGGAGGAATCGACGATCATCGCATTCTGACCGCCGGTTTCGGCGACCAGTGGTGCTATCGGTGCGTCGCGGGAGGCGAGCGCGCGATTGATGGACCACGCAGTTTGGGTGGAGCCTGTAAAGGCTACGCCGGCAATATCGGGATGGTGCAGCAATTTATCGGTGATAGCGCCACTGGCTGGAAAATAGGCCAGCGCAGCGTCTGGTACACCAGCACGATGCAGCAATTCCACGGCACGCAGAGCGATCAACGGCGTATTGCTGGAAGGCTTTGCGATCACCGCATTGCCCATGACCAGCGCGGCCACAACCTGGCCCGTAAAAATCGCCAGTGGGAAATTCCATGGCGCGATGCAGACAAAAATGCCGCGACCTTCAAGCTGGATAATATTGCGCTCTCCTGTTGGTCCGGGCAGAGTGACGGGAGCACAGTCCA
Organism: Alphaproteobacteria bacterium; assembly: GCA_023150415.1. Classification (GTDB taxonomy): domain Bacteria; phylum Pseudomonadota; class Alphaproteobacteria; order Micavibrionales; family Micavibrionaceae; genus JAKLKY01. The sequence goes on along the minus strand of JAKLKY010000006.1, from coordinate 34,141 downwards.
GTCGTGCGCGCGCGGCGTAATAGCGACAGAAATCAACAGCCTCGCGCAATTCAGACAGCGCATCGGGTATGGTTTTGCCTCCTTCGCGGATCAAAAGCCCCATGAGTTCCGAGCCATGCTTCTCAAACAAATCGGCGGCTTTGTCCAGAACGGCGGCGCGTGCTTCAAAACTTTGCGCGTTCCACTCTTCAAATCCGCGTCTCGCTGCTTCTATCGCGGGGGCAATGAGTCCTTCCTGAGCCAAAGCGATTTCACCGACAATATCATGCTGAAGCGCGGGGTTACGAACAGGTTGTGACGTGCCACCTAGGCGGGTTTGTCCGTCAATAATCGGTGCGGCTTGAACAGGCTGGGCGCTGGATTCGAGGGCGCGCAGAAGGTTTTTTACGCTAGGCTCATCGCTGAGGTCGATGCCTGCCGAATTGTTGCGGTCTTCGGCGCGGAACAGATCGGACGGCATTAAGACATGTTTATGCCGGCGCGTTGGCGATTGCAGAGCTGCTGCTACGGGATCCTGCACCAGATCATCCAGTGGCGCGTTCTTGTCCATCAGGCGGTTGACGAAGGATGTATTCGCGCCGTTCTCCAGCAACCGCCGCACCAGATAGGCCAGCAAATCCGCCTGCGGGCCGACGGGGGCGTAGATGCTGCTGCGCAGGCCGGGATAGCGCTCCAGCAGCGTGTCGTGCAGAGCCTCACCCATCCCATGCAAGCGTTGAAAGCTGAAGCGTTTGCTATCACCGCCAGCAAGATCAACAATCGCGGCGGCGGTATGTGCGTTGTGCGTGGCAAAGAGTGGAAAGATAACATCACTCGCATGCAGCATTTTTGCAGCGCAGGCCAGATAGGACACATCTGTATTTACCTTGCGCGTGAAGACAGAATAATCCTCCAGTCCCAATACTTGCCCGCGCTTGATTTCGCTGTCCCAATACGCGCCCTTCACCAGACGAATTTGGATTCGCCGCCCGTTTACACGGGCCTGCTCGACTGCCCAATCGATCACCTGTGGTGCGCGTTTTTGATAGGCTTGCACGGCAAGGCCGAACCCGGCCCAGTCTTTCAAATCTGATGCGGCGATGACAGCTTGTATGATTTGTAAGGAGAGCTCAAGGCGGTCCATTTCTTCCGCATCGACTGTCAGCGCGATGTTGCGCTCAGCGGCCAGGCGGGATAGCTCCAGAAGCTTCGATTGCAGGGCGGGCACACAATGGTCGCGCTGCGCGTATTCATAGCGCGGATGTAGTGCCGAGAGTTTTACGGAGATGCCCGAGGGCGGGGTAATCGTCTGCACGGCCATAACGTAGGAACGCATATAGCGCTGTGCGTCTTCGGTTGTGCGCGCGCCTTCACCCAGCATATCGTATGAGAGCGCATAACCTTTTCTTTCGTAGGGTTGCGCATTCTTCATGGCGCTTTCTATGGTTTCGCCCAGTACGAATTTTGAACCCATCATGCGCATGGCCTGTGCCATTGCTTCGCGGATCATTGGCTGGCCGAGTTTGCCGAACACACTGTCCAGCGTGGCGCGTGTGATTGACAGACCAAGACCGGCGGCCTTGACCATCCAGTCCTGCGTGCCGCCCATATCTTTCAGAAAATCGCCATCGCCGATTTTGTCTTGAATGAGTGCCGCGGCCGTATGTGTATCTGGGATGCGCAGCAAGGCCTCGGCCAGACCCATCATTGCCAGCCCCTCGGCGGAGGTAAGTTTGTATTTTTGCAAAAAGGCTTCGAGCTGGCCTGCGGGCATCTTGCGCGCACGCAGGGCCGTAATAAGCTCCGCTGCGCTTTTGGAAATGCGTTGTGCGCGTGCCTGATTCCAATCCATGCTTTGGACTAAAGCATCGAGGCATTGTGCCTCATCGGCCATGGGATTTGAAAGGACAGAAAAATTCATAATGTTTTTGGTCCCTCTCGACCTTTTTTCTTACCTTGTTTTTTGTCAGGGCCAGACTTTATCATGCTCTTATGAATGAGTCGACAGTCCAGCGCGATTTACAACAAGAGGCCTATACTGTTTCCGAATTGGCAGGGGCGCTGAAACGCACGCTGGAAGGCGCTTATGGCCGGGTGCGGGTGCGCGGGGAGTTATCGCGGGTATCCATTGCCGCTTCGGGGCATATGTATTCCTCGCTCAAGGATGCGGGGTCCGTCCTTGATGCCGTGTGTTGGCGTGCCACGCTTGCGAAGCTCCATATCAAGCCGGAAGAGGGGCTGGAGGTCATTTGCACCGGCAAGATCACCACCTATCCCGCGCGTTCTAATTACCAGCTCATTATCGATCAGATGGAATTGGCGGGGCAGGGCGCGCTGTTGAAAATGCTCGAAGAGCGGCGCAAGAAACTGGCCGCCGAAGGGTTGTTTGATGCGGCGCGCAAGCGCCGCTTGCCCTTTCTGCCGCAGCGCATTGGCGTTGTGACGTCGCCGACGGGCGCTGTGATCCGCGATATTCTGCACCGCATTGCCGATCGCTTTCCACGCCCCGTTATGCTCTGGCCTGTGATGGTGCAGGGCGAGCAGGCGGCGCAGCAGATTGTCACGGCGATTGAAGGTTTTAACCGACTGGAAGAATCCTTGCGACCGGATGTGCTGATCGTTGCGCGCGGCGGTGGGTCGCTGGAGGATCTGATGCCGTTCAATGAGGAAGTCGTGGTGCGGGCGGCGGCGGCCTCTTCCATTCCGCTGATTTCATCCGTCGGGCATGAAACCGATACGACGTTGATTGATCATGCTGCTGATGTTCGTGCCCCTACCCCGACGGCAGCGGCCGAAATGGCTGTACCTGTGCGCGCCGATTTGATCTATACGGTGCAGACGCAGGATAAGAGGATGCACAGTGCGGTGATGCGATCGCTGTCGGAGCTGCGCCAGTGCTTGCGGGTTGATGGGCGCGTACTCGATGACCCGATGCGTTTTCTGGCGCTTAAGATTCAGGCACTGGACCATCTGGCCACGCGTCTCAAGCGCCCCGATCAGATGCTGCAGCAAGCGCAGGAACGCCTGAGCCGTTGGGTGGAAATGCTGCAGGCACAGCCCGAAAAAATCTTGCAGCAAAAGCACCAGCTGTTACAGCACAGCACACAATTGTTACAGGCGTTTTCGTTCGAAAAGACATTACAGCGCGGTTTTGCAATTGTGCGCGACGCGCAAGGCCACGTGATCAACGATCCTGATACCGTCCAAGACGGACAGGGATTGGATATTTCTTTCGCAGCAGGAAAACGGATTGCTGTTGTCGTGCGCAAAGAACACCCCACCTGATCAGCGTTAAAAATTATAAACCTTCAGCGTCTGTGCTGCAATTTGATGAACGTCGAAATCGCGTTCGGCGCGGGCGCGGCTGGCGTCCCCCAAAGATTGTAGGCGCGCGCGATCTGCAAGCAAGGCGGCAATAGCCTGCGCAGTGGCTTGTGGATCTTTAATCGGCACCAGTCGGCCATTTTCACCATCGCGCACGACATCGCGGCAGCCGGGGTGATCGGTGGTAACAATCGCGCGGCCTGAGGCGGCGGCTTCGAGCAGGACTTTTGGAATCCCTTCGCCGTAATAAGAGGGGTAGACAACCAATGCGGCTGCAGCATACAGGGCCGGCATGTCGACGACCTTGCCCAGCCATTGCACGACACCGTCGGCGCAAAAATCTTCCATTTCGTTTTGCGTCAAAGCCATCGGGTTATGGCGCGTTAGACCACCCGCGATGGCAAAACGCGCCTTCACGCCTTGATCTTTAAGACGATGCGCAGCCTGCACAAAAACACCGATCCCCTTGTCGCGCACAAGGCGTGTGGGCATGAGCACCAGCGGCGCTTCGTCGGTGGGCAAAGGCTTTGCCGGGAATTGCTGCAGATCAACGCCGGAGCCTAGAATGAGATGGCATCGCGCAGACTGTACAAAACCATTTTTAATTAGCACGTTTTGATCGTCCGGGTTTTGCACGATCACTTGCGCGTTTCGGTGATTGAGCGCCAGTGTTAAGAAAGGTCCGACGCATAAGCGCAGCAGCCGCGCCTTGGCGCTTTCACCGGAAAATAAGAATCCAAGCCCGGCAATCGTATGGACAATTTTTAATCCGGGGCGCAGCCGCGCCGCCAGACCGGCCATAAACACATATTTTATTGTGATGGCATGGACGCAATCGGGACGCAGCTTCGCATAAAGCTGATACAAGGCGATGATAATCCGCATGGCAGTTAACGGTGCCAGGCTTTGGCGCGGGTCGGGAAGGTCATGGCCGATAAAGCCGAAAGCTGCAAGCTGCGGATCCCGCGCTGCGCCAGCGGCAGCGACATGTACAACCCAGCCGGCCTTTTGCGCGGCCTGCGCCAGCGGTAAGCGGTGCGACCAAAACCAGTCCATATGGTTGATGACGTATAAAAGTCGCTGGTTTTGACTCATATCACGCGGCCTTTTTGTGGTCCGGAAATTCGGCGGCAATCATGGCGCGTAAACCCTCTTCCAGTGTATGAGGCGCAGTAAAACCAGAATCACCTGCCCGCCGGGCATCGACGATGGTGTTGGCGCAAAATTTTTGCACGCGGACAGCGCTGATCGGAAAGCGCCTTCCGGTGATTTTAGCCAGAGTGTCGAAGGCATAGCCGCCGCATAAACCCATCGCATAAGGTAGACGCAGGCCCTGCCCTTGATAACCGAGGGCAACGCGCACGGTGCGCACAAAGTCATTCATGCTGAGATCTGGCTTGTCGGCATAATTATAAAGGTGAGAGCCAGCAGGCCCTTGCGCGATATGTCGCAAAAACGCCGCGACATTTTCAACATAAGCAATGGATTTACAATTATCACCACGCCCAACCATCACAAAACGGCCGCGCGCGATTTGTTCCATGAGTGTATAAATATTGCCGCGATTGCCGGGGCCGAAGGTCGCAACCAGACGGACGATCGCCAGACGCCGCTGTGGATCTTCTGCCGCCCATGTTTTGAAATCGCTCTCACTTTCCAATTTCGAAGCGCCGTAATCGTTAAAGGGCTTGGGTATATCCTCTTCTTTTGAATGGCCGGCATCCAAGCCGTACAAGGCGACGGAGCTGGTAAATATCATCTGACGGATATTATGCGCGCGCGCGGCTTTTAAGACATTGCGCCCGCCCTGAACATTCACGTCATAGTATTTGCTGATGGGTCGTACATCGTCGCGATGCTCGGCCGCGAGATGATAAAGGGTTGTGACACCCTGCAGCGCGCGCAGCATGGCGTCTTCATCCCGCACATCGGCATCGAATGTAAGCTCCGGGAACGCTTCGGAGCGGCGAATATCGATCAGCCGCAAATCTGATCGCCCAGCGATAATAAGCTGCTGTGCCAGAACTGTGCCGATAAATCCTGCGCCGCCTGTGATGGCTATGGTCATGTTGTTTATCTTATATCAATCAAAATAATTTCCCAACGATTACAGCTTGCCCCAAAAGCCGATTCAAGGCATAACAAATCCTGTTCAAAAGCGAAATTGATAAAGATGAAGACGCGCATGATTTTTGCCGTTCTGGGTTTGGCTGTGCTGCCATTTTGGAGCGCAGCAGCGGCGGAACACGCGCAAAAACCAGCGCAAGAGACTGCAAAAAAATCCCTCAATCTTTCCGATGTCGTAGCTTTGGGACTCAGCAGCCATCCGCAGGTCAACGCCTTACAGTCCAGCCGTCGTGCCACCGGAGAAGAACTGGCGCAGGCGCGCGCAAAATTTCTGCCGTCTTTGGATTTGCGCATCGATGGCGGATACGAGCGCACAGAAAATGCCACTACACGCGCGGATTCAGGCGCGGCGCATGAAGATATGCAGCGTCATTTGGCATCGGTGACGATGACACAATTGCTATTTGATGGATTTGGATCCAATTATGAGGTCCAGCGTCAAAAGGCGCGGATTTCTTCGGCCTCAAGCCGCTTGCAGGAAACGACGGAACTTGTGGGTTTTTCGATTGTTGAGGCCTATCTTGATGTGCTGCGGCAGCGGAAGCTGCTGAAAATCGCGCGCGATAACGTCGCTTCCCATGTCACTTTCTTCGACCAGATCACTGATGGCTATAAAGCTGGGCGCTCGACCCGTGCTGATCAGGAGCAAGCGCGCGCGCGGCTGGCGCAGGCGCGCGCCAGCGAAGCCAGCCAGCGTCAAGCTTTGCGCGAGGCGGAAGCGGCCTACCGCCAGCAGGTGGGCGATGCACCCGGCGATTTGAATATGCCAGAAAAGTCCAATGATCTTCTGGCTGCGGATGTTGAGGCGCAAATACAGCACGCGCTGGAAAAAAGCCCGACCATGAAAATTTATCAGGCGGATATCGAGAGCGCCTATGCCGAGGCGCGCGCCACGGAAGCCAGTTTTTATCCCAGCGTTGATCTGCAATTGAATGCCTCGCAGGGGAATAATCTGGGCGGGATTGACGGTCAGGATAAGGGCGCGTCTGCGCTGATGGTTTTGAACTGGAACCTTTATCGCGGCGGCGCTGATGCGGCCCGCAGCCGGGAATTCAATTACCGTCACGCGCAAAGCAAGGACGAGCGCAACCGCGCCGCGCGCGAGTTGGAGGCTGATATCCGCCGGACCTGGGCCGGGATGATGGCTGCCCGTGAGCGCACGGAAGAATTCGAGATCCAGGCCAAAGCGAACAAGCAAATCGTAGGCGCGTATAAGGATCAGTTTGATCTCAGCCGCCGCTCGTTACTGGACGTTCTTGATGCGCAGAATGAATTGTTTGTTGCGCGCAGCAATGTGATCAATGCCGAGTTTGTTGCGCTTTTTGGCTTTTACCGATTACTGGCCCTTTCCGGGGATTTACTGCCAATGCTTGGCGTTTCCTATCCCAGCGAAACTCTTGTGGATTCCGGCGATTTATGGGACGATGAGGATCGCGCGGCCGCGCGCTGATCTTATCCCTGCCCACGGGCGCAAGAGGGCCTATGAGCGACTTCCCGACCCCATCATCCTCTGTTCCCGCAGAACAGGACCTGCCAGCGCCGCAGCAGGAGCCGGATGAACGCTGGCAGCTGCAGGCGGAACGACTGGCCATGAAATGGCCATTGCTGGAATGTCTGCGGCTTTTGGCCGGGCATTACGGCCGACGCACGACTACAACGGCGCTCACGGCGGGACTGCCCATCGGCAAGGCGGGCATCACCCCGGATATCTTTACGCGTGCTGCGACCCGCGTTGATTTGAATGCGCGGTTATCGGTCCGGCCTATCGAAAGTCTGATGAATGCCCCAAATTTGCCCTGTGTTCTTGTTTTGAAAGATGGGCAGGCGTGTTTGCTGTGGGCCGCGGAAGCAGGCCGTCATGGCAAGCCTGCCCAATTTACACTGCAGTTTCCCGAAACGCGCGATGAACGTCAGATTGTAGACCTTGAACACTTGAAATCCCTCTATGAAGGCTATGCCTTTTTCGTGCGTCCGATTGCGCGGGCTGATGACCGCGCCGGGCCGGCCGCCATCAACAACGCGCGGGCCTGGTTCTGGGAGGCTTTCAGTCAGCACGGAAGCCTCTATGGCGAAGTGATTTTAGCAGCGGTGATGATCAATCTCTTCGGGATTGTGTCCTCGCTCTACATCATGACGGTCTATGACCGCGTGGTGCCGAACAATGCTTATGAAACGCTTTGGGCGCTGACGATTGGTGTGGCGATCATCTATATTTTTGATTTTATCTTGAAAAACTTGCGCGCCTTGTTTCTCGACCATGCGGGGCGCAAGGCGGATACAAAAATTTCGGCGGAGTTGTTTGAACAGATCATGGGCATGACGATGGAAGCCCGGCCTAGCAGTGCCGGGATTCTCGCCAGCAAGATGCGTGAATTTGAAACCATCCGGGACTTTTTCACCTCGGCCACGCTGGTGGCCTTGATCGATTTGCCCTTTGTTCTGGTGTTTGTGGCAATGATCGCGATTTTAGGCGGGCTGCTGGCGGTGATTCCGCTGCTGGCGATCCCGGTGGTGATTGGCGTGGGAGTGTTTCTGCAGAAGCCGCTGGAACGTGTCGTGCGCGAATCCCTCAATGAGAGCGCATTAAAAAATGCCCTTTTGTTTGAGACCTTTACCGGGCTTGAGACTATCAAGGTTCAAGCGGCCGAAGGCCATACCCAGCGCATGTGGGAGGAAATTTCAGACAAAGCCGCGCGCACGGCGGTCAAGGTGCGGCGCATTTCGACATGGTCGCAGAATTTCGCCGTGTTCGTGCAACAGATGGTTAGCGTCTTGATTATCGTAGCGGGCGTGTATGCGATTGCTGCCGGTTATATGAGCATGGGGGCGCTGGTGGCGTGCGTTATTCTCTCGGGTCGGGCGATGGCGCCGTTGGCACAGGTGGCCGGATTGATGAGCCGTATGAGCCAGTCTTTCCAATCGCTCAAGCATCTGGATGATCTGATGAAGAAACCGGTCGAGCGGCCCGCTGGAAAAAACTTTATTTCGATGCCGGCTCTGCGCGGTAAGGTAGAGTTTCGCGAAGTGACTTTTGCCTATCCGGGGCAATCAATCCCTGCCCTGCAAAATATCAACTTCACCATTGAGCCAGGCGAGCGTGTTGGGATTATCGGCGCGGTGGGTTCGGGCAAGACGACGATTGAGCGCTTACTGCTGAATCTATATCAGCCGCAAAGCGGATCGGTGCAAATTGACGGTGTTGATGTGCGGCAAATTGATCCCGGCGATTTGCGGCGCAATATCGGCGCGGTTCAGCAAAGCCCGCAATTGTTTTATGGGTCTGTGCGGTACAACATTACCATGGGGAACGAGAATGCGTTTTATCGCTCGGTTCTGAAGGCGGCCGAGCTTTCAGGTGTAATGGAATTTTTGCGCGAATCTTCTGCTGGTCTCGACACACAAGTGGGGGAGCGGGGCGAGGCGCTGTCCGGCGGACAGCGCCAGGCGATCGCGATTGCGCGTGCGCTTCTCTATGATCCGCCGGTTTTAATTCTTGATGAACCGACGGCGTCGATGGACCCCGCCTCAGAAAACAGGTTACGCAAGCGCCTTGAGGTAGTGGGCAAGGGAAAGACAGTGATTTTAATCACACATAAGGCGCCAATGCTCTCGCTCGTCGAAAAGCTGATTTTAATGGATCATGGGCGGTTGGTTGATTTTGGGCCGCGCGACGAGGTGATCCGCAAACTTCAAGCACGCCAATACGGCACAGCGGCGGAGCAAACCGATGTTTAAATTTCTGCAAAAGCATGAGCAGAAAATCACCCACCTGAAGCAACAGGTCGCGCAGGCACAGGAAAACGTCACGCGCCATTTTGAAGTTGATGAAGATCTCAGCATGGCGCGGCATATGATGCTGATGGGCATTCTGGCCTTCTTTGTTCTGTTCTTTTTGTGGGCCAATCTGGCGCATCTGGAGGAGGTGGCGCGCGGAGAAGGCAAAGTCATCCCCTCCAGCGACATTCACGGTGTGGGGGTTTTGGAGCCCGGCATTGTGCAGGAAATTTTGGTGAAGGAAGGGCAGGATGTGCGCGCAGGTGATGTGTTGCTGCGCGTGTCGGATATTCAAGCCTCATCCGATCTTGGCGCGGTGCGCGCGCGGTATCTGGGTCTGCTGGCGGCGACGGCGCGGCTGGATGCCGAAGCGCAGGGATTAGCACAGGTTACGTTTCCACCGGAGGTCATGAATGAGGCCGCAGCAGCCATGCAGGAAGAAGGCAACGCATTTGCGGCCAATCAGCGGCAGATGGCGGATCAGGCGGGAATCCTCCGCCAGCAACTGCAGCAAAAAGAGCAGGAACTTGCAGGTTTAAAAACGCGCGCCGAGGATACGCGCGCGGTGCTGAAATTGCAGGAGGAGGAAAAGGCCGTCATCGAGCCTCTGGTCAAACGTGGATCAGCCGCACGTATGGAGTTGCTGCAGCTGGAGCGCGCGGTGCGAGAGAAAACGGGGGAGCTGAATGGCACCCTTTCCGCGATGCAGGCGGCGCAATCGGCTGTTGATGAGGCGCAGGCGCGGCTGGCGGAATTGACAACGGCCGCTCAAGCTAAGGCGCAGGCTGAATTGGCCATTAAACGGGCGGAGCTGGATGAGATCAGGCAGCGGATGGCAGGCCTTAGCGACCGCAAGACACGTACGGAATTGCGCGCGCCGGTCGATGGCACCATTCAGGAAATCGCGGTTAATACCGTTGGCGGGGTGACGCGGCCGGGACAGGATGTTGTAAAAATTGTTCCCAAGGATGATGTGCTGATTGTTGAGGCACAGATCAAGCCCTCCGACCGCGCTGTTGTGTTTCCGGGACAAAAGGCGATTATTAAGATCACGGCCTATGATTATTCCATCTATGGCGGGCTGGAGGGCGAGGTTCTGGATATCTCTGCCGATAGTATCGAAGACGAGCGCAAAAACGTGTATTACCGTGTTCGTCTGCGCACGGCGGATAAGAACCTACACCGCCACGGCCAGGCCTATCCCATCGTGCCCGGCATGGTGGCGACGGCGGAAATCCTGACGGGGCGTAAAACGGTTATGCAATATCTGCTTAAGCCATTGATTAAAACCATGGATGTGGCGTTTTCCGAAAGATAAAATGATTAATATTTGACAGATACTTCCCAGTTCTTATAGAAGTGAGGTTTATAAGAAAAGGGAGGCATTATAAATGAGCACGATTACTACATCTGTAACGAGCCTAGAACACCAAGACGATGAGAGACAAAGAAGAGCCGAAGGTTTAATTGAAAGTACCCTCGCGTCTAAAATAGCTTTGCCTAGCGACATTTCAGATATGTTGCGTTGCTGGGCAAGCCTGCCCACCGAGGAACGCTGTGTCTATGCCGATCGGATTGCCGATTTTGTCCTCGCGCGAAATAATACGAATTATGATTATGACCGGACAGTGCACGAAACCGAAAATCTGGCTAAAATTGGCATTCCTCCTGCCGAGACAATAGTAGCCCTTCGTACAATTCTGCTTTACTTGCCCGATGCAAGCAAAATGGCTTTTGCGCGCAGAATTTATAGCTTTATGAAAGATCATCAATTTTTTGAAGAAGGGCTTTTTGCACCCACAAAGCTCATCGCGATCATTGAGCACATGCCAGCCGATCATAAGGCAACGGTGGCGGAATGGGCGCTCATTGATTTTTGTATGCCCAGAATTAAAGTAGAGCGGGGTGACAAGCAAAAAGCGTTTATCCAAGTGGCACAAGCGATTGTGAATAGAGTACCGGAAACCGATCGGAACTTTTTGCTAGATCGACATAAAGATTCTTTAGACAGCCTAGCCCGTGTGGCCACGGTGAAAAATGCTGCATCATTGGCTGGCCTGTTTAACGTGCTTGCTAGCAACAAGGACCTGCAATTCCCACATATCCATGTTCATAAGAGAAATGACCTCTGGGGCTCTATCCGCGGGGTTTTCCGGCAGGATTGGTTATTCGGCTTATTCAAAAAAGCCGTCGTTTGCGGAGAGCCTCACGGATCTTATAAGTGCTGTGGAAAGCCTTATCTGGGTTGGTAAGATTCCTTAATAATAACAGAGGACAACATTTTTCCTCTGCCTTGCCTTTTGGCGCGATCGAGATTAAAGTTTTCACACGGTCGCTTTCCGGCCGCATCCGGTTATTGAAATCGTTTTCAGCCAAGGGATTATCCCATGTCGCGCTTGCATTCCTGCATTTCCTTGATGGCGCTGTGCGCCGGTGTTCTTGTTTTTGCCGCGCCTGAGGCACAGGCTGGGTTTTCCTGGCGTTCGGGCAATGACACGCCGCCACAACAAAGCGATGATTTCACACCTCCGCCAGTCGCGCAGCCTGCTGCTCCGCTATACGCAACACCGCCCATTTCCTTGCCGCCGCCGGCAAGCATTGTTCCTTCCTCACCTGATACGGATCGGGTTGTTGCGGGCTTTGGCGCAGATATGCCGCTGGCTTTGGCGCTGCGCGATGTTGTGCCGCCGCAATACGCCTATTCTTTTGCGCCGGGGGTCAACCCTGGTCTGCGTGTTTCATGGCAAGGCGGGCAGGCCTGGCCTTTGGTGGTAGATCAGATGATTGCGCCGTTGGGCCTCAGAAGCCGTGTTTATGGGCGGACGGTGGTGATCGAACCTGGTGTGGTGAATGCGCCTGTAATGTCTGTTGCTCCGCAAGCCGGGGCAGCGCTGCCTCCTCCGGTGGTTATCGAAGCTCCGCCCGCGGCACAAGCGCCTGTCATCATCACGCCGGAGCCGCCGCAAATGCCAGAGGCCAACGCCAACAGGCTGCAGCGCCGGATTATTTCTGATCCCGGCCCTTATTCACCCCGTCGTTCTGATCTGCAATATTAGCCTTTAGAACACTAATTGATGAAGAACACTAGGCTGAGCTCCTGCATACGCGCTGTAACGCGGAAGGAAGCCTCAAGCTGTGTTTGCAGCGTATTGAGCTTGACGGCCACTTCTGTCGTGTCTGCATCTTCCACGTCGCTGATGGTGTTGACCAACATGGTGCGGTCGTTTTTGTAGTTGTCATTGAGCGTTGATGTTCGCACGCGCGTCGTTTCCAAATCGAACACAAGATCTTGCAAGCGCTGCACGGCATTGGCTGTTGCTGTGCGCACAGCATTATACACGGCATAGAAATTCTCTTTTTGTTCATCCGTGTTGTCCCCGGGCGCGCCTTCAACATCAGGCGGCAATGGCGGTTCGTTGGGCGGCTCATAGACATCGGTAATTGGGCCGAGATTGGCATTCTTCATATATGCCGCAGCAAGAATGATGTCGCGGAAGGCGGGATCATTGCCCAAGGACGTATATTCGATCTCGGTATCGTCAGCCACACGCACAAAAACCTTACCCGCGTTGCCCGCGCTCAAGGTAGAAGAATAGCCGATGATCGTGTCAGTGATCGCATCCGGATTGCCGGTGCTGGATTCGCGGTCTGTGAGATCTGCAATAAAATCATCGGTCGTAATGGTGCCTGCCTTCCAATCTGAGAAAAGCTTGTTTAAGGCGGAATCCAAAGTCCCTCGGTCGTTGAGGGGTTTCGTGGCTGTTTCTGCACCTGCAAACAGATAGCGATCTTCTTCTTGGGTGTTCACGAGATCGATAAGGAAGTCGTAGATCTTTCCGGCTTGGCGCTGTAGGTTTTCAAGGACGCCGTCAGGCTCGCCTGAGGTTTGTCCGAGTTGCTCATGTTCGACGGTTGTGGTTGCGGGATCGTCATAGAAGACCGCATCGCCCTCCTGATGTACGCTTTCCTGAGAAAGCCCATCAAGTTCGTCCAGGAATTTTTGCGCCTGGGCACGAAATGTATGCACGGCCTGAAGCGTCTGATTGATCCGAATATGAGCATAGCGAATGTTGTTGATATAGGTGTCCAGCGTATTCAAATCACTGCGCGCTCGTTTGGATGTCAGGACATCGTTCTCAAGCCCTGTGAATTTTTGCGTCTTCTTTCCCGTTGTTAACTGCGAATTGAGCAGGGAAAATAACGACTGCTGCTCTTTAATCCTTGCGGTCTGATAAAGACCTTGCCCGTAGGTTGAAACGCCTGTCATTTTCTTTCTCCTTTATCCACCTAGACCAGCGCATCAAGTAACTGGTCAAACATATTTTCAACCGCTTGAATGACGCGCGCCGCCGCAGAATACGACGTTTGCAACGTGATTAAGCTGCTTAACTCTTCATCCAGGTTGACGCCCGAATCATCCAGAAGCTTTTTTTCCAAAAGTTCATGCAAGGATTCTTCATCATCGATGCGGGAGCTTAAGGCATTCATTTCTTGTACTTGCTCATTTACGGATCTTTGTCCAAAATCAATCAGGCGCTTGGCACCGGAAACGCTGGTGCTAATGTCGACGCTGGGGCCCAGATACTCTTCGCGGAAGCTTACATAAACGCCGCTGCCGGCATAGGTTTCGGATTGATATTCGACATCCGTAATCGGGGAGAGATCCTGCAAGGGGCCTGTGCTGAAGCTGCCGAACAGGGCGGAGACGATATTGACACCATCGGCGATCGTGCCTGCACCATAGACCGCATTTGCTCCTGCGCTCGATGCTGTGAATGGTCCAGCGATGACGCGGATATCGCCGCCAAAATCAGGGTTGGTGTAATCATTGCCGGGACGCAGTCGCAAAAACCCGTCCGCCGAAGTTGTTAAATCCTGAACGGCCAAGCCATAAACAGCATTCAGCTGAGCCAGCAATTGCGTTTCGACATCATTGGGGTCAATTGTAATGCGCACAGGATCACCCGTGCCAACCTGAATATCGAAGTATGGATCTGTGGCCTCTGTTGTTCCCTCAGCCAAGCCAAGAAACACAAGACCATCATCGCCCATGCCATTGGCTACGACGGTTGCATCGATGGAAATATCGGCATTGGATGTGAAAACCAATTCGCCGTTACTGCTCACGGAAAATGCTGCGGCCATCGTCACCAGATCAGCTTGGTCGCCTGCGGGCAAGCCTGGAACGACGACGGTGTTAATATAGTCGACAATATCCTGTGCGACACTGCCAGCGCCATCAGGCACTGCCGCCAGTGAAACATCGATGTTGATGGGGCCAAGACCCAGATCAGGTTCTTCAAAGGTAATGCGGAATGTGTCCGATCCAGGATCAAGCGTGCCGTTGGCCGAAGCAATCAGAACTGCCGGTGAAGCAAACGAAGAGAGATCGCGTCCGCCCTTGACCTCGTTCTCGGAAGATAATCCCAAAAATTCCTGCAAGGTTTGCGGAACACCAAGCGTCGAGACATTGAGGTTGATATCGCCCTCCGCCAGCTGGTATTCGATTTCACCAAAACCAAATTCTATGACGCGGCGCAGAACTTCATCAGAGCCATCCGGTATTGTAACGCCGTACGTTCCCTGCTGGATCAGGCTGGGATCGTCAACGATATTGGGATTGACCTGAATCTGCCCGGCGAAGCCGACATATTCAACCGCCGTAGCAGGCGGGCCTGCGCTGGGGTCGGGCGGCGTATCTAAGGGAATGTTTCCTGTGCTGTCGGTGAATAATTTCAAACCCTGCGCCTCCAAGCGCAACGCCAGTTTGTGCGCCATCTCATCAAGCTGGGCCATTTGCTTTGGGAAGGTTACATCGCGCATGGTAATCAAGCCGCCAAGCTTGCCGTTTGGCGAGCGTTGCGTGATATCTATCGCTGTAGGCTCTTCATCAGGATCACCGACATAAATCCCTGCGGCTGAATCGGGATAAAACGTGGTGGCCGAGAGCGGATTAGGATCAAAAGTCAGCTGTTCATATTGGTCGGAGGCAAGTTCTATTCCCTCATTTGTTTGAACGACCATGACCCCATCACCGCGTGTGAAAAAGCTGATTTCCAGCAGGCCTGAAAGCTCCTTAATTGCCGCATCTCGCTCATCTTGCAATTGAGCTGCGCTGCGATTGAGGTTGATATTTGACCGGATTTGCTGATTTACCTGCGAGATCTGAACCAGGATTTCATTAATCCGGTCAACCGTGAGAGAAATTTCTGTCTGTGCATCATTGCGCAGAGTGTCGATAAGTTCAGCGAAATTGTTAATTTTAAGCGCAGTATCTTGCGCCTGTACAAGCACTCTGTTCTGCAAGAAGGTGTCTTCAGGACTATCAGTAAGGGCTGCGAAGACATCTTTCAGACGGCTGATTTCGGACGCGAAGGAGAGTTCCTTATCAGGCGGGCCATGAAATTGTTCAACCCGTTCAAGATATCCTTTCTGGGCATTCATGGCACCGATTGTGCTGGTCTGAGTCCACAAGTCCCGTGAAAGGGTCATGTCCACATTGCGGGTAATAATCCCCGGCAATACGCCGACGGTGACACCATTGATGCTTTGCGCGTATTGCGGCAAAATTTTCCGGCTATAGCCCGGCGTGCCCACATTCGCCACGTTGGTTGAGACAATATTGATTTGCGATTGGGCGATCTTGAGCCCGGAAAGCGCCGCATTCAGGGATGTTAAACCCATGATATTCCATCCTTTTATATTGCGTAGACGAAGCGCCTTTTCTTTGGGCCGCCTTTACGCCTTGAAGTTCAGGGATGGAAAATGCAATTCAGATGCCAGTTATACACAGGCGCGCTATGCGAAATAGCGCTCCAGAATCCGGCCAAAAACCCGGGTGACATCTTCAAGGACTTTAACTTCGATATTCTCGTCGACTTGATGAATGGTGGCGTTAACCGGCCCAAATTCCACGATAGGACAAATCCCGGCAAAAAAGCGCGCATCCGACGTGCCCCCGCCCGTCGTTAAGGCGGGCTTACGCCCTGTAATATCGTACACGGCTTGCGACACCAAATCCGTCCAGGGGCCGGGCTGTGTTATGAAACAATGCGCGCCCCGCCGCAACTGCAGTTGATAGCCGTTGGAAACCGCATTGAGAATATCGCGCAGCTTGGCCTCCAGCGTCTCGAACGTCCATTGATCGTTAAAGCGGATATTAAAGCGCGCGCTGGCCCGCGCGGGAATAATATTATCCGTTGGATTGCCGACGTCGATGGTTGTGATTTCAAGATTGGTGGACGGAAAATGTGCATTGCCCGTATCGAAAACATGATCCTCAAGCGCGGCCAGAAGGCGGATCAGCCGTGCGCAGGGATTAATGGCAATATCCGGATAAGCAACATGACCCTGCTTGCCAATCACTTCTAATGTCCCGCTTAAGGATCCACGCCTGCCAATTTTAATCTCATCGCCCAATGCTTTGGGATTGGTGGGTTCCCCCACCAGCGCGACATCGGGAATATGCCCATGCTGGCCCATCCATTCCAGGACTTTGACCGTGCCATCCACGGCTGGGCCCTCTTCATCGCCTGTAATCAAGAGACTGATCGATCCTTTGAAGTTTGGGTGACGCTGCACAAAGTCGATCGCGGCTGCAGCAAACGCCGCCACCGAGCCTTTCATATCCGAAGCGCCGCGCCCATAAAGCACGCCATCGCGAATGGTCGGCGCAAAAGGTGGTGCGGTCCAACGTGATTCATCACCCGGGGGAACAACATCGGTATGACCGCCATAACATAAATGCGGGCCGCCCGTACCATAGCGTGCAAACAGGTTAGGCACATCGCCAAAGAGCAAATGATCGACTTCAAACCCGGCTTCTTTTAAAGCATGCGCCAGAATATCCTGCGCCCCTGCATCCTTTGGCGTAATGGAAGGGCAGGCAATCAGGGCTTGGGCCAGGTTCAGCGCACGCATGAGCATGGGGATGATCTAATGCTCCTCGACAGGAAAGTATAGGGGGAAAATGAGAAAATCACCGTATCAGGCATTGCCGGCGGGATCGGGGATCTGAAGATTTTTCAAGGCGACGGAAAGTTTCTTTTGATCCGCGGGCGGTAAATCGGGCGCATAGGGGCGCAGCAAACTCACTACCCGCACGTAATCTTTTTCCACCAGCGCGCGCGCCGCATTAACGCAGGCACGTTCCATATCCTTTTTGTATTGCTCGCGGATCTGATGCTCCAGTAGCTTTTCGCGCATTGCCAGCGCCTTTTCCATCAGGCGCGGGTTCGGATTGGCCAGCAATTCCACATTCTGCTCGATCAATTGAAACAATTTTTGCGTACTGCGGTGGACCTGATCGGGTGTGGAGGCAAAAAACGGCCCCGGCACATTTTCCTCCTGCCGCTTGCCCACAGTCAGAAACTCCGCTAGATCCAGCCTGTGCACGTAACGATGCAGGATATAAACTTCGATTGCATACAAATCCTCGCAAAAACGAAACTCTAACGCCCAGTCTGGCTTTTCATACAACGTCGTGATGATGAACGGGCGCATAAGCGCGCCGTGCTGATAGGGTACTACAATTTGCCGCCCGCGCTCATAGCGCGCCTGACCGCTGAAATAGGAAAATCCATGTGTCTGCTCTAGAAAACGAAAGCGGCTTTCGCATTCCAGCAAAAAACTCGAGACCAGCGTATCAATATGATCTGGCGTAGAAAGTCCCGCCATACGTAACCTCACCCACGAAGATAAAAAAGTCCCTTTAGCACTATAATATACAATACGTTAAATAATGCTGAAATTAGAGGGATATTGAAGGTATTTTAGACGTAAGGACCTGAATTCCAGGAGAATCATAATCATTCCCCGCCCAGAGCGCAACTTTAAATTGCATCTAATATAGACATATTTGTTGACATTTTGTGCCACTTATATTAAAAATCCTCATGGCCAAAAAGGCAGGTTCCAAAGATATTCTACGCTATTTGCAGGCGTCGGTTGCGGCGCTGTTGTCGCGTGGCCACTTTGAGAATGGCAAAGAATTCCGCCCGACGCAGCGCGAGGCGCTTGAAGCCTACGCAAAATATTTAAAGCGCAGCGATCTGACAGATGCAGAAAAACTTAAAGGATTTTTTGAAATCCCCACCGGCGTCGGTAAAACCGCCGTCTTTGTCGCGATCATTGCCGGTGCGCATGATGCTGCGAAAAAAGAAGGTGTAGAGCTCAGTACAAAAATCGTCGTTCCGACGATTGATCTCATGCAGCAAACCGATGAAGCCATTCAGGAATTTGCCAAATCTTATGCGGGTCACATCGGCCATTATGGCGATGGGCACAAGAACCTGAAAAAGCCCATCACCATCATGACCTATGACGCATGGGCGGACCTGACAGAGAAGGGCATCATCAGCGCCGATAACACCGATATTCTGATCTCGGACGAGGCCCACCGCGGCACGTCCGATGTGCGCGTTGATTTATTCGAGGAGTTTAATTGCGCCCGCGCCGCGCGCCTTGCCTTCACGGCCACCGCGCGTTTCGATGTAGAAAAATCCGTCCATCAAACGCATGAGCGTCAAATCTATTACAAATCCTTGTCCGACGCCGTGCGCGGTGATGAATCGGCGGAATATATTCAAATCCAACTCCGCATCATTCGGGTTACGCCGCCCAAAAAGAAAAAAGGCGAATTTGCCGATGCGGCTAATAACAACGACGTCAATAAATTCGCTTTACGCAAAGCCGCGTGGAACAAGCGCGCCGTTGTCTTGTTCGCTGAAGGAACCGACCGCCGCACCGGCGATCCGCTCTCGGACAATCAGGCCGGGTTCTTTACCTTTGATACGACGCAGGCGGATGATCTTGCACAAAAATTAAATGCCAACACCATGCTGGCTCATAAGGCTGCTGCGCGGGGCTGCAAGGGTGTGGCCGTTTCCATCCATTCCAACATGCCGCGCAAAGAACAAAAGCAGCGGATGAATGATTACAAGGCCGGGAAATATATGGCCGTGGTGGGGGATGAGAAGTTCAAGGAAGGTTTCGATCATCCGCCGATGAAAACCATTGTCGATTGCCCGCACGGATCCCTGCCCGACAAGGCGCAGATCATGGGCCGCGGCGCGCGCAAATGGTGGAATCCGGTCAAGCAGCGCTGGGAAGGCCTGACCTTCATCGACACCATTGTTTATGTCGGCTCGGACGATCCGGAAGAAGATGAACGCCTGCGCGCCGAAGCCCTCCGCCGCGCCGTTCTGGCCGCCGACATCATTGATGATGTGTATGTCCTCAAAGGCAAACCCAAAGGATACAGGGACGAGGATGATCCGGACACCCTGGAACCGCCGTGCCCCAAGGGTGGTACGACGGTTATCGACGGGCAGGAGGTCGAGGAAATCACCGAGCCTGCGCAAATCCGCGAATTGCTCAACGAACGCATGCGCCTGCGGCGGGATCATATGATTGAGATTACGTCCGAGATGCGCAAGCAGCTGGAAGACCATATGCGCCGCACAGGCGTGGGGAGCAAAGCCCTGGTCAAGGTCCCAGACGCGCCGGAGGGGTTGACTGCAGGCATGATTGATAGCTGGCGCAATGGAACATCGACCACTGCCGATCCCGTGCACTGGAATTGGGTTATGGCGCGTTATGAATCCCTGCCGGATGAAACGCCCACCATCACCATTACACCCACAATGCGAAAACAACTCGAAGATCATGCGCGCCGCACAGGCGTGGGGAGCACAGCCCTGGTCAAGGTCCCAGACGTGCCGAAGGGGTTGACTGTACACATGATTTATAGTTGGCGCAATGGAACAGTGACCACAGCCGATCCCGTGCACTGGAATTGGGTTATGGCGCGTTATGAATCCCTGCCGGATGAAACGCCCACCATCACCATTACACCCGCAATGCGGAAACAACTGGAAGATCATGTGCGCCGCACAGGCGTGGGGAGCAAAACCCTGCTCCAGGCTAAAGACGTGCCGGAGGGGTTGACTGCAAACATGATTGATCGTTGGCGCAATGGAACAGTGACCACTGCCGATCCCGTGCGCTGGAATTGGGTTATGGCGCGTTATGAATCCCTGCCCGACAAAGGCCAAAAACCCAAATACGGGGGTGGCGGTTCTGGCCTGACCCCCGAATTTTAAGGGCTTTCAAGGCAAACATTTACTCGCTGGCCTCGGCCCGCTATAACTCTTGTCTATGAGCGCAAAACCACTAGCCGTTGTGATTCTGGCCGCCGGGGTGGGCAGCCGGATGAAATCCGAGAACCCCAACGCGGCCAAGGTCATGCATCCGCTGGCCGGACGGCCGCTGTTTAACTGGGTTTTGGACACGGCGGAGAGCTTGAAGCCCGAGCGCATTATCCCCGTGATCGGGCCGGATATGCCCGATCTGGCCGCCGCCTGCGGCCCGCATAAGCCCGTCATCCAGAAAACGCGCGACGGCACGGGCGGTGCGGTGCGCTGTGCCCTTCCCGTGCTCAAGGGGTTTAAGGGTAATGTTTTAATCGTGCTGGGTGATGCGCCGCTCATCAGCGCCGCCAGTCTCAAGAAACTCATCAAGGCGCGCGAGTCCGGCTTGCTGGTGGGTCTGTCCGTTCTGGGCGCGGCGGTGGAGGACCCCACAGGCTATGGCCGTTTGATCACGCGGCGCGACGGCAGCGTCGAAGCCATTATCGAGGAGCGCGACGCTGACCCCAAGCAAAAGAAAATCAACCTCATCAACACTGGCGCGTTTTGCGTGGATGGCGGGCGTCTGGCGCGCTGGGTGGAGATGATCGTTCCGCACAATGCGCAAAATGAGTTTTATATCACCGACTTGCCGGAGATCGCCGCCACGGAAGGATTTCTGACCCAAAGCGCAATCGCCAGCGACCCCAGCGAGATTGTCGGCTGTAACACGCGCGCCGATCTGGCTGCGCTGGAATTCCTGATGCAGCAGCGCCTTCGTGCCGCCGCGATGGCGGGGGGCGTGACGATGTTGGACCCCACTTCGGTCTATCTGAGCTATGATACGCGCATCGGCGCGGATACGGTGATTGAACCGCATGTCTTCTTCGGCCCGGGCGTGAGTATTGGCGCCGGCTGCCATATCAAAGCGTTTTCGCATCTGGAGGGCGCCACGCTGGCGCGCGGCTGCAGCATCGGTCCCTTTGCCCGCCTGCGCCCGGGATCAAAACTGGATGAAGGTGTGCGCATCGGCAATTTCGTCGAGATCAAGAAATCCAAAATCGGCGCGCACGGCAAAATCAATCATCTGGCCTATGTCGGTGATTGCACCATGGGCCCGGACGTGAATTTCAGCGCGGGCGCGATCACCGTGAATTTCGACGGATTCCAAAAACACGAAACCGTGATCGGCAAGAATGTGATGGTGGGTTCGAACGTCAATCTTATCGCGCCGCTGCGCATTGATGACGGTGCATTCATCGCCGCCGGTTCGACGATCACGCAAAACGTGCCGGCGGATTCGCTGTCGATCGCGCGCGACGTGACAAAAATCCGCGAGGGCTGGGCCGCCGAATTCCGCAAGCGCAAAGCCGCGATGGCCAAGAAAATGAAGGCGAAAAAGACCGATGGGCGTAAGAGGTAAGAAGCGATTATGAATGATGATCTCCCGCAAACGTACCGACAATCAGGTTTAGCATTGAGTTATATTCTGATTGCCGTGGCGCTTTTTGCTGCGCTTAGTTTCGCTGTGGCGAATATGATGCGCGGCAGCGGCGAGGATGTGGCGGGGCAGGAAAAAGCGCGGATCATCGCGCAGGAAGTGCTCGATTATGCGCGCGCAGCGCGCCAGGCTGTGCAGAGCGTGCGGATTTCAAATACCTGCACGGATGAGGAAATTAGCTTTGAAAACAGCACGGTAGCAGGCTATGCCCATGCCACGCGCGACGAATGTAAAATTTTTGAGACCACGACGGGTGCCGCCTTGAACTGGCCCATCCCACCCGATAGCGCGAATGATGGCAGCCCATACGCATTCACGGATGCGCCAATCGAAGATCTGCCTGAAAGCGGCGATGGCGATCCTGATCTGGTGATGGTTCTCCCGCAGGTTAGTGCGCAGGTCTGCGTTCAGATTAACAAATTGGCAAAGGTAAACTCAGCGGCGAGTTATGCACCACCGCAGGAGAATGATGACCAATCCACACTGGGCAGCGATAAATTCGCGGGTTCCGCGTCTTATGCCACTGTGGGCGCGGTGATCGGCGGCGCGCAGCTGGCGGGTAAAACAGATGCTTGTTTCGAAAGCCAGAATAGTGGCGTTTACTTCTATTACGGCGTTCTACTCGCGCGGTAGGAGATAAGCCGTCAACTTATTCAGTGATATCAGATTTTACCGGCATGGATTCACGCGGCCGAGGTTTCGTTTCATCCACCTCAAATGTAAATGCACCGTCCGTGAACTCCACAATCACCAACCCGCCTTTTTCTAGCTTGCCGAACAAGATCTCCTCAGCCAACGGGCGCTTAATTTTTTCCTGAATGACGCGCGCCAGCGGCCGCGCGCCCATGGCAGGGTCGAAGCCCAGACGCGCCAGCTCAGCCCGCGCTTCGCTGGAGAGTTCGATGCTGACATTCTTCTCCGCCAGCTGGCCTTCGAGCTGAATGACGAATTTATCGACGACTTTCTCCACCGTCTCGGGCTTGAGATTCTGGAACGGCACGATGGCATCGAGGCGATTGCGAAATTCCGGGGTGAACATCTTGCGCACAGCGTCCATATCTTCATCAATGCGCATTTCACGCTCGAACCCGATCGGCGCCCGCGCCATTTCTGCCGCGCCCGCATTGGTTGTCATGATAAGGATAACATTGCGAAAATCCACCGACTTGCCGTTATTGTCCGTCAGCTTGCCGTAGTCCATGACCTGCAGCAAAATATTGAACAGATCGGGATGCGCCTTTTCAATCTCATCCAGCAGCAGCACGCAATGGGGATGATGGTCGATTTTATCGGTCATGAGACCGCCTTGCTCGAATCCCACATAACCGGGGGGAGAGCCAATCAGGCGTGATACGGAATGGCGCTCCATATATTCCGACATATCAAAACGCACGAGTTCGATCCCCATGGTTTTGGAGAGTTGGCGCGCCACTTCGGTTTTGCCTACACCCGTGGGGCCGGTGAAGAGGTAGCAGCCGATCGGCTTTTCGCTGTCGCGCAAACCGGCGCGCGCCATTTTGATGGAATCGACCAGAACGGCAATCGCCTTGTCCTGATCGTAGACCATGGTTTTGAGGTCACGGTCCAGATTGCGCAGCACATCCTTATCATTTTTGCTCATCGCCTTGGCGGGGATGCGGGCGATGGCCGCCACCACGCCTTCGATATCGGCTTCATCGATCACGGTTTTGCGCTGATCTTCGGGCACCAGCATTTGCGCCGCGCCGACTTCGTCGATGATGTCGATGGCTTTGTCCGGCAGTTTACGATCCCCAATATATTTGGCCGAGAGTTTCACGGCGGCCTCGATCGCGGCATCGGTGTATTGGACCTTGTGATGTTCCTCGTAATACGGTTTGAGGCCTTTTAAAATTGCAATCGTATCTTCGATCGAGGGTTCATAAACGTCAATCTTCTGGAAGCGGCGCACCAGCGCGCGGTCCTTCTCGAAGTGATTGCGGAATTCCTTATAGGTGGTGGAGCCGATACATTTCAACGCGCCGCTGGAAAGGGCAGGCTTCAGCAGGTTTGATGCGTCCATCGCCCCGCCCGACGTTGCGCCCGCGCCGATGACAGTGTGAATTTCATCAATAAAAAGCACAGCACCGGGAATATTTTCCAGCTCCTGCAGCACGGCCTTGATCCGTTCCTCAAAATCGCCGCGGTAGCGCGTTCCGGCCAGAAGCGAGCCCATATCCAGTGAATAAATTGTCGCGGTTTTAAGTACATCGGGCACCTGCCCTTCGACGATTTTCTTGGCCAGACCTTCGGCAATCGCGGTCTTACCCACGCCGGGATCGCCCACATAAAGCGGATTGTTTTTCGAGCGACGACAGAGGACCTGAATCGTGCGCTCTACCTCTTTCTCGCGGCCGATCAGCGGATCGATCTTGCCCTTCTTGGCTTTTTCGTTGAGGTTGGTGCAATAGGCCTCCAGCGCTTCAGCGCCGGTTTTTACCTTAGGCTCCTGACCCTCCTGAGCGCCGCGCGGGGTGCGGGGCGTTGCGGTGTTGCTGCCGGTCTGCGCGGCGGGCACTTTGGCGATGCCGTGCGAGATGTAATTCACTGCATCAAAGCGCGTCATGTCTTGTTCTTGCAGGAAGAAGACAGCATGGCTCTCGCGTTCGGAGAACAGCGCCACCAGAACGTTCGCGCCCGTCACCTCCTCGCGCCCCGAAGACTGGACATGAATGGCCGAGCGCTGCAGCACACGCTGGAACGCCGCCGTCGGCTTGGCTTCGCCGGCTTCGTGATTGATCAGGTAGGTCAGCTCGTTCTCGATATACTGGTTGAGCTGCTGCTGCAGATCGGGCAGGGAAATCCCGCAGGAGCGCAGCACCGCCATGGCGTCCTGATCCTCCGTCAGCGCCAGCAGCAAATGCTCCAGCGTCGCATATTCATGATGACGCTGATTGGCCAGAGCCAAAGCACGGTGGAGCGTTTTTTCAAGGTTGCGTGAGAGCATGGTGTTTATAATAGAATCAGATGATCGGATAATCAGAAAAATCAAGTTCTGATCATCAGATTATCAGATTGCCGATTATTCCTTCTCCATCGTGCACTGGAGAGGCTGTTCGTTGGCGCGGGCGAAATCCATGACTTGTGCAACTTTGGTTTCGGCGATTTCGTAGGTGAAAACGCCGCACAGGCCAACACCGCGGCGATGGACATGCAACATGACATCGGTCGCTTCGGCGCGGGTTTTGTTGAAGAAACGCTCTAGCACATGCACCACAAATTCCATGGGCGTGTAATCGTCGTTCAACAGCAAGACTTTATACAGCGAAGGACGTTTGGTCTTGGGCCGGGTTTTAAGCAAAACCCCTGTATTAGGCCGACCTTCAGCACCGCCGCCTTCGTTTTCCTCATCGCTAGCGCGGGGGGTCAAATTTCGGGAGATTTCGCCAATTACCAACATCGTCACGCTTACTATAGCCTTCTCTTGCCTCAATCAAAGGGTACAATACTATTGTAGCAAAATTTCGGCCCAAAGCGAATTGAAATTTTATTTCAATGATGCTGACCTAAAGCTTGTGGGACAGAGCTGAAAAAGGCAATTTTCTCTAACATGGCGGCGGGTAAGCGGCGTTTAAGGCGTTTTTTGTTTTCCTGCGAAACGCAGAGCGTGACCTGGCGCCCGGCTTCTTGAACTTCTTCGATAATTTCCTCCAGCACGTTCATTGCTGTTACGTCGATCAGGGGCACCATCGTCATGTCGAAAACGATATGCGTAGCCTGATGGGTGAGAAACTCGGTCCGTGCAAATGCGTCTGAGGCTGTGCCGAAGAACAAGGGCCCATCGATGTGATAGAGCATCGTATCATGCGGCAGTGCATAGGCAGTGCCGTTGTTTTGCGCGAGGTGCAGACGCGCTTCGGTTGCCATCATCAAACGGCGAATGAATAAGATAATCGCCAAGACGACCCCAGCGACGACACCGGCCACCATGTCGATCATCACCGTCATAAAGAAACACACCAGCATCACAGCGACATCGGATTTAGGGGCGGTCTTGATCATATGCACACAGTGTTTGGCGTGGCTCATGCGCCAGGCTGTGACAATGAGCAACGCCGACAAACCCGTCATCGGCACATAGCCAATCAGGGGGGCCAAACTGACCATGTAGAGCAACAGCAGCAGAGCATGAAAGGTGGAGGCAATCGGCGAGAGCGCGCCGGCATTGATGTTTGTGGCCGTGCGGGCAATCGCGCCCGTGGCCGGAATACCGAGAAAAAGGCCAGAAGCAACATTCGCCAGGCCGATGCCGTTGAGCTCGGCATTGGGTTCATGCCGGGTGCCGGCCATGCTGTCGGCAACGGTGGCAGAGAGAAGGGATTCGAGCCCGGCCAAGGCGGCAATCACCATAGCGGGCATTAGCCAGAGGCGAAGTTCCTCCAGGCTGGGCAGTGCGAATATCGGGTCAGCCGATAGGCCAGGAATATGCAGGGAGGGGGGATAGGGCGGAATGCCGTGCTGGGTGGTACCCGCCAGATCGGTGTAAGTGAAGCGAGATGCCAAGGTGTCGATGTTTATCCCCATATGGCTCAAGATCACAGAGATCACCGTGGCAAACGCAATGCCAACAATTGCAGAAGGAATTTTCGGTGCAATTTTTGGCAGGCCGATCATGATTACAAAGGCTGTCAGGCCTACGCCCAGGGTAATGAAATTGGTTTCCTGGATGTGGCTCAGCAACGCCCAGACTTTCTCCGGCCAATGACCGGCCGTTGAGGCGTGAACGCCCAGAAAATCATTCATTGCGATGGTGGCGATGACAACGGCAATCCCGGCTGTAAATCCTGTCGTTACGGGATGGGGCACATAGGTGATGATTTTTCCAAGACGCGTAATCCCCAGCACCAGCAACATCACCCCCGCCAGAATCTGGCACCAGACGATGCCCCGCAATCCAAATTCCGCAACAATCGGCGCGAGGATTACAACGAATGCGGCGGTCGGGCCGCTGACCTGCGTGGTGGAGCCGCCAAGCAAAGCGGCGACGATGCCTGCGACGATTGCAGTGTAGAGACCGTTTTGCGGCGGCAGGCCGACGGCGATGGACAGCGCCATCGACAGTGGCAGCGCCACCAGAGAAATCACAAGGCCAGCGATTAAATCCGCGCGTAATTTTTTGAAATCATATCCCCGCTCGAATGTTTCAATCATGGCAGTGGCCAGGGGAATGCTCTTGAAAAGCGCAGCGATGGTCATGGTTTTCCTTGGAAATGATTTTTTATGTTGATGAGATGCTGGCTTTGCAGGGACCGGCAATAACGCGTGAATTGGGCTCATTGTAATTCCTCCTCCTGATGAATTGGAGCGAATTTTGAGGCGCACGGTAATCTCTTTTAATTCATAATTAATTGACAATAATCAATTGTTGCGAAGAAAAAAGGATATAAAATGCTCTCTAATATGATTTGATAGACATAACGTTTCTTCAGAAATGAGATTAAAATGAGCCATGGACATGATCGACGCCGCGCAGCTAAGGCTATCGAAAATTTTCATCCAGATCACTACGGTCCCCATCAACCGGATATTCTCTCCATTTCCTGTATTGATGGACGGGAAAGAGGGGGTGGTACGATTTTAAATCTGGGGCGTGAGGCTATCCGCGTCACTGAAATTGGTGCCGTTGTTCCGCGACCAGACCTGGCAGAAGAGGCCTTTCGCGCTAAACTTGCCTTCGCTGTTGGTGTTAAGGCAGTACCTAGTATTATTCTACGTGGGCATACCTCCTGTGGGGGCGCACAAACGGCGATTAAATTCCCTACTATAGAGCAAGCCCCTAATAATGATCTGGCTGAAGTGATTGCAAGCATGAATTTGGCTGGAATTGAAATGCCCAGTTTGCGTGATACGTTCTTGCGTGCCTCCGCTGGCGATGAGAATGCTGCAGCAGATTTGCTCGCGCGTCACCTTGTCGTTGTGAGTGTGGATAATATAACGCGCTACCCAAGCATTAATGCGCTTATAATGACTGATAAACTTGATGCAGTTCCTCTATTGCATGTGCTGAATGAAGGCACAGGGGAATTAAGCGAACTTCATCGTTACGATGTTGGCACAATGCGTTGGTATAAAGGAAAAGAAGCATTGCAATTGGCACATATGTGTACCCGTCCGGATGGTTGTCGTTCTTGTCAAAGTTGTCATCATACGATTGAACAGAGCTTGCAGCCTGTTGAGCTGCGCTTGGCAGATGGCACAAAGATCGATGGTATGCCACAACATCTGGCCATTTATCTTGATGAACAGACCAGGCACAATACTGTTGTGAGCCTCCCCGTTCTCGGGAACTCCTATGAGGCAGCCCAAGTGGAAGGCTGCTCTGCGCCCACAGGCCCCTAATCCTCGCTGAGTTCCCACCACGCGAAGGAGGCAGCGATAAATTCCGGGTTGAGAAATCCGGGCCGTGCGCCGCCATAGCGTAGTTCTTTGCCGTCGGTATCTGTGAGCACACCACCGGCGGCGCGTAAGACAGCATGTGCCGCGGCCGTGTCCCATTCGCAGGTTGGGCCGAAGCGCGGATACAAATCCGCCTTGCCTTCGGCAATGCTGCAGATTTTCAAAGAGCTGCCGCGTTTGATCACTTTCTCAATTTTAAATCCTTGCAAAAATTCGTCGAGCCGCGCGCGATCCCCGTGATGGGCGCTGGCGACAACCGTCAGGCCAAAGGGTGGCTCCTTGCGCACGGCAATGGATTTATCCTTGTCTGTCTCCGCGCTCCAGCGGACAGCTGTGTCAGCGCCATAGCCCGCATAAAGAACATCTTGCGCCGGTACATAGACCACACCCAGCACGGGTTCGCCCTTGTGAATCAGGGCTATATTCACCGTGAAATCATTGCCGCCCTTGATAAATTCCCGCGTGCCGTCGAGCGGATCCACCAGCCAGAAATAATCGGCTTGCGAGAGATCTGTCACGGTACCTTGTGAGACTGTTTCCTCACCGATCATGGGTACATCGGGCAAAATGTCCGCAAGGGCTTTTTGAATGTAGATCTCAGCTTCACGGTCTGCCAGCGTGACGGGTGATCCATCGTCCTTGCGTTCCATGCCCTGTGCATCACCGCCTTCGAAATAAGACATGACGATCCCCCCCGCCGCCAGCGCGATACGGCGTACCATGCCGGTTAAGGCGCTTGGGTTGTCCATCAATTTTTGACTAGAGACCAATGACTTTCTTCTTCTCGTTCTTGAGCGAAACCTGATCTTCGATATAGCGCAGAACCTGATCGACACAAGTCGATATGTTGTTGTACTGGGTGTCTACCACCAGTTCGGGATTGGTGGGCGCTTCGTAGGGAGAATGAATGCCTGTGAAGTCGTTGATCTCGCCGGCGCGCGCTTTTTTATACAGGCCTTTAACATCGCGGGACTCGCAGGTCGCCAGATCTGCGCGCACATAAATTTCGTGGAATTTCTGGCTGCCTGCGCTGCGCGCCCGGTCGCGGTCCGCCTGATAGGGAGAGATAAATGCGGTGATGACGATTAACCCGGCATCCGCCATCAGCGCGGCCACTTCGCCGACGCGGCGAATATTTTCGGCGCGATCTTCGGGAGAGAATCCCAGATCTCCGTTCAGGCCATGGCGAATATTATCCCCGTCCAGCACATAGGTGTGAAAACCTTTTTCAAACAAAGCTTTTTCCACGGCCATTGCTGTGGTGGATTTTCCCGCGCCCGAAAGCCCTGTGAACCAAAAGACGCCGCCCTTATGGCCTTTGCTCTGCGCGCGCGCATTGGCGCTCATTAAATGTTCGACTTTATAAATATTTTCAGATTTTGGCTGAGAGACCGCGCGTTGATCGGGATAGCCCTCCATATTGATCGTGCCGCCGCCGGCGATGTCATAGCCATCATAAATAACCACGCGGCCCATACGGAAATTGTCGATATAAGGATCAATCGGTAAAAGTTCGCGCGCGCGAAGGGTGACCTCGGCCACCGCGTTGCGCGCAACTTCAGCAGGCTTGTCATGTTGCGCCAGATCATTTGTGTCGATGACGCGCTCAATCGACTGAACGCTGACAATTGCCTCGTGTGTGCCGTAGCGTATTTTGTAGGAATTGCCAACTTTCAGACTTTTGTTTGAAAGCCAAAAGATATTCGCGCGAAACACGTTCGAGAGCATCGGCGGATTTTTTTCATGGCTAGCGATATGGCCGCGCTCGACAAAAATGCGCTCATCCAGCGTGATCCCCACGACTTCCCCCGCATGGGCTTCGACTTTTTCTTCACGTGGCGGCCAGACTTCGAGAGTCTCTACTGTTGCGGTTTCAAAGCCAGGGGAGAACAAAAGCTTGTCACCCTTGCGCAAAATTCCGGTCTCGACGCGGCCCACAATGATGCGCCGTTCATCAAAGCGATAAACATCCTGCACCGGGAAACGCAAAGGCCGGGCCACAGGCGGATTGGCAACGTCGAACGAATCCAGGAGTTCTATCAACGTTTTGCCGCGATACCAGCTCAAATGCGCGCCGCGTTCGGCGATCATGTCGCCATGACGGGCGGAAATGGGAATAATGGTTTTAGGGGCCAGATTAATCGATTTTAAATAGCCGACCACTTCGCGCGCGACTTCTTCAAACCGCTCGGGATTGTGAGAAACCATGTCCATTTTGTTGATGACAACGCCAACCTGCCGCAGACCCAGCAGAGAAAGCAGATAGGCATGGCGCTTTGTTTGCTCTCGTACGCCTTCGGTGGCATCGACCACCAGAATGGCGGCATCTGCCGCCGCTGCGCCGGAAATCATGTTCTTAAGAAATTCGCGGTGCCCCGGTGCGTCAATAATCACGTAATCGCGCGTCGCCGTGGAAAACCAGATTTGCGATGTGTCGATGGTGACAGCCTGATCACGCTCGGCCTGAAAAGCATCGAGGATAAATGACCACTCCAACGCGGCTGTGCCCCTCCGCTGGCAGATGGTTTCCAGCTCCTGCAATTTTCCATCCGGCAGGGAATCGGTGTCGTAGAGCAAACGCCCGATCAACGTCGATTTACCATGGTCAACATGGCCGACAATCACAACACGCAGTTGCTGAAGGGATTTTGTCGGCGGCGGGAGTTTGGCGCGCGGTGTCATGGTTTTACGCTTTTATATTAACGACTTGGCTCTGGATGTCGAGATCGAAAACAAAATGTAATAAAATAATAAAATTCTTTAATAAATTATTTTTCTTGCATCTTTTATATGGATAAGCAATAATAAAGGCAACAAACTTTCATACAAAAAAGCGTCAAATGCAGGGAGTAGAACGTGCAGAATCATTTTAATGCAACAGCGCCAACCGTAGAAATTCCACTCGAAAGATATGCAGGCGCAACAAATATGCTTCGGTGGAGTGCATGCTATAATAGTATCGTTGCAGAGCTGAATGACAAAAAACCAAAAGAAGCGCTTGATCTCTGTGAAAAGGCCTGCTTGGAACAGAAATTGCCTGTCTTTGATGGTGCAGGACTCATGATCCAAGCTGTTCGTCAGGCAAAGGAAAAAGACAAGTTAGATTTTGGGCTCCGCGTTTATGATATTTTTAAGAAAATTGTCTTAGAAAATCCTTCGACTGCTGTGACAATAAATAGTTTTCTCTCCACACTGCGAGACGCGGTTTCGGAAAGCAGTCAAGATGTGGTGCGTCTTAGAGTTGTTAATTTCCAAGAGCCAAAGCTATTAGTATCATCATTTGCATATGAAGCTGCCTAACTAGGGATTCACATATATGTCCGCTTCTTGCGCTCTATACATGGTGTTCGCGAAAGCAGGAATCTTGTGGAAAGTTGTGCCACTTTTATGATGACTAATATGATGACTAAAGCTGTGAAATCATTTACGGGCTTTGAGGTTCTATTTTTAAGGCGCCTTCCAACTTTTTAAGAGCTATAGCGCCCTCTCGAGTTGTATTTATCATAAAATCAGCGCAGAATTGCAAATCTGTCTTTATATCTCCTACTAATTGTCCGCCATGAATGTCAAAAACCTGGCTATTCAATATGCCATTTATGATTTCAGGAACATTGCCATTAGGTTCCCAGTCACCGTCCAACGTTCCGACGGGATTATAACTTGCATCAAAAAAAACTGGAGTTACCCTTACTTTATAAAGCATTAAATCCGACATGACATTCTCCTCCGAAGAACACTCTATAAAAGACTCATTAAAACCCTATTTATCTGTTATGTAAAATACAAGGTGGTTTAAGATCACACCAAAGTTGGCGCTTTTTCTGGATCCCTCGCAAGTGCTCGGTATGACAGTTTGTCTAAGTTCGGTTTTGCCTTGCTAAGAAAGCTGTCACATATATCCTCTTGCCCGCAATCTCTCAAAACTATCTTCTGTTTCCTTGTCCATGGCGCGGCCGGCGCGCTCGGGTGTTTTGGTGGTTTCCAGCTCGGCGATGATTTCATCGATGTTGGATGCGGCGCTCTCCACAGGGAATGTGATGTTCTTCTCGCCCAGCGAGCGATAGCGCATCATCTTGCCTGTGCCCTCATCCTTGCGTGCGAAATACAACGGCACGCAGGGAATGCTTTCCTGCTGCGTATAGCGCCAGATATCCAGCTCTGTCCAATGCAGGATGGGATGGATGCGCAAATGTGTTTCCTCCGGGAAATCAGTTTTGAACTGGTCCCAGAACTCGGGCGGCTGGTCCTTGAAATCCCAATGGCCGTCCAGTGTACGGGGCGAAAACACACGTTCTTTGGATCGCATGGATTGCTCGTCGCGCCGAATGCCCGCGATAATGCCCTTGAATTTATGCTGCGTCAGCAGGGTCTTGAGCCCTTCTGTCTTACGCATCGCCGCGCGGGTGGCGGGGGGCAGGGTGGGGTCCATTTCGCTTTCGGGCGGGCAGAGGTGATTAATGCAATCCAAATGCCATTCTTTGATCAAACGGTCGCGGAACGCGTAGACCTCGGGCAGCTCCATCTCGGTATCGAGCAAGATCACCGGAAACG
This sequence comes from Alphaproteobacteria bacterium, assembly GCA_023150415.1. Taxonomy (GTDB): domain Bacteria; phylum Pseudomonadota; class Alphaproteobacteria; order Micavibrionales; family Micavibrionaceae; genus JAKLKY01. The sequence goes on along the minus strand of JAKLKY010000006.1, from coordinate 1,345 downwards.
GAACGCGACCGAAAAACGCCTTGCGCACCATCCATAGCAGCGCCGTGGAGTCCTTGCCGATCGACCACAGCATCCCCAGCGGGCTCACCTTGTTATAGGCTTCGCGCAGGATGTAGATCGTCTTGGCTTCGAGCTCGTTGAGATAGCTGTGCATGATGCTCGCAATCTAATCGAAAGCTGAGAGGTATAACAATAGATTTTTCGCGAAGGTTTCTTTCTCCAAAGAAAAAATTCACTGCCACGGCGCCAAGGACGCCAAGAAGCAATTTTAAACGCGAAGGCCGCGAAGTGACGCGAAGTTAAGCACAGAATAACTTCGCGTACTTTTTTAAACTTTGCGTACTTTGCGTTAAAAATACTTCTTTATATTTCTTGGCGTCCTTGGTGTTTCAAAATTTTCTTGGACCCCCACCTTCTACCTTCGCCCTTTGGGCTCTGGCGGGCCGTGCGGCCAGAGGGATGCTTTATGATGATTTTTGTTTATTTGACAAAACTATCCAGAAAGTTTTATAAAAACCATATGAGAAGTAACTTTGAACAAGCCAGTGCCTTCTTTAAGCGTAAAATTAGAAGAAGAACACAGGCAGGGAAATTTTTTGCAGACGATGTTCGGGACATTTATCAGAACGAGCAGGAGGCGCTGATCGACAAGCATAAGTGCGTCAAGATGGAACGCTCTCTGCAGGTCTTGTTTTTTCTTTGCACGCTGGTCACGTTCACGACGCCTTTATACAATAAGGAATGGAACAGAACGCATTTTCATCTTTGGGGCGCGTTTGCGGTTGCCTGTATCTTTGCCGCGCTCTTTGCGCGCTCCACCTACCGCGCGCAGAAAATCATCAAGGATGTGCGCGAGAACACGGCAAACAACGCAAAAGATGTTATAATCCCCGATAAGCTTCTGGCGCGCTACGCGGGTTATTTCAGCAAGAAGATCGGCTACAGGCGCAGCACGGAACATGGCGATGGCGTCGTCGATGACGAATTGATTCTGAACGCGTTCAAAGGACAGGACATCACCCTGGCCGATCTGTATGAGCAGGCGCGTTCGAACACGCGCGTGCTCAAATGGGTCGAGAGCACGCTCGCGTTCATTCTCCTGCCCGTAATTTATCAGCAGGTCTCTGCGAATATGCCGACTATCTTTCCCCTGGACCCCTGCCCCTGGACGCACATATTCGGCCCGGATTCCTGCGAGGTCAGCTTCTGGGCCATAACGGCCATCCCTTTGCTGGCCACATCGCGGCATTGCAGGAGAGTATTGAAAGCCGCGCTGGATACTGTCGAGGCGCGGATAGAGGTAAACATAGAACGTAAATCGGACCCCGTTGCAGAATATCATCTC
>JAKLKY010000069.1 GCA_023150415.1 Alphaproteobacteria bacterium | reverse complement strand
TGCGGCGTAAACTCTCATCAAGTTTTATTTCTGCCAGCACTTGCAAACCATCTTTTTTTGGAAGATTAAGATCCATCAAGATAATATCAGGGCGAACACTGTCTTTGTAAGGACCGTTGTTACGCAACATATCAAGGGCAATTTCCCCGTCTTTGGCGACATCAATCCTGTTTACGATTTTTGCGTTCTGAAAAGCTTTCTTGGTGAGGAAAATATCACCGTCATTGTCTTCGATCAGCAGAATGGTAATTGGTTGCGCTTTCTCGATCATAAGATTTCTCCTGAATGTGTTTAGGGATGGTGAAGTAGAATGTACTACCCTGCCCATATTCCGATTCTGCCCAGATTCTTCCGCCCAGGCTTTCGACAATTTTCTTGCAAATAGCCAGGCCTATGCCTGTGCCTTGATATTCATGTTTACCGTGCAAGCGTTTGAAGATAATAAAGATCTGTTCCAAATATTTTTCATTAATGCCAATCCCGTTATCGCGCACCGAGAAGAGCCATTCTCTACCGCGATCTTGTGCCGCGACCTGAATATTTGGTACGCGATCTTTAGAACGATATTTAATTCCGTTACCAATCAGATTCTGGATCAAGCGTACAAATCGCAGCGGGTTAACTTCAATAACAGGCAGATCTGCAACCACAATTTTCGCCTGGGTCTGAAGAATGGATTCTTTCAAGTTATCGAGCGCGATTTGCACATGCGCCTGGGAATCGATGGAACTAAAGCCTGCATCTTCGGAACCTATTCTTGAATATTCCAGAAGGTCGCTGACCATGTTCTGCATACGCCGGCTGGCCTCTATAATAAATTGCATGTATTCCTGAGCCTGTTCGTCGAATTTTTCCTTATATTCTTCGCTTAAAAGGCGCGTAAAATTGGCCACCATCCGCAACGGCTCTTGTAAATCATGGGAAGCAATATAAGCAAAGCGTTCAAGCTCGGTGTTCGAACGTATAATCTCTTCCTCCGCTTGCTTGCGGAGTGTGATGTCGCGCACAATGCCGCTGTATAGGCGCTTGCCCTCAACCATGACTTCGCTCACGGAAAGATCGATTGGAAAGACAGTGCCATTTTTTCTCTGTCCTTCAACTTCGCGGCCAATGCCTATAATCTTTTTTTCGCCCGTTTTTTGGTAGTTTTGTAAATAGGCATCATGCTCATGGCGATAAGGCTCAGGCATCAGAATTTTTATATTCTTGCCCGAGACTTCCGCAGCAGTATAACCGAATATTTTCTCACAGGCCTTGTTGTAGCGGCGTATAAGACCTTGTTCATCAATCGTGAGCAAGCCATCTACGGTATTGTTCAAAATGGCATCCAGCCGTTGTTCGCCTGAGGCAATAATGATTTCCCGCCGTTTGATGAAATAAATTGCTGTCGCTAAAATCCAGATGGCGGTAATTGACGCGTAGCGATTAATAATCGCAACCCAGAATTCTGTCACCATGCCTGTCGAAAAGAAAAACCCAATCGTTGCCAGGACTGTTCCAATGATTGCAAAAATGAAGGCGGTATACGGATGGTAGTACCAAACAGCACAGAAAATAAGAGGCATATAAGCTATTCCTGATGAGACGCCGCTTGGCGTAAATACATCGAATGTTATTGCGAATGTTGCAAGAGCCGGAGCAATGCCGGGATAGATGCGGCAATATTCTTGCGGACGCTGTTCCCAGATTTTCAGCAACAAACATAAACCTAAGAGCAGGAAACAACCAGCCGTATGAAGAGCCATGCTTTCCCAAGCCAGAGCGCCAATACGAATGGTCAGGCCGCTGAGAAAGCCAAACACATGCACAACGCCCATAATCAGTCCGCCGACCGCGCAAATCTCTGCGATGATTGATGCGCGGACCGAGGAGCGAATATGCGGCAACATAAGCAAGGCCGTGCTTTGCAACATAAAAGCCAGGGCCGTTGCCATGGTCATGCGCCCCGGATAGGGCGCTGCGATGCGGATTGTGTCGCGGATGAGAAATTCATCAAGACCAAAGGATGTATGAAAGACATACTGCGCAAAGCTGAGAAAGCCGACAAAAAAGACGAGAGTTGCGCAAAATGAAGAAATATGTTTTTGGCCACGAAAGAAGACAAGCAGACTTGTGCTGCAGAGAATAAAGGACAAGGCCGTGTTTATAACCATTGCAGGAAGGTCCGGCCCCAGCATTGTTAGCAGCGGAATATTGCAGAGCCATCCTATGGCGACAATCGTTCCGATTGCCATGACAGCGCCAGCCAAAGCGTCGACCTTATTCATGTGTACAAAATAATTGTGTCCCTAACTACAACTATAAATAGCACAAGTATTTGTATTCGCGTATATAATAAAAATCGATACCCTACAGCATGCGGGGATATGTAACATATACCATTTCAACTCAGAGTGGTAGAACTATAGGTAGAGGATAAGCATTAAAGAAGGAGAAAAGCCATGCCACGCCCTGCAAAAATTGCCGCATCCATGGAAATCAGTCCTTCAACCCATAACAACGATACATCCCCACGAAAAGTTCTCATTGTCGAAGACGATTCGACACATATGTCGTTTATAGAAAAGATCCTCGCACGCACAGGTGTGCAAACTGTTCAGGCTGAAAATGGGCTGGCAGCCTTGGCACGTTTGAATGCCGAGCCGCATTTCGATCTGATCCTGATGGATTGGGACATGCCGGTCATGGATGGATTGCAAACGGTTAAAGCTATCCGCGAGCAGGAAAGGGAGGAAAACATTCCCCACAAGCCCGTAATCGTCTTTACCGCGCGTACCCGGCCCGGGGATAAGGAAAAATGCCTCGCGGCCGGAATGGACGCCTATTTGCCCAAAGATGTCTGGATGGGGCGCTGGCGGCAAAGTCTTCTGGATAATCTGCAAGGTCTCTTTGTCGGGAATATCGATGTACAGGATTTTCAAGATCATACCCGTGATGCCACGCAAGCGCAGACCGAATTTGATCCTCAATTCGATGTCTTTGATGATACTGCTTTGCATGAGGCAAAAGTGATCCTGAGGGATGATTTTATGATCGCCATCCAAGAATATCTTGAAGATGCTGCCGCCTATATCAAGGAGATTAGAGAAGGTCTGCAGCAGAAGGATTGGAAAAAGATAGAACGCGGCGCGCATCCATTAAAATCGAACAGCAAGTGTTTTGGCCTGCTAGGTCTCGCTACTGCGGCGCAGACATTAAATGATTTGGCACGTGAGCAGCACCACGATGATGAATCATTTTCGGATGCGCAAAGGCTTTTGAATTGCTTGCAACAAGCTTTTACGCATGGGGAGAAGCGCTTGCAGGCCAGCATAAAGAAACAACAAGCTTCAGCTTGATCACGCATGGTTACAAATCCGGATATCAGAGTTCTGAGGGATCGTGGTGCGCAAAAGCATCTGGAGAAATTCACAGCCGAGGCGCGCGCTGGAAAAAATCCAAATGCCTGGCGCTGCCTGCATTGTCGCATGCATGGTCATCTGATAAAGGAACCCGCGCGTCGGGATATTGCTGTCCAGTTCTTACGCCAGGCATTGGCAGAGGCGGATGAAGCACGCGCATACTGGCTGGCGTCCGGACATCTTTTTATCTTCTTTCAGGGCCAGGTGCGTACAATCATCAAGAATTTTGAGCATTTCCTGGATGTCGTCGACGATCATAAAGAACGTCCGCAATATCATTTTTTCTGGGAGTTATCGCGCTTTTGGGGCTATTTCGATCAAGTGCTGTTTCGCGTATTGGGAGAATCACCCTTCTTTGTGGTTGATGCGGGCCCGCGTGCGGGCGTGAAGGGGAAAGGAAAAACAAAGCCTGCGATGAACTTCCAGAAGGAATTGCATGCGCAACGGCGCCAGCGCTATAAACCGTTGCTGCTGATTGTCGAAGATGACCGCACAACGCGCCATTTTCTGCAGGCGATTATGGAGCGTTATTGTGATATCACCATTGCCTGGAATGTGGAGCAGGCCCGCAGAAGTTATAAGGAAATGCTGCCGAATATGGCCTTTTTGGATATTATGCTGCCGGACGGCAACGGCCAGAATCTAGCCGAAGAATTTTGCCAATCTGATCCCGATGCTTTTGTCGTGATGATCAGTGGTTCCATTTCAAACGAAGTGGTGGAGCGTTGCCAAGATCTCGGTGTCAAAGGATTTATTGCCAAGCCGGTGCAAGAAGACCGCTTGCTTCATTTTGTCAATGTCTATCACCAGCTGCGCAAGGAAAGCGCAGGTAAAAAAACGAAAACAAATTCTGCTTTACTCTGAAAGTCGCGCATAGAATGTTGACTTGGCAATGCCCAGGGCTTTTGCCGCTTGGGTAACATTACGCTGATGATGCGTAAGCGCCTTCATAATGATTTCGTGCTCAATTTCTTTCAACGGTTTAAAGTGCCCCTGCGCATTAATTGTTGAGATAGAATGTTCGGGGTCCAGTATCTCATGATCGGACAGTGTCAGCGCACGGCCAATGACATTCTCGAGCTCACGGATATTGCCCGGCCAAGGATATTGCTGCAATTTCTCAATCGCTTCGGGTTGTAGCTTGCGCTCGGTCTGGCCTGTTTGTGCCGTATACAGTGCCAGAAAATGCCTGACCAGTTGCGCAATATCGCCGCAGCGTTCTCGCAGAGGTGGCAGCGTAACGGGAATCACGTTCAGGCGATAGAATAAATCCTGGCGAAAGCGTCCCGTGCTGATATCGTCCTGCAGATCGCGGTGTGTGGCGGATATAATGCGCACATCCACCGGCACGGGGCGCCCTGCGCCCACAGGTTCCACTTCCCCCTGTTGCAGAACGCGCAGAAGTTTTACTTGCGCTTCAAGCGATAGTTCGCCGATCTCATCCAGAAAAATCGTCCCGCCATCAGCTTCCTTAAATTTTCCTGCGGCGTTACTGATAGCGCCGGTAAACGCGCCTTTGACATGTCCGAACAACGTACTTTCCACGAGCTTTTCAGGGATCGCGCCGCAATTAACGGGAATAAAAGGCCTTGCATGACGGGAACTTTCGCCGTGAATGGCGCGGGCGAGCATATCCTTTCCGGTTCCGGTTTCGCCATGGATCAAGACGGGCATATTCGTTTGCGCCGCTTTGCGGGCCATTGCGATCACATCGGCAAGTCCATTGGCATGCCCGATCAGATCCGTGAAGAGAAAGGGTCTGCCGCTATGAGGCTTCAGCCGCGCGATCTCCTGACTGAGTAAATTCATTTTGAGAGCATTACGCACACTGATGCCAACACGTTCAGCCGCGAGTGGTTTCGTCATAAAGTCATGTGCGCCCATCTTTATGGCCTGAACGGCACTTTCAAGACTTTGCGTCGCGGTCAGGACAATCACCGGCAAGCGCTTATAATTCTGGCGCAGCGCCTTGAGCGTTTCAAAACCGCCCATCACCGGCATCGCCAGATCAAGCATCACAAGCTTGATCCGGCCTTTGGGATCATTCGCTAAAATCCCCAGCGCGTCCTGGCCATTATTCGCTTCCTGTGTTTCCAACCCCAGCACGTTGCGCATCATCCCTGTCACCAGGCGTCGGTCGCTGCGGTCATCATCAACAATCAAAACGGTATCAGCGGAAGCTGCAGACATTATGTTTCCAGCATGACAAAAACGGGCGAACGGTCAATGCAACAGACTGGAATTCATACGATGGAAACCATGCAGCGTCTGATTTTCAAACGATCTTTGGACAGCGAACAGACCTATACGCAAATAAGTCCTTGAGAAACCATCGGACAGAGCCTTGGCACGGAAAATGCTTATATGAAAAGAGTTGGGCGACATCATGCCATTTTCACAGGCGGGTATTTGCCATGGGAATTTTGTGATGTGCTCACATGTTCGCTTCTTGCCAAACCAGACTGGGGCGGCGTGTCCTGTTAACCCTCATTGTTTTTCGACACGCTGCCCCTCTTTCTTGTTTTGCAGGAAATTTACGGAGAGACAAAATGTATAATGCAGCCTTAAGGTGTGAAAACGAAGATTATCTGGAGCGGGAAGAGGAGATTCCCTGGTGGCTTCGCGGGCGGGATCAGGATGATGCGCGTACGCGTGTGTTGCTGATTGAAGACGATCGCACGACGCGGCGTCTGGTTTCAGCCGCACTGGAGAGCCGCTGCACGGTTCTGGAAGCGCCCAGCGGTATCAAAGGCCTGGAGAAATTCGCGGCGCATAAGCCCGATATTGTATTTTTAGACCTACAATTGCCTGATCAGGACGGGCAAGATTTATTGCGCACCATAATCCAACAGGACCCACAGGCCTATGTCGTGCTGTTCAGCGGCCATTGCGACAAGGACAATATTCGCCAGGCCATGCGGAACGGGGCCAAGGGATTTGTGACCAAGCCTTTTAATGTGGATCTCATGGTGCATTACATCAACCAGCGGTTCAGGCCCTGATCCGCACTTCAAAGGCCACATCATGCAGAGCCCACACCATTGTATTGGTTTTACGCTTTCTGTTTGTTTTTGCCTTTGATCGGGGCAGAGAATGATCGGATGGAGCGTGGAATGCAAAACATCTTGATTATTGATGATGATGCCGCTGACCGCGCGCTATACAAGAATTACCTGACGAAAATCGATAAAGGTGAAAACTATCACTTTCATGAAGCGGTCAATGGGCAAGAAGGCCTGGACCTTCTTGAAAAACTTAATGCCGATTGTGTCCTGCTGGATTATATGCTGCCGGATACGGATGGTTTGCAACTGCTCAAGCAATTAACAAAAAATCAAAGCTTTCTCCCTGTTGTCATCATGACAGGCCATGGGAATGAATTTTTGGCTGTGGAGGCAATACGCTCCGGCGCGCAGGATTATGTACCGAAGAATATGCTCAGCCCCCAAGTTCTGCGCCGCGCCATTCGCAACGCGATTGATCGCTCGAATTTGCTCAGCCGACTCGATGCGCAAAATCATGAATTGCAAGATGCGCGTGAAGCTGCGGAGCAGGGGCGCCGTAAAGCCGAGGAAGCAGATCGTGCCAAAAGCGAATTTTTGGCGACGATGAGCCATGAAATCAGAACACCTATGAACGGCATCATCGGCATGGCGGAGCTGATGGGCTACACCCGACTGGACAACAGACAAAAGCAATACCTCAACTCCATTCAAACTTCAGGCGAGCTGTTACTGATGATTATCAATGACATCCTTGATTTTTCTAAAATCGAGGCGCGTGAGCTTGTGTTAGAGTCGCGTCCGGTCAAGTTAGAAGATCT
>JAKLKY010000068.1 GCA_023150415.1 Alphaproteobacteria bacterium | reverse complement strand
CAAGGCTGCGTTAGATATTCTGCGCCATATGCCGCCCGCCGAGAAAATTGCCAATCCGGAAGATTGGTGGAAAGAGCGCCATATCATGGCGCGTCGCTTGATGGAGCGACGGCAGTTTCGCGATGCTTATGCGTTGGTGCGTCAGCATGGACAGACTGATGGTGCTTCGTACGCCGAGGCGGAATGGCTGGCGGGATGGTTGGCGCTGGAATTTCTGAACAATCCCGCGCGCGCCTATCAGCATTTTGAAGCGATGTTCGAGCGTGTGAATACGCCAGTCAGCCGTGCCAGAGGTGCCTATTGGGCGGCGCAGGCGGCGTTGCAGATGAAGGCGGATGCACTGGCCGAGACATGGCTGCGTAATGCTGCGCCGTACCAGACAGTCTATTACGGCCAGCTTGCCGGTGCGCGCTTAGGCCTGGAGCAAGCACTCAGCCATGCCGCGCCGCCGAAGCTAAACGATGCGGATAAGCAAAGTTACAAGAGCGATGAGTTGATCCGCGCTGCGCGTATATTTAGTGATGCCGGACAATCCGGGCGCAGCGGGCGTTTCGTGCATGCGTTTATTGCGCGTAACACGGATCCTAAAGCCTATCGCTTCGCGGCCGAATTTGCGGCGGAAATGGGGCAATATAAGCAGACTATCCAAATTGCAAAAAAGGCTACGCAAGAGGGCTTGTTTCTGACGTTGCAGTCCTATCCGGTGATTGCCGATCATCTGCGTCAGGTGCGGGTGGAGTGGGCTTTGGTTCATGCGCTCATACGGCAGGAAAGTCAGTTTGACCCGCAAGCGCGCAGCCCGGCGGGTGCTTTGGGGTTAATGCAGCTCATGCCTGCAACAGCGCGCGAGGTCGGGCGTAAAATCGGCTACAACATCAGCACAGCCGCGCTGACAGCCAATCCGCAAGCAAATATCCGTTTAGGTACGGCTTATCTGCAGCGATTGCTTGATAAGTATGATAATGCCTATCCGCTCGCGATTGCCGCCTATAACGCGGGGCCGTCGCGTGTTGATGAATGGCTTGAAACATTCGGAGATCCGCGTCAGGGACGCATTGACTGGATTAACTGGATAGAAACGATCCCAATTTACGAAACTAGAAATTATGTGCAAAGAGTTATGGAAGGTGTGTATGTCTATCGCTTGCGCCTAAAAAATATACAGAAAATTCCTCAGGAGCCTTTGCATGTCGCCTATGCGGAGCAAGCCCTGCGGGAGAGCGAGAATTAATCTGCGTTGAATACGGTGGCGTTCTTATACCTTTCTTTAAGGATTTGTATTAATCTTAAGTATGGGGTGTAAACTCCGTCATTTCTATTTCTGAGTCTCGGATTTTCCAGGGATACTTTTATGCGACTTTTACTGGCAGACGATCACACTTTGTTTCGTGATGCATTGGTGCAGTATATCGAACGCGCTGAGCCAGAGGCGCAGGTTCTGACCGCGCGCGACTTTCATGAAGCGCTGGAGATGCTTCGCGAGAAATCTGATCAGGATCTGATCTTACTCGATTTACGCATGCCGGGTATGAACGGAATGGAGGGTTTTAAGAAAATCAGAGCTGCCTACCCCAAATTGCCAGTGGCTTTGATGTCTGGTGTTGCGGAAAGGGAAGATGTCCAGGCGGCAATGGATGCCGGAGCTGTGGCTTACTTTCCAAAAACGCTTTCTGGCAAAGCTCTTCTTAAGGCTATTCAGCTGGTCTTGGCCGGCGAGAAATTTGTGCCGCTGGACAGCAAGAGCAATACGATTATGCCTTCGTACTACGCCGGTTCGATGGACAAGCAGGTGACCTTGCCAGGGCATTTGCAGGCGCGGAAGGAGCCAGCACAGGTTGGGAGTGGATATGGTAACGAGGACAATATCCTTCTTACCCGCCGTGAACGTGAGGTGTTATCGCATCTGGCTCGCGGCGCTTCTAACAAGGAGATTGCCAATATTCTGGGTCTACAGGTGGTGACGGTGAAGCTGCATGTGCGCGGTCTTTGCCGCAAACTGGATGTCAAGAACCGGACGCAAGCGGCTTTGCGCGCCCGCGAACTTGGGTTAGCCTCATAGAATGAAATGGCCGTTCCTGCACAGCCTGGATTCTAAAATTCTCTCTCCATATCTGACGCATTATTTACCCGCGGCGGTGATTCTTATTTTTGGCATGCTCTCGCTGCATATTTCGCTGCACAGTACCCACGAGCAAAAGGAAGTTTTGCTTTTTAATCAGCAACAGAGCGAGAATCAGATCGAGGCGGAAGAGCAACTGATGCGGGTCAGGAACGCTCTGTCTTCATATTTGATTTTTGAAGACACGCAGTCTTTGCATGCTGCTAAAAAATATTTTCACGAATTTGCAAATTTCTTTGAACAAAAATTAGGCGCAGCACTGCCAGTAAACGCGGCGACAGAGCTGGTTGACCATAACCGCTATAAAGAAGCGCAAAACGAAGTGCGAATACAAATTACCAAACTTGCAATTGTAATCTCATCCCTTGAGGGAATGCATAAGAATGAAATGAAAGAAAAGGTCCTTGATGCGGTGAATCCGCTCCATCAGGCATTGGAAGATCTCATTTCTCATCTATACAGTACGGACGTCGTTAATGCCCAGATTAATGATATCGAAGGCCATGGAAGTCAGCTCTACTGGTCGGTTCTTGCAATCGGCCTGGCGGGATTTTTAATGGTCTTGCTGAACACGGATAAAATGATGCGCTTGCGTCGATCCGCGCAGGAGCGCGAAAAATACATTGCCGACATCTTGAAGGCTGAACACGACCATAAAGTTTTGCAAGACCAGTTTTATCAAGCGCAGAAAATGGAAGCTGTCGGGCGTATGGCTGGTGGCATCGCGCATGACTTTAATAATATTCTTGCTGCTATGAACGGCTTTGCCGAGTTCCTGGTTGAAGATCTGAAAGACGATCGTGAGCTGCAAAAATTTGCTTTAAATATACTCCAAGCAGGCCAGCAGGCGCGCGATCTGATCGATCAGCTTATGACTTTTTCCCGGCGACGCAGCATCATGGAACGGCATTCTATGGATTTGCGCGCCCTTATTGATGACAATGCCAGCATTATCAAGGCCAGTATGCCGCGAAGTATCGAGCTTAGTGTGCGGAGTTCGTTGCGGCAAGCACCCATGATGGGGGATCAAGGGCAGATAGCGCAGGCCTTGATGAATCTTTGCGTCAATGCGTGCGATGCAATCGAAAGTGGGCGCGGCATAATTGAAATTATTCTCGAGGATGTGGAGCCGAAGGCATTCGAAAATATTTTGTCTTTGCGCGATTCTCTGCCTTTGGAACAAGACCAGCCGCCCCTGCGCATAGATGATATTGGTCCTGGCCAGGCGTATTTAGGTCTGGGCAGCCTGTCACGGGATCATGCTTATATCGCGCTGTCAGTGCGTGATAACGGCAGTGGCATCAGTCATACAACTATGGAGCAGATGTTTGAACCCTTCTTCACCACCAAGCCCGTAAATAAAGGAACCGGTTTGGGTCTAAGCACCGTCATGGGCATGGTGGCCGCGCATCAGGGCGCGTTGGTGGTGCGCAGCCAGGTCGGGCAGGGAAGTACTTTTACCATCTTGTTTCCTGTTCTAGATTCCATTGGCAGTACTCCTATTGCATCAGCCAAAGAGGCATCTGCACATAAGGTCATTGATAAATTAAGTGGCAAAGTTTTGCTGGTAGAAGATGAGCCCAGCGTCCAGGCGATGATGGCAGATCTTTTGCAACGCCTGGGCATGGACGTCACTTTCTGTGATTCAGGTCTTGAGGCGCTAGATATATTGCGTGAGCATCCCCATACCTTTGATGTTGTGATAACAGATCATAATATGCCGAAGATGACAGGCATTGAACTGGCCTTTCAGGCGGGGATTGACTTTCCAGGGCTACCGTTTGTCATGATTACAGGCTATGCCGAGCAAGAATTGCGAGATCTGGTTTCCGAACAAAACAATATAAAAGCACTTTTGCGCAAGCCGGCATCACGCGAAGCCCTGGCAGGGGCAATTGCTGATGCTTTAGGCGTATCAAAAGGCAGGAAGGCGTGAGATCATGTCTGATTGGAAACAGGATCTGAGGCCGGGGCTTTCCATTAATCCACCTTCTTGGATGCAAGATGCAGACACGCAGGAAATTTTTACTGCCTTGAAAGGGCAAGTGTTGTTTGTTGGCGGCTGCGTGCGTAATGCGTTGTTACATCTTCCGGTGGACGATATTGATCTCGCAACGCCATTGAAACCAGACGCGGTGATGAGCGCGCTGGAAAATGCAGGAATTCGCACAGTTCCAACCGGTGTTGCGCATGGCACAGTAACGGCAATTTTGAATATGCGCGTCTATGAAATTACCACCCTGCGGCGCGATGAAGAAACAGATGGCCGCCATGCGCAGGTCGCTTTCACCGATAGCTGGCATGAGGATATCGCGCGCCGTGATTTCACGATGAATGCTTTGCTGGCGGATTTGCAGGGAAATATTTACGATCTGACCGGGCGCGGCGTTGAAGATACGTTAAAGGGACGAGTGGTGTTTGTCGGAAATCCCGAAGAACGTATCGAGGAGGATTACTTGCGCATTCTCCGCTTTTTTCGATTTTTCGCTCACTATGGCCGCGGGCCTGTTGATCAGGAGGCTTATACAGCTTGTGCAAAACTCGCGCCGTTCATTTTTGCGCTCTCGCATGAGCGCATTACGAAGGAATTTTTTAAACTGCTGGAAGCGGAAAACGCAAACACATCCATTGATTTATTGGAGCGCGCAGGAATTTTGGAGTATTTCAATTTTCCCTACAAGGAAGATCCGTCGCATGATCCGCATTTAATGGCTACGCTTTGCGCGTTTCAGAAGCATTATAAATTGCCTTCAGTGACAGCGCGACTTTTTGTTTTTTCTGGGTTGTTGCCCGAGAATGTTCATAAGTTGGAAACTTTGCTGATTGTGCCTAAGGTGTTCAAAAAGGAAATGGAGACGCTCGTAAGAATTCTGGCATTGCCGGATCTTGATCATGAGCATGTTATCCATCGTGCGGTATATCTTTTTGGCCGGACATTGACGCTGCAGGCGCTGATGCTGTCTTTGGCGCTTGGCCGGGTCGAGAATGGCAATGCGCCGCCGGCGATTGATATGATACAAAAGTGGCCGATTCCAGAATTTCCGCTTTCAGGAAAAGATCTTCTCGCAGCAGGGGTTAAACAGGGACCAAATATCGGACGCGTACTGGATGCGATTGAGGAGTGGTGGATAGGCGAGGAATTCAAGCCATCAAGGCAAGATTGTATCGCGCGCGCAAAGACGTTCCTCAAGCGTTTGAGATGAGCTTACGGCCATCTGGCTTCGGGCGGCAAAGACATCAATATTGCCTCTGTATTGCCGCCAGTCTTAAGGCCAAATTGCGTTCCACGGTCATAAAGAAGATTAAATTCCACATAGCGTCCACGCTTGATTAGCTGCTGTTCCCGTTGTGCGACGGTCCAGGGCTTGTGCATTGAACGCTTAACAAGATCTGTGTAGATAGTGGCAAAGCTCAGACCGACATCGCGCGTAAAGGCGAAATCTGCATCCCAGTCGCCGCTATCGAGGTAATCATAAAAGATACCGCCTACGCCGCGAGGCTCGTTGCGATGGGGCAGGTAAAAGTAGCGATCGCACCATTCCTTGTACTCTTTGTAATAGGCGGGGTTGTGCCGGTCGCAGCAGGCTTTCAAAGCCGCATGGAAATCGGCGGTGTCCTGATCATCGGGGATCATTGGTGTTAAGTCTGCGCCACCGCCGAACCAGCTCTTTGATGTGACAATCATCCGCGTGTTCATGTGCACCGCAGGTACAAGGGGGGAGCAAAGATGTGCAACCAGAGAGATACCACTTGCCCAGAATGTGCCACCGCTGGCTTCGGCGCCGGGGATTTGCTTGCGGAATTCTTCCGAGAATGTACCCCAGACTTCCGAAACATTCACGCCGACTTTTTCGAATACGCGGCCTTTCATAATGGCCATGGTGCCGCCGCCCTTAAGTTGGTCATGGGCGTCCTTCTGCCAGGGCTTTCGCACAAAGCGGCCCGATTCCTGATCTGTGTTCGTGCTCTGATCTTCCAGCGATTCAAACCTTGCGCAGATATCCGTCTGCAGTTGGCGAAACCAGGCGGCAGCCTGGTACTTTGTATTGTCTGCGGCGTTAGCTTTGTGTTGTGCTTTCATCGGGTTGCGCGTGTTTGGCGTAAGGCTTCGCCCAGCACCATACTCAAGGCATTGACGACGTTCAAGGAGCGCGTACTTTCCGCCATTGGGATCAAGATTCGGGCCGCGGCTTGCTGATGCACGAATTCCGGCACACCTGAGCTTTCGCGTCCTGCGATTAGAATGTCATCTGATTGAAACGCAAAATCAACGTAGGGCTGTGCTGCTCGTGTGGACAAGAGCACAAGTCGTCGTGGGGCGGTGCTATTGCTAAAATCATCCCAGTTCCTGTGACGGGTGACTTGCGCCAGGTCCATATAATCCATGCCGGCGCGGCGCATTTTCTGACGCGACCACGGAAAACCGCAGGGTTCGATGACATGCAGCTGAACGCTCATGCATGCCGCAAGCCGCATAGCAGCCCCCACATTCAGGGCCATATCAGGTTCATAAAGCGCAAGAGCAGGCATGGCGACCATTCTGGCATAAAATGAATGCAGAATCATTGTGTAAAGTGCATTTTTTTTATTATTTCGTGCGCCGCCCCTTGACCATACGCGCAAGTAATATGATGATGTTGCGGGGAGTTTTCAGCATCGCATCATTTATTCCATGACCCATACACCTGCACACGCCGATCTGCACGACAAAGATAAGCGCGATTTCCTAACGCTTTCCGCAGCTTCTTTTGCTGCTGTAGGGACGGGATGTGTCGTTTGGCCTTTTGTCGATTCGATGAATCCGGCAGCCGATACCTTGGCACTCTCGACGACGGAAGTCGATGTCAGTCCTATTCAGGAAGGGCAGGCGATTACCGTGATGTGGCGCGGCAAGCCCGTTTTTATTCGCCGCCGCACGGCTTCTGAAATTGAGGCAGCGCAGGCGGTGGATGTTGGTGCGTTGATAGATCCGCAAGCAGATGATATGCGCGTCAAGAAGCCGGAATGGCTGGTTTTGATTGGTATTTGTACGCATCTGGGGTGTGTACCCGTAGGGCAGAAGGCGACAGAGGCGCGCGGCGATTTCGGAGGTTATTTCTGCCCCTGTCATGGGTCGCATTACGATACATCAGGCCGCATTCGCAAAGGGCCAGCACCTAAAAATCTGGGTGTTCCGCCGTATGCTTTTGTTTCAGACACTCTTATTCGCATTGGTTAAACATGGGACACGCCAACCGAACAGCTTTCAAAAATCCGGTGATTGAGTGGATTGATTCCCGCTTGCCTATATTCACGCTGATGCAGGCCGAGTACGGGGTATTTCCGACTCCGCGTAACTTTAATTACTTCTGGAATTTTGGCG
>JAKLKY010000067.1 GCA_023150415.1 Alphaproteobacteria bacterium | reverse complement strand
CACCCTCTGAAGCAGCCGATATCAAGGAAAAAATGAGAGCAGTCATAGATGCAAACCCGCTACATTTTACAGGGATGTCCGATACTGATGGTGCCACAGGTATTTTTGGTTTTTGCAGCACCGAAGAGGGCAAAAATATGATTAAGAAAATTCCTGGTGTCACGGTTAGCGAACCAATCCATATGATGGTGAGAGCAACCAACAGCAGAGCAGCACCCGCAGCAACAGCTGCCTAAGCGGTGGTTGATTCCACCACCACAAATGCCTGTGCGAAGGGGTATTCGTCGCTCAGGCTCAGGTAGATGCGAGCTTCGCGGCCATGGGGAATGAGCGTCTTAAGATATGCCGCCGCACCGCCTTTAAGATTAATCGAAGGACGGCCTGCGTCGTTATTCACAACTTCAACATCCTGCCACCCAATCCCTTGCGCGAACCCTGTCCCTAACGCCTTCATGCACGCTTCCTTAGCAGCAAAGCGTTTGGCCAGCGCGCCCATCCGCGCGCGCGGGGTCGGGATGGATAGCGCATAGGCTTGTTCGGTCGGGGTGAAAATCCGGTCCAGCGCGCGCTGGCCAAAACGCACAACCATCCGTTCGATGCGCCTGATATCCACAATATCGCTGCCAATGCCGATGATCATGATGCCTTCATAACATGTCTCTTGTGATTTTGAATAACCCTTTTAGTATACAGGTCCATGACCATCAATATTCGTGACCATATCCGCATCATTCCGGGCTTTCCCAAGCCGGGGATTAATTTTTACGACATTGCCACTTTGCTGGCGCACCCGGCTGCGTGGGAAGCCGCAGTGGAGCAAATGGCTGCCAAAATCGCGCCTTATCGGCCCGAAATGCTGGTTGGCATTGAATCGCGCGGCTTTCTGGTGGCCGCACCTCTGGCCCTCAAGCTGGGCTGCGGCTTTGCCATGGTGCGCAAGAAAGGCAAACTGCCGGGCCAGACATTGGCGCAGTCCTATGATCTGGAATATGGCAGTGACACGATTGAAATTCAGCCCGATTTGTTTCCCCAAGGCGCACGCGTGGGGGTGGTGGATGACTTGCTGGCCACCGGCGGTACCATGGCCGCGACCGAGAGCCTGATCGCCAAGGCCGGCGCTCAGGTGGTGGCGCATGGATGTATCATCGCGCTGGATGGATTAAACGGCGAGCAGCGCCTGAAGGCACCGTTCTTTAGTTTGCTGCGCTGCCCGGCATAGTCATTGCAAAACGTGCATCCTTACCTAGCCAATCCTGCAGGCCGCCCTCGCGCAGCCAGTGCTCGGCCTTGCTGTCATGGCGCAGCAGCGCATCCCAATAGGCCAGGCTGGCGATTTGAATGATTTCCTCGTGTCGTCCCCGCAGGGGATTTTCCTCCAGCTTGCCGCGTGTGCCGTTATAAATCATATGATCGCCGCCTTCCTTGATCAGCAGGGCGCGCGGCGCATGGATGCTTTGTTCAAAGATCTTCAGACGGGTTTCATAGGGCTCTCCGCCGATGGGCGCAAAGTCCTGCGTGCCCGTCATATGCAGCAAGGGAATGGCAATGGGACTGTAGATATCGGGATGATCGCCCTTCAATAGGTGATCAATTGGCACGGGGCTGTAGAGAATACCAGCCTTGATACGTGGTTCGCGGAGGCTGATCAGCGCGTCATCATGATTGGGATAGAGTTGACCTGCCGCAACTTGTGTAGACAGCGCGCCAAAAGAATGCCCCGCCATGCCGATGCGCGCGAAATCAATGGGACCAATCTCGGGATTTTCCGCCAGCCAGCCGGGCAAATGATCCAGCACGAAAGGAATATCAGCAAAACGGTCGAGCGTCACTGGACGCGGTACATGATGATTGCGCAGCACATCCCAGGGATGGCCGGGTTTGCCCTCCCAGATCGAGCTATCTGTGCCGATATGGGTGAGATGTACAACCACATACCCATGCCCAGCCAGAAAACGGCTGAGAAACGCCGCGCCGTCGCGGTTGCCACCAAAGCCGTGCGACCAAAGAATGAGGGGTTTAGGTTCGGAAAGATTTTGCGGATAGTAGATTTTATAAGGAATTGTGCGGTTGCGCTTAGAATCAACCCATTCACCTTTTATCAAGCGGATTTCAGCGTTCATCCTGTTATGCGGTTATAGACAAGATAGGTTGCTATAGCGGCTATCAGCCAAACTATTAATGATAAACCAACAGCAACATAAAAATTCATCAAAGGCGAGAGCACATACATACAGCCTATAAAGGCAAAATACGGAAGCATCGAAACCATCATGAATTGGATCAAATTTCCTAGTTCTACTGCGCTTCGTTTGTTGTTGAAGATCAAAGACAGAAGAGTAAAAGTTGGAAAAAAGATGATAATGCCGGATATCAAATACAAATTGGTACGGCTCAGCATCGCTAAAAGAACGGATATAAAGGCCCCCGCCAAGCCAACACACGTATAATACAGCATCATTATTTCTTCCTGAACTTATCCAGCGAGACAACTTCGCCCGACGCGGATTCTTTCTTGCCTTTTTTACCTTTGCCACCGCCGGGGCCAGCATCATCAGGCCCGTCGTCGAGTTCGGCTAACAGGGCAAGATCAGACTCAACAGCCTTGTCGTCGATGGGCTGGAATTGCAGGGCAAAATTAACGGACGGATCAGCAAAGATGCTAATCGCGCCAATGGGAATCTCCAGCCGCTCAGGGATATTGTTGAAGGACAGTGTTACACCAAGCTTTTCCTTCTCGACCTTCAAATCCGAGAATTGATATTGCAAAACGATTGTCATCTCACCGGGGTAACGATCACGCAAATATTGCGGAATTTTCACACCCGGATAATCGGTCAAGAATGTGATGTAGAAATGATGATCGCCGGGCAGACCGTGTACGATCACCTCTTCCAGCGACTTGCGCACAACACCGCGCAGGGCCGATTCAACCATCTTGTCGTAGCGGAGAACATCGTCGTCACTCATACCCTTATGTCTTACAGGGATGCGTTTGGAAATCAAGCGCGAATACGGATTTATTTTAATTCTTTTTTGTCATTGACAGCAATCGCCGCAGCGCCTTTTCCTGAATGTCTTTATTACCCCTTTCAAGCGCCAGAGTGGCCGTCCGTGCGAAATAATCGCGGGCTTGCGGCGTTCTGTAAGGCCAATCAAGACCTGCGGCCAAAACAGCCAACCCTTGCGCTTCGCGTTGATCGGCCAGCAGAATATCTGCAAGTTTCATCCGTGCAGGCAGATACAGCGGATCCATGGCCAGCGATCGTTGAAGAAGTCTTTGCTTCTGGTCTGAATCCCTTGCGATGAGCGCCCGATTATAGTTAATATCCGGCAGGCGCGGATTAACCGCCTCAGCACGATCCAAGAGAGTTTCTGCCTTACGGCGATTATTTTCGCGCTCTTGCCGGGTCAGCTTTTTATCAGGCATCTGGAGCAGTGTGATCGGTACTTCTGCAGCGCGCACCAGCACCCGCCCGTTCTGGTTCATTGACAGCCGTCCCGCAAAATTAATGTCGGCAATATAAGATTCATACTTGCCCTGCAGCAGGTCCCTCTGTGCGCGGTTTAAAATGATTTCGCTGCCCATCGCGCAGACAAATACCGCCAAAGCCAGCAACATCACCACCGCCAGACCCTGGCAAAGTAGGCTGTTCATCCTTAAAATCCTGGAACCTGCCCCCACACCCCACGCCATGATCAGCCCCGTAAGCATCAGCGTTGGCAAGGTGTAGAAATTATGCGCGACATGGGCTTGCAGAAAGACGCCCAGTACGGCGCAAAACGCAACCCAAGCCTTACGCTGGGCCATATGCCACAAACTTAGTGCAATCAGAATATAAAACAGCAGGGGCGCCAGCAGACCCATCTCAGCCGCAAATTGCAGGGGGTCGTTATGCGCCATTAAACCCGCGGAGGTAAAATCGCCTGCGCGAACTTCGCGGTAATATAAGAAGAATGTACCGATACCGGTTCCAGTCAGCGGATGGTTGGAGAAGATTGTCCATGCTCCGGCCCAGATTGCGGGCCGTTCGGACAGCATTCCCGCAGGATTGATCACCCCGGATACCAAGGCGTTCCATAAAGGAACGCCACCTTGGACAACGATTACAATGATTATGAATGTAGCTGCGCCCAGCCCTAAGCCGACAAGACAACGCAAATGACTGCGCAGCAGCGCGGCATTCGCAACGGCAAAGACAGCAAAGGCAACGCCTAATGACAAAAGCGCGCCGCGCGAACCGGTTGTCATCAGCGCACAAAAAAGCAAAACTGCCAGCGCAAGCCCCGCATTGCGTTGAAGCCGGTTGGCGCCATGCAGCATTAACCCGATCGCGCCCCATAAACCCAGCGACATAAGCCCCGCCAGTGTATTCGGATCGGCCAGCGGCAAATTCACGCGCCGCCCTTGAAACAGCCATTCCGGCAGCGCAAAGAACTGCACCAGTGCCCCCACCCCTAACAAAGCAAAAATGACCCCCAGACCGCTGAGTAGAAATGTTTTTGTTTTTTGATCCTGATGGTATTGCACACCCAGAATAAAACTTAACGGCCAGGCGCTGAAGAACATAAAATAAATCAGGGCGATAAAAGGAATGTCGCTTGTAACCATACTCAAGAGGCAGACCAACCATAGCGCGGCAAAGGATACAGCAACTGATTTTTGCCAGCACAAGACCTGCATATCCGTACGGCTCAAGAGTAATGCTATGCAAGATGCTACCAGCGCAATGATTGCACCCATGAAAAATTCATTCTCATAGGCCGTCAGCGGCATCAGAGCCAGAACGAAAGAGACAAGCCAGAGTGCTGCGGAGATAAGGAGAGGCATGAAGAAATCAATTCATAAAAAAATGGTGGGTTTCTGTTGCGAGGTACCCACCGAACCCCACCTGACCTTGTCTAGAGGCCAGGGATTGATTTGTAGCTACTAACTGCGATTAAGCAGCGATAGCGCCCGCAAAGCGTGCATTATCATTCGCTACGACATAGTTGTCGTTTGCAACTATTAGATTGACCCGATAACGGCGGTATCATGCCGAATGTCGCCAAAAGCCTTTACTACGCGTGTCGATCCTGTTTCAGGCCCGCCGAAATTCGCTTGTTAACTTTCGCGAATTTTGGTGGACCTGCCGGGCACTGCCCCCGGGTCCACGAACGCTTATTCCGCAATCGCGTGTAACATCATAGCCGGTTACCCGACACTTATAATTATAGAGCAAATTGGGGAAAAAGCAAAATCCCGGCTTGAAGGACTGTGCGTTACATTCAGAGGCACTATATTGTGCTAGAATAGGAGCATTCCATGAACCCCATCATCTTATTAATATTTGCCTTGTTTACGCTGTTTTGCGGGCTATCCGGCCCCTGCGCGCAGGCTTTGGCTGAAGAAGGAGAAGAAAGCATGTCTGAGCCCATGACCCCACAAACTGGGAAGAAAACCAATCATTTAAACGAGATGCAGAAATATGTGACCTTGCATGACGGCACCGAACCTGCCTTTACAGGTGAGTACTGGAACAACAAGGAGCCCGGTATTTACGTGGATGTCATTAGCGGGGAGCCACTGTTTTCATCGCTGGATAAGTTTGATTCCGGCACTGGTTGGCCCAGCTTCACCAAGCCCATTACTCATGCGAATATTACCCGCAAAGATGACCATAAGCTGGGCATGACACGCACCGAGGTGCGCTCTTCCTCTGCGAATGCCCATTTGGGGCATGTGTTCAGTGACGGCCCCAAGGACAAAGGCGGGCAGCGCTATTGCATCAATTCCGCTGCGTTGCGTTTTATCCCCAAGGATAAGTTGGTGGATGAAGGGTACGGCGAGTATATGAAGCTGTTTGAGAATCAGCCATAGTTCTTTTGTATGCAGCAATATCTTGATCTCATGCGCCATGTTCTCGAACACGGCGTTCAAAAAGAAGACCGCACCGGCACCGGCACGCGCAGCGTTTTCGGCTATCAAATGCGTTTTGATCTGGCGCAGGGATTTCCCATGGTCACGACCAAGAAGCTGCACCTGAAATCCATCATTCATGAATTACTGTGGTTCTTGAAGGGGGATACGAATATCCAGTACCTAAAGGATAATGGCGTGCGTATCTGGGATGAGTGGGCGGATGAGAATGGCAATCTTGGCCCCGTTTACGGCGCCCAATGGCGCTCCTGGCGCACGGCGGATGGGCATACGATCGACCAGATCACGAATGTCATTGAGCGGATTAAAACCAATCCGGATGACCGGCGCTTGATTGTCTCCGCCTGGAATGTAGGCGAGATTCCCAAAATGGCGCTGCCACCCTGCCATGCGTTTTTTCAGTTTTATGTGGCGGAAGGGAAACTGTCTTGTCAGCTTTACCAGCGCAGCGCGGATATTTTTCTGGGTGTGCCATTTAACATTGCATCCTATGCCTTGCTGACCATGATGGTGGCGCAGGTCTGCGGCCTGAAGCCCGGGGATTTCGTGCATACATTTGGCGATGCACATCTCTATTCCAATCACTTTGAACAGGCCCAGCTGCAGCTCAGCCGTGATCCGCTGCCCTTGCCGGAGATGCATTTGAACCCGCATGTGAAAAATATCTTCGACTTTAAATTCGAGGATTTCGAGCTGATCAATTACCAATCCCACCCGCATATCAAGGCGCCGGTGGCGGTTTAAGCACCCAATGGACAATCCTCTTGCCCGCAAAAACGCCCGCACTGGCCTCATTGTTTTGGCTGTGGTGGTGGGGATGGGGGGGGTGTCTTTTGCCGCCGTGCCGATGTATCGGGTGTTTTGCCAGATGACAGGATTTGGCGGCACCCCGCTCGTTTCAGCAACACTACCGGGGACTGTGCTGGCACGTACGATCCAAGTGCGTTTTAACGCCGATGTCGGGCAGAATCTGTCCTGGGATTTTGCTCCTGAACAACGGCAAATCACGGTCAGGCTGGGTCAGCGGGGATTGACCGCCTATCGCGCCCATAATCCAGAAAACAAGGCTGTGACAGGGGTTGCTGTCTATAACGTCACCCCGCCCAAGGCTGGGAAGTATTTCCACAAAATCGAATGTTTTTGCTTTGGCGAGCAGACCCTGCAACCGAAACAAACCGTTTCCATGCCGGTCATGTTTTATGTCGATCCGGCGCTGGATAAAGACCCGAATATGCGGGATGTCACATCTATCACCTTGTCCTATACTTTTTATCAAGCCGGCACAAAGGCGCTTGATGAGGCCATGGATGCGTTTTACAATGAAGCGAATTGATTTCTCCTTACAGCTAGGTTCCTATGGCACATCACATTGAATATTCCACCACCGGAAAGCCCCATCCCTATCACCTCGTTCGGCCGAGCATTTGGCCGCTTGCGGGGTCTTTGGCAGCGGGAATGTTTACCGTTGGCATGGTGATGTTCATGCATAAAGTGGAATTGGGCGGACTGAACATCGGCTTGAAGGGCGCGCTTTTGGGATTGTTGGGTATTCTGGCTGTCATGTTCTTCTGGTGGAAGGATGTGATT
>JAKLKY010000066.1 GCA_023150415.1 Alphaproteobacteria bacterium | reverse complement strand
TTCCCCCGCCAAAGCCTGGCCAGCCATGTACAGCGCCGCCCGTAAGCAGTATTTTGCCTTCATGGAAAGCATGCCAATTCCCCTCCTTTTCAGTATAATCTCAATCTCTATAAATTTTGTAAAGATTAAATATATAAGATTGTAAATATTTGAAAATGTTTTAATTTTCAAATGCCTAATAACCAATACTTTTGATTTTGATACTTTTTTGAGGTTTCGAAAAAGGTTTGAAAATTGTGTTTTAGGCAATGCGCTCGAAAGAACCGGCAGCGATCTACTCTCCCATGCCTTAAGACATAGTACCATCGACGCTAAGAGGTTTCACGGTCCTGTTCGGAATGGGAAGGGGTGTTGCACTCTCGCTAAACCACCGGTTCATTCGAACACATTGTACTGACAAGACTTTCTCCAATATTTCTTACAAAACCAAATTACAAAGCGGATTAACCGCTGCGCGTGCTGGTGAATGGTGTGTAGTGGTTAGTGGTTGGACAAATCCAAACACCAAAAACCAACAACCAATCACCGATAGAATTCAAGCCAATCGAGCCATTAGTAAAGGTTAGCTTCACGTGTTGCCACGCTTCCACATCCTTCCTATCAACGTGGTGGTCTTCCACGGCTCTAATAGGGAGTCCTGGTATTGAGGTCAGTTTCACGCTTAGATGCTTTCAGCGTTTATCTGTTCCGCACATAGCTACCCTGCGATGCCGCTGGCGCGACAACAGGTACACCAGAGGTGCGTCCATCCCGGTCCTCTCGTACTAAGGACAGATCCTCTCAAGACTCCAACTCCCACAGCAGATAGGGACCGAACTGTCTCACGACGTTCTGAACCCAGCTCACGTACCTCTTTAAATGGCGAACAGCCATACCCTTGGGACCTGCTCCAGCCCCAGGATGAGATGAGCCGACATCGAGGTGCCAAACAGCTCCGTCGCTATGGGCGCTTGGGAGCTATCAGCCTGTTATCCCTAGAGTACCTTTTATCCGTTGAGCGATGGCCCTTCCATACGGAAACCACCGGATCACTATGACCGACTTTCGTCTCAGTTCCACTTGTCAGTGTCACTGTCAGGCGAGCTTTTGCCATTGCACTCGAGGGACGATTTCCGACCGTCCTGAGCTCACCATCGCGCGCCTCCGTTACACTTTGGGAGGCGACCGCCCCAGTCAAACTACCCACCACGCAGGGTCCCTCTCCCGGATTACGGGAGCAGGTTAGACAACACAAAAGTCAAGGGTGGTATTTCACTTGTTCCCTCCACCCAAGCTAGCGCCCAGGCTTCAAAGGGTCCCACCTATGCTACACATGACAGTCGTGTTGCCACTGCGAAGTTATAGTAAAGGTTCATAGGGTCTTTCCGTCTAACTGCGGGTACCCCGCATCTTCACGGGGAATTCAATTTCACTGAGTCTATCCTGGAGACAGTGGGGAGATCGTTACGCCATTCGTGCAGGTCGGAACTTACCCGACAAGGAATTTCGCTACCTTAGGACCGTTATAGTTACGGCCGCCGTTTACTGGGGCTTCACTTCAGTGCTTGCACACCTCCGTTTAACCTTCCAGCACCGGGCAGGCGTCAGACCCTATACGTCGTCTTGAGACTTCGCAGAGCCCTGTGTTTTAGATAAACAGTCGCCACCCCCTGGTCTGTGCCACTCTGCTTCGCTTGCGCAAAACAGAGTCATCTTTCTTCCGAAGTTACAGATGCAATTTGCCGAGTTCCTTCAGGATAGTTCTCTCAAGCGTCTTGGTATTCTCTACCATCCCACCTGTGTCGGTTTCGGGTACGGTCTATGTGGAAGCTATTTCCTGGATGTTCTTCGTTGCCCAATCAATCCAATAAGATTGAACAACTTACGACCACCGTCACATTTCCACTGGCCCACGAATATTAACGTGGTTCCCATCGACTACGCCTTTCGGCCTCGCCTTAGGAGCCGGCTCACCCTGCGTGGATTAACCTTGCGCAGGAACCCTTGGGATTTCGACGAGAGTGTTTCTCACACTCTTCTCGTTACTCATGTCCGCATTCTCACTTGTCATACCTCCAGCATACCTCGCGGTACACCTTCGCAGGCTTAGACAATGCTCCGCTACTGCTCTTTCGAGCCCTCAGCTTCGGTAAATGGCTTTAGCCCCGTTACATCTTCGGCGCCAGAAGTCTTATTTAGACCAGTGAGCTATTACGCTTTCTTTAAAGGATGGCTGCTTCTAAGCCAACCTCCTGGTTGTCATGGACTTCCGACTTCCTTTTCCACTTAGCCATTATTTGGGGACCTTAGCTGGAGGTCTGGGCTGTTTCCCTTTTCACCACGGACCTTATCACCCATGGTGTGTCTGCCATATATTACTCTTGGGTATTCGGAGTTTGGTTGGGTTTGGTAAGGCGTAAGCCCCCCTAGCCCATCCAGTGCTCTACCCCCCAAGGTATTCATATGACGCTCTACCTAAATAGATTTCGCGGAGAACCAGCTATTACCCGGTTTGATTGGCCTTTCACCCCTAATCACAGATCATCCGAGCCTTTTTCAACAGGCACCGGTTCGGTCCTTCAGTAGGTGTTACCCTACCTTCAACCTGTCCATAACTAGATCACCGGGTTTCGGGTCTAATTCTGCATACTAAGCGCCCATTTCGGACTCGCTTTCGCTGCGCCTACACCTTACGGCTTAAGCTTGCATGCAAAACTAACTCGCGGACCCATTATACAAAAGGTACGCGGTCACCGCTTGCGCGGCTCCCACTGTTTGTAAGCATCTGGTTTCAGGTCTGTTTCACTCCCCTCGTCGGGGTTCTTTTCACCTTTCCCTCACGGTACTTGTTCACTATCGGTCGATTAGGAGTACTTAGGCTTGGAGGATGGTCCCCCCATGTTCAGACAGGATTTCACGTGTCCCGCCTTACTCGAAGACATTGTTGTTTTCTACCGATACGGGGCTATCACCCGCTTTGGCGCTGATTTCCAGCAGCTTCTCGTTCTTACAACAATGCCATTGGCCTGGTCCGCGTTCGCTCGCCACTACTAACGGAGTCTCGGTTGATGTCCTTTCCTCCGGCTACTGAGATGTTTCAATTCGCCGGGTTTGCTTTATTTTCCTATGAATTCAGAAAATAATACCTTTGAAATGACCAGTTATTCGTGTTCGCACCTTGCGGCACGAAAACTGAAAACCAGTCAAAAGGTGGGTTTCCCCATTCGGAGATCTCCGGGTCAACGGGTGTTGACACCTCGCCGGAGCTTATCGCAGCCTGCCACGTCCTTCTTCGCCTCTAATCGCCAAGGCATTCACCAGATGCCCTTCAAAACGCTTGAATTCAAATCACGCGCAGGGACTAATCCGCTGCTTGTAATTTAAATCACGTTGGAACGGGAACTAACCGTTCCAACAGATTCTCTCAGTTTTGTTAGACATTGGAGAGATCATAAATGCCAGATCCTAACTTGCGTTAAAACCCGACATCCTATGATGTCTTGCTCACCGCCTTGTATCAGGGGATACAAGGCGATGAAATTTTCAAACCTATTTACGATGGATAAGAATAGATTCTATAATTTTAGAATCTTGGAATATTAGAATTTCTAACATTCCAGCATTCTAATTTTCAAACATTCATTTTCGCGCAGCGAAAATTGGTGGACCCTATCGGGATCGAACCGACGACCTCCTGAATGCAAATCAGGCGCTCTCCCAGCTGAGCTAAGGGCCCGCACGTCAAAGCAGAGAAAATGGTGGGCCTGGCAAGACTTGAACTTGCGACCCCACGCTTATCAAGCGTGTGCTCTAACCAACTGAGCTACAAGCCCGCACAAAAAATCCAAGAAACGCGGATCTTTGAGTTCAGGATCGAAAAGAAAGAACACGTAGACAGCAGCGCGGCACCAAAAACATCCTTAGAAAGGAGGTGATCCAGCCGCAGGTTCCCCTACGGCTACCTTGTTACGACTTAGTCCCAGTCACTGATCCTACCGTGGTCGCTTGCCTCCTTGCGGTTAGCGCAGCGCCTTCGGGTAGAACCAACTCCCATGACTTGACGGGCGGTGTGTACAAGACCCGGGAACGTATTCACCGGCCCATGCTGATGGCCGATTACTAGCGATTCCAGCTTCATGCACTCGAGTTGCAGAGTACAATCCGAACTGAGAGCGTTTTTTGGGATTAGCGCGGCCTCGCGGCTTGGCTGCCCACTGTCACGCCCATTGTAGCACGTTTGTAGCCCTACACGTAAGGGCCATGATGACTTGACGTCGTCCCCGCCTTCCTCCGGCTTATCACCGGCAGTCTCGCCCGAGTGCCCAACTGAATGATGGCAACAGACGATAAGGGTTGCGCTCGTTGCGGGACTTAACCCAACATCTCACGACACGAGCTGACGACAGCCATGCAGCACCTGTCTCCTCCCCGGCCGAACCGAAGACAATCATCTCTGAAAGTCCCAAGAGGGATGTCAAGTGTAGGTAAGGTTCTTCGCGTTGCTTCGAATTAAACAACATGCTCCACCGCTTGTGCGGGTCCCCGTCAATTCCTTTGAGTTTTAACCTTGCGGCCGTACTCCCCAGGCGGTGTGCTTAACGCTTTCGCTGCGTCACCGGGATATCCAAATTCAGTTTTCCTGAATTTAGAAATCCCGATAACTAGCACACATCGTTTAAGGCGTGGACTACCAGGGTATCTAATCCTGTTTGCTCCCCACGCTTTCGTGCCTGAGCGTCAATAATGGTCCAGTTGGCCGCCTTCGCCACCGGTGTTCCTCCGAATATCTGCGCATTTCACTGCTACACTCGGAATTCCGCCAACCTCTCCCATATTCTAGCGCGTGAGTTTCAAGTGCAATTCCGGGGTTGAGCCCCGGGATTTCACACCTGACTTTACGCGCGGCCTGCGCACGCTTTAAGCCCAGTGATTCCGAACAACGCTTGCCCCATTCGTATTACCGCGGCTGCTGGCACGAATTTAGCCGGGGCTTTTTCTACGGCTACCGTCATAATCTTCACCGTTAAAAGAGCTTTACAACCCGAAGGCCTTCGTCACTCACGCGGCATGGCTGGATCAGGGTTTCCCCCATTGTCCAATATTCCTCACTGCTGCCTCCCGTAGGAGTCTGGACCGTGTCTCAGTTCCAGTGTGGCTGATCATCCTCTCAGACCAGCTACTGATCGTCGCCTTGGTGAGCCGTTACCTCACCAACTAGCTAATCAGACGCGGGCTCATCCCTCAGCGATAAATCTTTGGACCGAAGTCGTTATACGGTATTAGCGTCAGTTTCCCGACGTTATTCCGTACTAAGGGGGAGATTCCCACGCGTTATGCACCCGTGCGCCACTGATGTATTGCTACACCCGTTTGACTTGCATGTGTTAGGCCTGCCGCCAGCGTTCGTTCTGAGCCAGGATCAAACTCTCATGTTTTGATCCATCAGAAACTCCAAATCGAAATCTGGTAATTCTGAAGTAAATAAGTCTTCAGAAGGACCTGCATGTATTTTTGGCTTAATTAAGATATGCCTCCGTGAGAAGACATATCTCTGTACGTCAATAAAGACGCGCAAAAAACAGCAAGTACTTCATTGTTTATGTTTCCAATGCCGATCGTC
The DNA here is from genome assembly GCA_023150415.1 of Alphaproteobacteria bacterium. Taxonomy (GTDB): domain Bacteria; phylum Pseudomonadota; class Alphaproteobacteria; order Micavibrionales; family Micavibrionaceae; genus JAKLKY01. The sequence continues at coordinate 1,905 of JAKLKY010000066.1, read as the reverse complement.
AAAGACGACCATACGCTGCTGCCTGCGCGTTCTTTCTTTTCTTATTCACGATGTTCAAGAACCGATCTCAACTCAAACAGAGCCGAGAAAGAAAAGGCGCGCTGAAACGCCCTTTGTTTCTCATCTCTTTATTTTTTAGCGAATGAACCGACTTTAGTCTGTGCCATCCACACCCGTCAAGACCCGCCTTAAAAACACTTCTTTTTCAGGGACTTGAAGCGCCCGAAAACAAACCCCGTTTTCAAGCGTGGAGGGATGTATATCGAATCAGTTCCCCCCTGTCAAACATCTTTTTTACTTTTTCTTCATTTTTTTATGAAGGCGTGTCTACGAGGCACAAACGCTTCCTGATACGGCCGCTTATTTTGATACGCGCCCCCCTCCTTGGCGGATTAATAAGCTGTCAATAAATTAATCTAATATGCTTCGAGCTCAAAGCTAGGCTGCTTAAGGACCGTCCGCAGCAGGTGCCGCACTTCCCGGTAACTGCTGCTTGATTTCTTCTATCGGCCCGCAATTAAACTTCTGCCCATCCCACGAGTTGAATATTGCTGCGTTTGCCGTGTTTCCAGAGAATTTAATGGATTGCACAGCATCAGGATAGGTGCGCAGAAAATGCATTAATTCCAAAGTTTGCGGCCAGAAATCACGCACGACAGTAAAAACTTTGCCACAGACGGAAACGGCCATCTCGCTATCTTTAAGGCCTTGCAAATACGCTGTCATTGCAGGCGTATAAGCGAGATCTACCGCATATTCGACAGATCCATCCATGCCGAACACTTCAAATTTGCGGTAGCCCATAGCGGCAAACAACGCAAGCGCCGCAATCGGTGCGCCAGAGCCTGTGCCTACAGATACCTTCTCATCACCATGATCTGTTACGCCTTCAACATGCGGATGCCAGATCTTTGGTTCACGTCCTTTAGATTGCAGATGTTCGATGACAGATGGGTTGGCAGGATCGGCACCAGCGGGCGAGGTGGATGCTACAAGATACTCGAGATTAGCATTCCCCAACCCAACTATGCCCCCGACAACTTTATTATCGGGATGATGTGTGACGAAATATTCTGCGCGATTGAGACCTTTACTCAGCATTCCGTAGCCTGCATTCGCCAGAACACGGACCAAACTTCTGCCATCTTTCGCTAAGCCGCCGTTCAGATAATCCAGAACCTCTTGCGTACGCGCAGAAGGGCCTGGATTGATGATACAAACTGTATCATTCGCATTTCCAATTTTACCTACTGTTTCCGGTGTTAAAACTTCTTTCAAGCCGAGATGTGTCGAGATCGCGATATTCCCGTTGATATGCGCAATATTCATATCGCCCACATGCCCAGGCGATAGAGAAGGAAATAGTGGCTGCAATTTTTTAAAAATGCTCATGATTAAACTCCTGATTTAAAAATTAAAATACGTCAAATATTACAGTACAACGAGCCACAGCATCCTGTCAATAAATCAATCTAAAATCGCAAAGATCGTTTTCAAGACAGGCGCGCGATTCTAGGCTTCTAGAATGAGCGAATCGATCCCTGCGGCCCGAAAGCGATGCCAGGCAAAGAGCCTGTCTGCAGCTTTGGTTATGGTTCTGTGCGCAGTTTTGCCGCTCTCCGCCCTTGCCGAACCGGACTGGCTGCGCCCGCCTGCACCGTGGGAGGAACAAGCCGACCTTCCCCGGCCTGATTTTAAACAGGGGGAAGCGCAAGTAAAAACAGATGAGGGTGCACAAAACCCTGAAAGGGGACGCAACCTTTTTGTTGCGTCCCCGGAATCACCGGAATCATCTCCACAAATTCTTGCCGCGCAAACACGAACGCGACTAGCAGAAAGGCGGGAAAAACCCTCCGCTGTCGAAGACATGTACGCGCGGCGCGTGGTGCAGAAACTTGACCAATT
>JAKLKY010000065.1 GCA_023150415.1 Alphaproteobacteria bacterium | reverse complement strand
GGACGCGCTATACAGGCAAAAACACAGCGCGGAAAACGGACGCCTGAAAGCCACCTTTGAGATTATTTTTCTGATCGGCTGGGCGCCGCATGAAAGCCAGCAAAAGCCCCTACAGCCCGGTAGCGCCAAGCATCGCCTAGCAGACGCGCTGAATGCACAGGAAAACAAAATATGACGACTATCGCTGTTCTTCCCATCCTGAAAGATAATTACGCCTATGTGCTTGCAGCTCCGGATGGAAACGCTGCTGTGATCGACCCCGGCGCAGCGGAACCCGTTTTGGCTTATCTTAATAAGCACCGTCTACGCCTGACCCACATCCTGAACACCCATCATCACGGTGATCACTGCGCGGGCAACATTGCGCTTAAACAAGCTACCGGCGCGATTATCATCGCACCCGCTGCCGAAGCCGATGCCATTGGCAGTGTGGATCATGGCGTTGTCGATGGCGATAGGATTGTCATCAACCATCTGGACTTTCAGGTCATGGCCACACCGGGACACACGCTGGGCAGCGTTTGTTTTTATCTCCCTGCTTTGAAGACCTTATTCACTGGTGACACGCTTTTCTCTCTAGGATGCGGACGTCTGTTTGAAGGAACGGCAGAGGATCTCTGGCGCTCTTTTCAAAAAGTCATGACGCTACCCGACGATACGATGATCTATCCCGGGCATGAATACACGCTGGCCAACGGTGCGTTTTGCTTGCATATCAAGCCGAACAATACAGATTTGCAGGAACGTATTGCCGAATCTACCGCTCTGCAAAAGCAGGGGCAACCAACCATTCCGGCTCCTTTAGCTGTCGAGAAAAAAACCAACGTTTTCCTTCGCGCGCATGACGCCAATCAGCTGTCGATGCTGCGTAAGGAAAAAGATAAATTCTAAACGTTGCCAGCGTTATCGCTGTTGCCGGAATTATCATCCCTGCGCGGCATTCCTCCACCACCACCGCCCATACGACGACGCAAGCCGCCATGATGACGACCGCCATGGCCGCCTTGGCCGCGCTGGCTGTCGTTGTCATCGCCGGCATAGGCTTCGTCAGGACCGCGGCCGCGACGCTGGGCATCGCGATGTGGCGGAATGGGAATCGGGCGTAGCGCCATTTCGTCACGCTCGCTCACCGCGACTTCGATTTCCAGACGGGAGGCAACCTTGCGCAGCTCATGAATCGCTTCCAGCAAGGCCTCACGCGTGGCACTATCCTTTTTATTCGCGCTCCAAGATTCATAACATTTGAAGCAGGCATCTGAAGTTTCACGCAACCGTGTCTTGATTTCGTCCATAAAAATCTCCCTCTGTCAAAGATGCCCGAGACTATCGTCCTTTCCCGTTCTTGGCAAGCCTAGGAAAATTAGGAAAAAACTGTATTGATTTGCTGGGTGACGCGAACAAACGTTGTCCGCTTGGAAAGTTCCTTCAGGCGTCGCGCACCAACATAGGTGCACGCGGAGCGCAATCCGCCCAAAATATCCTGTAAGGACCCACTGACATCGCCGCGATACGGCACCAGCACGGTCTTACCCTCGCTAGCACGATATTCGGCCACGCCTCCTTTATGCTTGTTCATAGCGGTGTCGCTGCTCATTCCATAGAACTGCAGGTATTTCTGCCCAGCTTTCTCGACGATTTCTTCCTCGGCCTGGTCATGCCCCGACAGCATTCCGCCCAACATAACAAAATCCGCGCCACCGCCGAACGCTTTGGCGATATCGCCCGGCACCGTGCAACCGCCGTCGCCGCAAATCAAACCACCCAGACCATGCGCGGCATCCGCGCATTCAATAATCGCCGAGAGTTGCGGATATCCTACACCTGTCATCTTGCGTGTGGTGCATACGCTGCCAGGACCAATGCCAACTTTTACCACATCAACGCCGGATAAAATGAGCTCTTCAACCATTTCGCCTGTAACAACGTTTCCTGCCATGACGGTTATATCCGACGGCAGAATATCGCGAATGCGCGCAATGGCATCAAGAAACTGCTGCGAATAGCCATTGGCAACATCAATACATATTTTCTCAATCCCTCTTCCCTCTTTTTGGGGCTTTGAATCCAGGAATTTCTTAAGCTTTTCCTGATCCTCGTTTGTAATTCCAATCGAGTACCAAACGGATTGCCCCCCGTGCTGATTAAAAAATTCAATCAGTGCCTCCAATGCGTAATGCTTATGCAAGGCTACCGTGAGGCCATTACCGTCTTCGATAAAGGCGCGGGCCATGGCAAAGGTGCCAACACCATCCATATTCGCGGCGATCACAGGGACGCCGTTAAATAGCTTTTTCGACCATTTGAAATTATATTCCCGGCTGATGTCCACCTCGCGCCTGCTGCCCAGAGTAGAACGCTTGGGGCGGATGAGCACATCCTTGAAATCCAGTTTAACGTCATTTTCTATGCGCATGATCTATCCCTTTACGATTTAAAGATGGAGGCGGCCGCATCTCTCACAGCCTTCTTTTTAATGATATCTGCTTCTACACGGACAATTTCTTCCCGCAGTTCCTTTATGTAGGATTCCAGCTCCGCAACCGACATATCGACCAGCTTCTTGCGCCAGTCCTGGGACTTTTTTTGAGGCAAATCATCGAAAATCATAGGCTTTTTTAACCTGAAACGTCAGGAATTGCCAGTGCTGGCGTATAAAATAATACTGGCATTTTTACTTTGCTTCGCCTATAAAAGGGCGTTCCCATGAACTTTGCCCTAAATCAGTAAGATGGCAAAACGTTGATCCAAACGGGAGCTGGATCGGACGAAAAGGCCATTTGGTACCTTGAGCAGGAGAATAAAGATGAGTGCAGCAGCCAATAAAATCCTGATGCCGAAAGCCAGCGCCGTCTGGCTGATTGAGAATACAGCCCTGACATTTCGTCAGATCGCAGATTTTGTCGGCATTACAGAAATTGAGATCGAGGCTTTGGCCAATCAGGATATCGGACGCGGATTGGTGGGGCGAAACCCGATTGAAAATCATGAGCTGAGCGCCGATGAAATCAAGCGCTGCGAGGCCGATCCCAGCGCTCGCCTGAAACTCATGCGCAGTGAGCTTCCCGGTGTGCAAATCCGCGCGAAAGGTCCGCGCTATACTCCCGTATCAAAGCGTGGCGACAAGCCGGATGCAATTGCATACATCCTCAAAAACAACGCAGAAATCAGCGACGCTCAGATCTGCAAATTGATAGGCACAACCAAGCCAACCATTGCTTCGGTACGCGATCGGACACATCCTAACGCAACAAACATGCGCCCGCGCCATCCGGCCGAACTGGGGTTGTGCACATATCAAGAATATGAAGCCGCATCCTATAAAGGCCTTAAAGCCCAAGGAAAGGACCCGGAAGCTGTTCGCGCAGAGCGCGAAGCGCGCCTAAGCGCCTCGGCTAAGGAAAGCAAGGAAAGCTCTGGAAATGACGATTTCAGCGGCTTTGATTTTTCAAATTTCATCTCGGGTGGGATGGGATCAAAAACCGGCCAATCATAAATACTTTGAAAGCACAGGGCGGTGCGCAATCAGCAACACCGCCCCCACCTTTATATAAGGCCGACTTGAAATCTAAGCGCTGGCTGTATGTCGGTGAATACCTTCAATTTCCTCCTTCAGCACAAGTTTGAGCTTTTTCAGCTGTCGCAAATAAAAATCCGTAGTCGAGGCCCCTTTGCGCGCCTCAGAAATTTGATGCTCCAGATCGGCATGACGTTTTTGCAGCGCTTCGATCCGGGTTTGCTTTTGTGATTGAACAGCAGACATTTGTGAAGGCATTGATTGCTCCTTTCGCTCAGGATATTTTTACAACATGGAACGACTCATCATACCGCATTTTAAGAACCGGACGCAAAATTCTGATCATTTTTGTATGCCAAAGACAATAATATTCCCTTCCTTGCAATGCCTTAGAAGGAATATTAAAGCCAATCAGAATTGGATAATAAAAATATGGACGTCCAAATTCCCTGCTGGTGATTCGCGTGCATTCTTATATTCTCGCATCGCAGCATTAATAACTTCTTAAGCGCGTCAAGAATAATCGGAGTTAGCGGCTTTCGATGTTAAACGAAACACCTTGGGCGAGAGGCAATGCCGTCGAATAATTCACCGTCTGCGTTTGGCGGCGCATATAGGATTTCCAAGAATCCGAGCCGCTTTCGCGGCCCCCGCCTGTTTCCTTTTCACCGCCAAAAGCACCACCGATTTCCGCGCCGCTGGTACCGATATTCACATTCGCGATACCGCAATCGCTGCCGGCAGCGGATAGGAAAGTTTCACAGGCGCGCATGTTCAAGCTGAAAATAGATGAAGACAGGCCTTGCGGCACAGCATTATTAAGCGCAATCGCTTCGGCAAGGTCCTTGTATGTGAGAACATACAAAATCGGTGCAAATGTCTCCTGCAGCACGATTTCGCTTTGTTCCGGCATATCGATCAAGGCTGGACGCACATAATAACCACCCGAAAAGCCACGCACAGTCACGCGACCACCGCCGGTCAGGACTTTGCCGCCACTCGTTTTTGCTTGTGAAATCGCAGTTTGCATGATTTTGAATGCGGTTTGATCAATCAACGGCCCCACCAGCGTTTTAGACTTCAGAGGGCTCCCAATCGGCAAGCGCTCATAAGCATGAACCAGTGCCTTTAGCATGGCCTCTTTTACACTCTCATGCACAATCAAACGGCGCAGACTGGTGCAACGCTGCCCCGCCGTTCCGACCGCGCCAAACACAATCGCCCGCGCGGCAAGATCAAGATCGGCATCCGGCGCAATGATAGCAGCGTTATTGCCACCGAGCTCCAAAAGGCTGCGACCAAGGCGCTTGCCCACTGTCATAGCGACCGCGCGCCCCATTGCCACGCTTCCTGTGGCGCTGATCAGAGGGATGTCATTATGCTCAGACAAGGCATGCCCAATATCCCGCCCGCCAAGAACAATCTGAGATAGATCCCCAGGTACTTGGCCGCCGGCTTCCTGAAAGCGATGCACGGCTTTCAGGAAAAGCTTCTGGCAGGCCAAGGCGCATAAAGGTGTTTTTTCGGAAGGCTTCCAGATTATGCTATTGCCGCAGACAAGAGCAATGGCAGCATTCCAGGCCCAAACGGCAACAGGAAAATTAAAGGCTGTAATGATCCCCACAGGGCCTAAAGGATGCCACAACTCACGCATGTGATGTCCTGGCCGCTCAGAGGCGATGGTCAAGCCGTAAAGCTGACGCGATAATCCGACGGCGAAATCGCAGATGTCGATCATCTCCTGCACTTCGCCAAGACCTTCAGAGAGGATTTTTCCGCATTCCAGCGTGACCAAAGCGCCTAGTGCTTCCTTATGCGTGCGCAATTCTTGCCCGAATAAGCGCACCAATTCGCCGCGCCGCGGCGCCGGCACAAGACGCCACTGTACAAAAGCGTCCTTGGCGCGCTCTGTCACGCGCTGCAGATCCTCAACACTCTGCATCTTTACGCGCGCGATTTCTGTGTTGTTGATCGGCGTATAAACAGCCAGATCGCCCTCACGCAAATTATGCAGACCAAAAGGTTTTAAAATCGCCGTCGCATCAAGGCTCATCATGTGCTCCTCCTCCCGGGAAACGCCCCTGTTTTATCACAGATCGAACGTCTGGGAGTCAAAATCCGCTCCCGGGTTGGGATAAATATTCCGCTTCCTCCGGTGTATTCTCGCGCTGCAGTACAGCATTGCGGTGTGGGAAACGGCCATATTTTTCAATGATTGCGTAATGACGCAGCGCATATTCATAACCAAGAGGGTCATCCTTTTGCATACTGGCAAAAAGTTCTACGCTTCGCTTTTGATCTGAGAGTTTCTCGCTATGCTCGAAAGGAAGATACAAAAAACGGCGCTTCATAGGCAAAAGCAGTTGATCAAAACCTCGATGTATCGCCTGCTTGGCCACGAGCAATGCCTGGGCATCGGTGGCATAGGCTCTGGCGTGATTGCGAAACATATTGCGCGGAAACTGATCCAGGACAAGACATAGGGCGAGCGCTCCATCCGGATCTAACGCCCAATCTGAAAATTTCCCGGCACATGCCTGCTCATATACATCCAGGAAACGCGCGTGCACTGAGGCATCAAAATCAGGATTTTTTTGAAACCATTGAGCAGGCTGGGTTTCTTCGAACCAGAAAACGATTACGTCCTGCTTACTGTCGCGCATCAGGTTGTAGTACCCGCTGGCGGGGATTCGCTTTCGATCATCTTCCTAAGCTGATTCTCAGCACTGGCAGACACACGCGAGAGCACAAATGCAGGAAGAAAAGGAAGGAGAAAAAAAACAATGCTGTAGGGATCTTGCAAAAGGATAAGAATATTTCCATCTGCTCGCTCGGTCACCATGTATAAAAAGACCAACAACCCGACACCGCCTGCAAACATCGCCAACATGCGATAAATCTGGGCCTTGATCAAAAGCTCCTTTTGCTTTCGAACATTTGCCAATCTGGCTTCGTGGGCTTCTTTATTGTCGCTCATTCAAAACTCACACACTCAGTGAAGATTCGCCCATATTTTACGTTTATAGGCATACATTATTCCAGCAAACACCGAAAGGAAAATCAATACAGCAATGCCTGTGCGTTTGCGCGTTTCCATGCTGGGATCAGAGGCCCAGGTAAGGAAATGCACAACATCATCAGCGTATTGTTCAACCACCTGCGGTGCGCCATCCTCATAAGCCACCTGCCCATCCGCGAGCGGCGGCGCCATAGCAATGATGTTGCCAGGCATGTATTTATTCCAATTCTGACCAGGAAGCAGCGCACTATGCGCAGGCGGTGGCTCGTACCCCGTAAGCAAAGACCGAACGTAATTTGCCCCATCATGGCGCGCCTTAATGATGAGCGACAGATCCGGCGGCAAAGCCCCGTTATTCGCGGCCTTTGCCGCATTATCATTGGCATAGGGTCCAGGAAAGCGATCACTCGGCCGTGCGGAACGATCAAACATCTCCCCTTCATCATTGGGGCCATCAGTCACGGAATACTCACTGGCGATCGCCTTGACCTGACCCTCGTCATAACCAAGCGCCTCAAGATTGCGGAAATAAACGCGCTTGAGCGAGTGGCATGCCGCGCACACCTCGCGATAGACCTTCAGGCCGCGCTGCAGCGCAGCCTGATCATAGGTGCCAAACATCCCTTCAAAGCTCCAATGCATGTGCGGTGGATGCACGACAGCATGAGCATTCTTATCCGATGAATCATGACCATGATCCTGGGCCTGCGCAGGCAGCACACAAACACCCAGAAACATAAGGCTCAATATAAACAAGAAATACTTCATACAGCCCCCTTCTTGGCAGTCATAACTGCCTCATGGATGCTCGCCGGTAACGCGCGCACCGACTCATAGCGCGACAAAAGGGGAACAATTACAAGGAAGAACGCAAAATAATAAGCCGTGGCCATCAAACCCCACGCGCTGATCGGCAGACCTAAAAACACTGCGTCCGCAGCCTGCGCCCCAATCCAGCCAAGAAATACAAAATCAACCGTCAAAAGGAGTAAGAACAGACGATACCAAGGCCGGAAATTCGCACTCCGCACCGTATGTGTATCCAGCCAGGGCAAAACAAAAAGCAAAGCGATAGAACCGAACATCGTTAACACGCCGCCAAGCTTGGCTTCAATCAAGACAATGTCCGTAAAAGGAATACCGATACTGAAGGTAATCGCGCGTAACATGGCGTAAAAAGGCAGAAAGTACCATTCTGGCACGATATGCGCCGGCGTCACCAGCGGATTTGCGGGAATGTAATTGTCCGGATGCCCAAGATAATCCGGTGCAAAAAACACAAATATGGCAAAAATAATCAGGAACACAA
>JAKLKY010000064.1 GCA_023150415.1 Alphaproteobacteria bacterium | reverse complement strand
CGCGCATAAGACGCCCGCGTGCGGAAACCCATTGCAGCAGCAGACGGTAGTCAATATCGAAATCCAGCGCTCTTGCTGCGGCATAAAGGTTTGATCCATCAATAAAAACTGCAATTTTTTCCTCATTATAAAAAGGAATATAATTGCCATTATTGGCGCGATTTTTAGTCATACAACCCTCTGATTATGTTTAGAGATGAGAATACATTAGATAGCATTCATATTACACTTTCGTTGTATGTGACAACGTAAAAGTTTGAAACATACAAATTTATTTATTAGAAAAAATTTATACCTTGTTCTTTTTGCGTTGATTCTTTATAAGTACCCGACATCAAAGGTTACAGAAGACAAAAAAGGCAAAAGCGGAGAAAGTTCCATGGCGCGCGTCACTGTTGAAGATTGTATTGAAAAGATTCCCAACCGGTTTGAGTTGGTCATGAGCGCGGCGCAGCGGGCACGCAAGATTGGTTCTGGTGCGGCGCTGACCGTTGAGCGCGACAACGATAAAAATCCAGTGATTGCCTTGCGTGAGATTGCTGTGGAGAGCATTAATCTTAACGATCTGAAGGAGGAGCTCGTGCGCGTGCATCAGCGTGTCCTGCCGCCCGATGACGATGAAGATAACATCGACCTGATGGACGGCGAGGCGGAATGGAATGCAATTGCCGCGCACCGCAAGGCAGAAGAAAATCTGTACCGCAGCGAGAATGTCGACATCCCTGAAGATGAAGATGATGACGATGATGACAGCTTCGAAAATGAAAGTGCTGAAGATCCAACACTTGAAGATCTTGCAGGGAATTAAGCCTTATTTTTTTCCTGCTCTAGCAAATCCTTGCGACTGAGTTTTCCTATCATTGTTTTTGGCAGGGGTTCCGTTCGGAATTCAAAAATCTTTGGCATTTCCATTTTTGAGAGTTTATCTTCCAAGAACGCGCGCAGTTTCTCTGCATCCAAATCCGCATTTTCCTTTAGTTTGACCCAGGCCTTTACAATTTCACCACGTTGCGTATCGGGAAGGCCAGCCACTACGCACTCCGCCACAGCAGGGTGCTGATAGATTGCTTCTTCAACATTGCGTGGATAGACATTATATCCGTTCGTAATAATCATATCCTTCATGCGGTCGACGATATAAACGTAGCCACGCTCATCCATCACGGCAATGTCGCCTGTATGCAACCGTCCATCACGCAAGATCGCAGCAGTTTCTTCGGGCTTTTTCCAATATCCTTTCATCACTTGCGGGCCGCGAATGCATAATTCACCGCGATTGCCCGCAGGTACAATTTCAGCAGTGGCAGGATCGATAATTTCGACGGTTGTATTAGAGACAGGTAGCCCAATCGATCCTGCGCGGTTTTCGCCGCGTGCCGGGTTAATACAGGCTACAGGTGAACTCTCGGTAAGGCCATATCCCTCCACCACGACGCAGCCAGTGATCTGCTCAAACGTCTTTTTGACTTCAACCGGCAGGGGCGCGCCGCCGGAAATACAATAGCGCAGCGAGGTCAAATCAAACCGTTTAAGATACGGATATTGATTCATCGCATTGTATAAGGCGGGCACACCCTGAAAAATCTGAATCTTATGCCGATGAATGATCTCAAGCGCCTGTTCCAGATCAAAGCGCGGCAAGGCAAAAATCTCCAGACCTGTCACCACACTGAAATTCATAATTGCGGTCATTGCAAAGACGTGAAAGAAAGGCAAAACCGCGAGCATGCGTTCCTGCCCAGGTTTCACATCGGCAAACCATGCCACAGATTGCAGCGCGTTCATGTGAATGTTGCGGTGCGTCAGCATCGCGCCCTTGGGTGTTCCTGTTGTCCCGCCTGTGTATTGCAAAACGGCGATATCCTGAGCAGGATCAATAACCGGAGTGCTGTAAATTCCGTCATTGTCAATCAGGCTTCGAAACCAAACTATGTTCCCGTTTCGAGGAATACGTGCAATTTCCTTAAATTTTATGATGGGAAACAAAAGATTTTTAGGAAAGGGCAAGGCATCGGCAAAACGTGCAAGGACAAGGGTTTTCAGTCGCGTCGTCTGAAACATCTTCTGCGCCTTGGTGAACAAGAGATCCAGATCGACAGTGATCAGGACATCAGTTTCACTATCCTCAATCTGATGGGCCAGTTCTCGCTCCGCATAGAGCGGATTGAAGTTTACAACCGTTGCGCCGGTCTTAAGGATTGCGTAATAGGCAATCAGGTAATACGGGCAGTTAGGGAGAAAAAGCCCCACATGAACGCCCTTTCCCACACCCATGCGCTGCAAGCCGCAAGCGAGTCTGTCTGCCAGCGATCCAATCTGTGCCCATGTATAGCGTTTGCCAAGAAAATTAAACGCCGGGCGTGTTCCATGGCGTTTGACGGTCTCATCCAGCATGGAAAACGCTGGGAGCGCCGGTAAATCAAGGTGGGCCGGCACGCCGGGATCATAATGCGACAACCAAGGACAATCAGACATGAGCAAACAGTAAATGTTTTCGTTTTTCTTCTCCATCATGAAGCAAAAATTGTGTAAAGCCAATTCCCCTTATTTTGCACATATTGAATCAAATGATGCGAGTTCTCTCTTTATTTATGAATTTTTTTTGCTAACAATAATGGGAGGGAAGAATTGATACTGTGTTCTGGGGAGAAGTAGAATGTGTCCGCTATCTCAAACTGAATTGACCGATCCGCATCCGGAATATTTCGTCGCACGCCTCACGCTAAAATGGTTTAACGGGTCCAAAGGGTTCGGTTTTGTTGTGCCCGATGATGGCAGCTTCGACGCTTTCATTCATATTACAACCTTGCAACGCGCTGGATTGAACAATGTGGGCGAGGGTGCGGTCCTGATTTGTGAAATCTTTGACGGCAATAAAGGAAAGCAGGTGCGTAATATTCTGGAAGTTATAGATCCGGGCAGTGTGAATATGATGCCCGCTAATTTGAATGCGGAAGGGCTGCACACGCTGGGGGGGTTGGTAAAATGGTACAAACCGGAAAAAGGCTTTGGTTTTATTATTCCCGATGATGGCATGAAAGATGTGTTTGTACATAAGACACTCCTTGATCGTCTCGGCATCGAAGAGCTGCGCGATGGCCAGCGCGTGCGCGTCACCCTTAAAACGGTTGATAAAGGGCGCGAGGCAGTGGATATTCAGATTGTTCGCTGATTCGCTCAGACAATTTTGATGCCAGATCCCGTTCGCGATTGCCCGCTTTGCCCCCGTTTGGTGGATTTCCGCCTTCAAAACCGCGATAAATATCCTCAAAAACATAACGCACCTGTTCCCGCTTTTGGGAATCTAGATGCCCCGCTTTTGATTGTTGGACTGGCTCCTGGCCTTAAGGGGGCGAATTTTACGGGTCGCCCTTTTACAGGCGATTATGCGGGCGAATTGCTCTACGGAACGCTTTTAAAACTGGGGATGGCGCGGGGCACATATGCTGCTCGTCCGGATGACGGTTTAATACTGATTAACTGTCGGATCACCAATGCGGTACGATGTGTCCCACAGCAAAACAAGCCTCTACCTGCGGAAATCAAAACGTGCAATAATTTCCTGCAGGCGGAAATTGCCGCAATGTCCAATTTGAAAGCGATATTTTCTTTGGGCCGTGTCTCGCATGAGGCTGTGTTGCGTGCCTTGAAACTCAAAGCGAAGGATTATCCTTTTGCGCATGGATCCGTTCATAAAATACCGGGGGGGCTGGCCCTGATCGACAGTTATCATTGCTCGCGTTACAACACGCAAACCAAGCGCCTGACGGCGGAAATGTTCGAGACCGCCATGCGTGCCGCGCAATCCTGTCTAACATGCTGAAATAAAACATAAAAAATCGTATCAAAACCGCATTTTTCCCTGTTGTTCATGCGGGTGCTGTGCTATATAGAACAATCGCTGAAAAACAGCAGAAAACCGCGCTTTAGGCGCCATAAAAAAGAATCAAAAAGGAATTCATTTTCATGAGTGAAAAGGCTGCTTTAAAAATGTCTCCTCCATCCCAGAACGAACAGGAATACGGCGCAGATTCAATCAAGGTATTGCGCGGTCTTGATGCCGTGCGCAAGCGCCCGGGCATGTATATCGGCGACACCGATGATGGCTCTGGTTTACACCATATGGTCTATGAAGTCGTCGATAATGCGATTGATGAATCCCTTGCTGGCCATTGCGACAGGATTGACGTGATTCTCAATGGCGATGGTTCTGTTACAGTGCGCGACAACGGGCGCGGAATTCCTGTTGATATCCATGCCGAAGAAGGCGTATCCGCGGCCGAAGTCATCATGACCCAGCTTCATGCGGGCGGTAAGTTCGACCAAAATTCCTATAAGGTTTCAGGCGGTTTGCACGGCGTTGGCGTGTCGGTCGTGAATGCACTCTCCGACCGGTTGGAGCTGAAAATCAAGCGTCAGGGTAAATTGTGGTTCATGCGCTTTCGCAATGGCGACGCTGAAGCGCCGCTTGAGGCCGTGGGCACGATGGAGCCCGGCGAGCGCAGCGGAACGGAAGTCACATTCTTGCCTTCGCCAGTCACTTTCACCAAAACGGAATTTGATTTCACAACGCTCGAGGACCGTCTGCGCGAGCTGGCGTTCCTGAATTCAGGGGTAAATATCTATCTCACCGACCGCCGCGTGCATCCCGAAGAAGGACAGGCAGAGAAAGAAGAAAAGCAAGTTCATCTGCATTATGAAGGCGGAATTGAGAGTTTTGTGCAATGGCTGGATCGCGCCAAAAAGCCCTTGTTAAAATCCCCGATTTTTATGAAGGCGGAGCAAAACGGCATCACGGTCGAAGCCGCGCTGGAATGGACGGACGCTTATCATGAAACCATGCTGTGCTTCACCAACAACATCCCGCAGCGTGACGGGGGTACGCATCTGGCCGGTTTTCGTGGTGCTTTGACGCGCGTCATCGGCAATTACGCCGATGAGAAGGGATTTACAAAGAAAGAGAAAATCAAACTCACCGGCGAGGATATGCGCGAAGGCTTGACTTGTGTGCTCTCGGTCAAGGTGCCAGATCCAAAATTCTCCTCACAGACGAAGGATAAGCTGGTGTCCTCTGAAGTGCGACCTGTTGTGGAAAGCGCGATCAATGACAAGCTCTCCACCTGGTTTGAAGAAAACCCTGCCGAAGGCAAGATGATCGTTACAAAAATCATCGAAGCCGCGGCGGCGCGCGAAGCTGCGCGTAAAGCACGCGATCTCACTCGCCGCAAAGGCATCATGGATATTTCCAGCCTACCGGGCAAGCTTGCAGACTGTCAGAACAAAGACCCTGCAGAATCTGAATTATTTATCGTCGAGGGCGATTCTGCTGGTGGCTCTGCAAAACAGGCGCGCGACCGGCACAATCAGGCGATTTTGCCCCTGCGTGGAAAAATCTTGAATGTCGAGCGCGCGCGCTTCGACCGCATGCTGGGCTCGCAGGAAATTGGCACGCTGATCACCGCGCTGGGTACTGGCATCGGGCCTGATGAATTCAATGCCGATAAAGTGCGCTATCACAAAATCATCGTCATGACCGACGCCGACGTCGACGGATCACATATCCGTACATTGTTGCTGACGTTCTTCTTCCGCCACATGCCGCAACTGATCGAGCGCGGCTATCTCTACATCGCGCAGCCGCCGTTGTTTAAGGTCAAGCGCGGCAATGCGGCGGAGCTGTATTTAAAAGACGAGCGCGCATTAGAGGCTTATCTTACAGACGCCGCATTGACTGACTTAACGCTCAAGGATGGTCAGGGCCAAATCCGTCGGGGCGCGGATCTGCGTGATCTAGTTGAGAATGCCCAAAAACTGATCAGCGCCATTTCCGCCTTGTCCAAATCCTCCGGCAGCTTGCGTATCATTGAACAAGCTGCGATCGCTGGCGCATTTGATGAAGATGCGGTCGAAACCAAAGGCAGAGCGGATCAAATTGCAAACACGGTCGTAGAACGCTTAAATGCGCAAGATCGTAATAATGACGGCGGGTGGAGCGGCATCTACACCGCCGGCGACGGGTTTATGTTTGAGCGTACCGTTCGCGGCGTCAAGGAGCAGGCACGCCTCAGCCAGGAGCGCTTGCGTTCTTCCGATGCGCGGCGTTTACACGCTGCGCAAGGATGGCTTGTTGAGACATTTGCCCAGCCTGCAGAGTTACGCATGGGCGATAAAATACTTGCCACCATCAGCGGCCCCACCGCGCTCTATGAGCGTGTGCAGGAACAAGGGCGCAAGGGCCTGGCTATTCAGCGTTACAAGGGTCTGGGTGAAATGAACCCGGAACAACTCTGGGAAACTACGCTTGACCCCAATGTGCGCACGCTTTTGAAGATCAAGGTTGAAGACGCGCAAAAGGCGGACGATATTTTCTCGACCCTCATGGGTGATGTTGTCGAACCCCGCCGCGCCTTCATTCAGGACAACGCTCTGAAAGTGCGCAATGTAGATGCGTAAAATGGGGTTTAGTCATGGTATATAGACAAGTCCCTAACGACAATCTTTTTCCAGCGGCCAGTATCATAGAAAAGATAAAGGTACTTGACCCTGCTGCACCAGCCTTAATCATAAAAGACGCTGAAGCTCTGCAAATGAGTTCCCAGGAAAGACAGGCAATGCTGTTCGAAGAAAAGAGGCGCGCAGCATCAAAAGCCAGATTGCGTAGTGCTTTTTGGGATGGTTTTTTACATCCTTTTTCCGCTCTGGCCACGCCAGTCTCTCTCTTATCTATGCGCAAGAGACCACAAGTAAATAATCCAATGGATTGGGTTTGTGTAGGAAATTATATCCGTCAAACTATTTTGGGATATTTGCAGTGCAAAGACGAAGATTTTATAGATGCTCTAGATTTAACGCCAGAAGAACGTAAATCTTTGGCGCTTATTCCTGTACCGGATTTTTCGGCCGGACCGGAGCCCGGTTAATGGCTCATAAATTTCTATCGCCCCTTCGCGCGCTCGACTGATGTAACCAGAGGAGTCGCGCGCAAAGCGGCGATGATATTGTTAATGTGACGTGTGTCGTTGACGTAGATATCCACCAAGACATCCCAGAAATCCACCGACCGGCTGGTAACTTTGAAGTTTGTGATGTTGCCGCCGTTTTTGGCGATAACTGTTGATACATTGGCAATCGCGCCTTGCTCGTTTTGGAAGGTGACTTTCACGCGTCCAACATGCGCCTCCGGAGAATCAGCGCCTTCGCCCCAGGCGACATCCAGCCAGCGTTCCGGCGTGTCGGCAAATGTCTCCAGCGTCTCGCAGTCGATCGTATGGACGGTCACGCCCTTGCCCGTGGTGACGATGCCGACGATGCGGTCGCCGGGCAGGGGATGACAGCACCGCGCGAAATGCACCGCCATGCCGGGGATCAACCCCTTGATCAGCATCGGTTTGTCTTTGGCCCCGGCCGCCGGGAGCCCGGGTTTTACGCCGCCCTGATCGATATTGATTTTATCCAGCGCCTCGGCCGGACGTTTAACCAAGGCTGTATTGTGACCTGGGAAAATCGCTTTGAAAACATCGCGCGCCGGCAATAATCCTGCGCCTACTTTCGCATAAATTTCATCATTATCAGGAACGCGAAACGCTTCAAGCACGCCGGTAACAGCCTTTTCCGTGAATTCGTAATCCTCCTGCCGGAAAATCTTTTGCAGCATCGCGCGCCCCAGCGTGATGTATTCGCCGCGCTGTTGATTGCGGATAAATTTGCGTATGTGTGAGCGCGCCTTGCCTGTGACAACAAAACGCTCCCACGTGGGGGAGGGTGTTTGTGTCTTGGCAGTGATGATTTCCACCTGATCGCCATTGGCCAGACGTGAATTCAAAGGCGCGATGCGGCCATTGATCTTCGCGCCGACACAGTGATCGCCCACATCCGAATGTACGGCATAGGCAAAGTCGATGGGCGTTGCGCCGTTAGGCAGTTCGATCAAATCCCCTTTGGGCGAGAACACATAGACCCGGTCTTGAAACAGCTCAAGCTTGGTATTTTCCCAGAAATCTTCGGGTTTCTGCTCCTGCTCGAGAATTTCGAGAAGCTCGCGCAACCAGCGATAATTGCTGGCATCTTTAGGCGAATGCCCCGCGTGGCCGCCCTTATAGGCCCAATGCGCGGCGACGCCTAGCTCGGCCATCTCATCCATGTCACGCGTGCGGATCTGC
>JAKLKY010000063.1:2095-8468 GCA_023150415.1 Alphaproteobacteria bacterium | reverse complement strand
CATAGGGCGGAGAGGCTTCAGCGCCCTCCTCTGCCATTTGACGTTGTGCGAGATCCAACAGGGGCATCACGGCGCTTTGCTGTCGCCCTTCGGGATACAGCGCGATAATCTGTTCTATCTTCTTTTCGTTTGCCGGTGTGAAGTCGAATGACTTTGGCTGATATGGCGCGTTGATTTCAAACAGTTTTTTCATGACGTTGTTTCTACCGATCAATCTCTCCAAACACGATATCCAGTGAGCCAATAATCGCCACACCGTCGGCCAGCATGTGGCCTTTGCTCATGAAATCGAAGGCTTGAAGGTGTGTGAAACCCGGAGCGCGAATGCGGCAGCGATAGGGCTTGTTGGTGCCATCGGAGACCAGATACACGCCAAACTCACCTTTGGGTGCTTCGACGGCGGCATAAGTCTCGCCCGCCGGAACGTGATAGCCCTCGGTGTAAAGTTTAAAGTGGTGAATCAGCGCCTCCATCGAGGTTTTCATCTCCGCGCGTTTTGGCGGGGCCACCTTATGATCATCGACCTTCACCGGTCCTTCAGGCATTTTTTCAATAGCCTGCTTCATGATTTTGACCGATTGGCGCATTTCTTCCATGCGGATCAGATAACGAGCATAGCAATCGCCCGTCTTGCCCACGGGAATGTCAAAATCCATATCGGCATAGCATTCATAGGGCTGCGCCTTGCGCAGATCCCACGGCACGCCGGAGCCGCGTAGCATGGGGCCGCTGAATCCCCAATCAAAGGCATTCTTCTTACTGACGACGCCGATATCGACCGTGCGCTGTTTGAAGATGCGGTTTTCGGTGAGGAGATTATCCAGATCATCCAGAAATTTTGGGAAATCCTTGTCGCACCAGCGATGTATGTCTTCTGCCAATCCCTTTGGCAGATCCTGATGTACGCCGCCGGGGCGGAAGTAATTCGCATGTAAGCGAGCGCCGGAGACGCGTTCATAGAATTCCATGCCCTTTTCGCGCTCTTCAAATCCCCAAAGCGCCGGTGTAATCGCTCCGACGTCAATTGCAAACGTGGTGATATTGAGGATGTGATTAAGAATGCGACCCAACTCGGCATAGAGTACGCGAATATACTGCGCACGCGGCGGCACAGTGAGGTTTAGTAATTTCTCGGTTGCAAGCGCGAACGCATGCTCCTGGTTCATCGGTGCCACGTAATCCAGCCGGTCGAAATACGGGACGGCCTGAAGATAGGTCTTATGCTCGATCAGTTTTTCTGTACCACGATGCAGCAGACCGATATGCGGATCGGCGCGCTTGATCAACTCGCCCTCCATCTCCAGTATCAAACGTAGTACACCATGCGCGGCCGGGTGCTGCGGTCCGAAATTCATCGTGTAGGGTTTGATTTCCGTGTCGATGATCTTTGCGTTCTGCGTCATTTTTTGCCACTCCGCCAGCCGTGCTTCGGCATAACTTGCTTGTCATTTCCGGGGATCTGCACATCTGTCATGCCTTCCCATGGGCTAAGGGCATCGAACACGCGGTAATCCTGCTGTAGTTTCACAGGCTCATAAACGACGCGCTTTTGCTCTTCGTCATAGCGCAGCTCGACATAGCCGGTCAGCGGAAAATCCTTGCGCTGCGGGTGGCCTTCAAAACCATAGTCGGTCAGGATGCGGCGCAGATCAGGATGATTGTCGAAGATTACGCCGTACATGTCCCAAACTTCGCGTTCATACCAGTCCGCATTGCTGAATACGCCAGTTACGCTGGGTACGGGTGTTTCTTCCCCGGCCATGAGTTTGATGCGGATGCGCTGATTATGCGTCAGGGAAAGCAGATGATAGACAACATCAAATCGTTCGGGCCGCGTTGGATAATCCGCGCCCAGCAGATCGATGAGAATTTTAAATTCGCAGCGCGCATCATCACGTAGGAAGGTCAGCACGGGAATAATGCTGCCCCGCGCAATGTTGATCACAAGTTCTCCGTGCGCGACCTGATGGCTGCTGACATGCTTGCCCAGCGCCTGCGCGATATAATCCCCGAGTCTTTGTAAATCTTCAGCGGGCAAGGCGTGTATCCTCCCGCTGGATTTTGCGTTGTAGCTGTAAAAGCCCATAAACCAACGCTTCCGCCGTCGGCGGGCAGCCGGGCACGTAAATATCCACCGGCACGATGCGGTCGCAACCGCGCACGACGGAATAGCTGTAGTGGTAATACCCACCGCCATTCGCGCAGGAGCCCATGGACACAACCCAGCGCGGCTCCGGCATCTGGTCATACACGCGGCGCAGCGCGGGCGCCATCTTGTTCGTCAGCGTCCCCGCAACGATCATCACATCGGATTGGCGCGGGCTGGGGCGTGGGATCATGCCGAAACGGTCGAGGTCGTACCGGCTCATATAGGCATGGATCATCTCCACCGCACAGCACGCCAGGCCGAACGTCATTGGCCACAGCGAACCCGTGCGCGCCCAGTCGAACAGTTTGTCGGCCTGCGTCAGGATAAAACCTTTTTCGGAGAGCGAGTGTGAAATGGCGGCCGGCACGATGTCCTGCTCCGCCGCCGGTGGCAGAGGAACATTGGTGCGCAGATCGTAATTCGGCGCGTTGATGATCAGTTTATCGTGGCTCATTCCCAGTCCAGCGCGCCTTTCTTCCATTCATAGATAAAACCAACGGTCAACACGCCCAGAAATGCCATCATCGACCAGAACCCGAACATGCCGATGTCCTTTAGTGAAATCGCCCACGGAAACAGGAAGGCAATCTCGAGATCAAAAATAATAAACAGCAGCGTCACCAGATAAAACCGCACATCGAACTTGCCGCGCGTATCAGAAAACGCATCGAACCCGCATTCATAGGCCGCGTTCTTGTCCGGGTCCGGCTTTTGCTTTGCCACCAGAAGAGAGCCAATCACCGCCGCGCCGGAAATCCCCAGCGCGAGTACGATAAAAATCAGGATCGGTAGATATTCGATAAGAATTGTTTCGTTAAACATGGAAAGGCATCCCGTCTAAAGCAGACTTTAGCACCAATAATCAGCAGGAGCCAGCATCAAAACGTAACTTTTTCCTTGAATATTCTGGAGAATAATTGTGCGCCCAGTATGCTCAGATGATCATCATCACGATACAGCGGCATGCCGTCCCGATTGAGAACGGGACAGGTATCCTGATCGCATATCATCGGCGCGGGATCCATAATTTTAGCCCCATAACCCTGTGCGGACTGGTGCAGGATTTTATCAGCAGCGCTGTTGCGGTTCCGATGCGCCACCAGAGAGGGTGCCAGCACGGCGTTCAAATCTTGGTTCCATCCAAAAAGAATATTTCTTGCCATCGCATCTGAAACATCCTGGCGGATTTCCGGCGTACCGAGAATAAGTGTTACAACAACGCCGCGCTTCTTCAATCGCGCCAGAGTTTCCTGAAGGCTGATGCGTAGAATATCTGCATTGCCCTTGACCCCCTGCGCGTGGCGCAAGACAACCGGCCTGTCGCCACTGACGGTGATAGGCTGCCCGGATTCGTAATAGGCCCAGCGGGCGTAAAGAATGACGGTTTTAAGGCTGGGCGTCTTCTCGATGAAATCCATCACCGCCTTGTTATACTGGCGGCACGCTTCATCGGGCGCGGCGGCGATCCACACATCCAGCAAGGGAGGGCAGCTCTCCATTCCCGCGAAGGTGCCGGGTATAGAGCTTTCCTTGAACGCAGGGCGCAGCGCCTCGGCATGGGAATCGCCCCATAGTAAAACTTGTGGTGCGCCATGCGCCGTATTCAGCGGGCAAAAGATCCCCTGTTCTGCCTTGCGCAGCGCCGCTTTGGGATTACTGAGAGACCCCAGACACTGCGCACGGTCAGGCAGCGCCAGATATTCAAGTTCGTAGGCTTTGCTGCTGAGCCGGACGACATCGGGCGGCAGACGCTGCGGCAGGCCATTAGTAAAATGGCCCATAAGGCCCAGGACAAACAGCACCGCCATTGCCCCCACTCCCAGCGTAAAAATCAGTTTGCGGCTCAGGAACGCGCGGTTGCGGAAAGGCTGCTCGATATATCGCCATGACAGCGCCGCCAGCAGGAACGACAACGCCAAAGCGCCCGCTGTTTGCAGGGGCGTCAGAGGATAGGGCGTGTAATACTGGGCAAAGACCAAAATCGGCCAGTGCCAGAGATAAAGAGAATAGGATACCAGCCCGATCCGCACCACAGACTTAAGAGAGAGCATATGCGTCACCCAGCCTGCTGATCCCCCCTGTCCGGCCAATAAAATCATAACTGCGCCCCCCACGGGCAGGATGGCCCAAAATCCCGGAAATGGATAGCGGCTGTCAATCAGTACAAAGCCTGCGAGAATAAAACTCAACCCCAGGCCGCCCAGGATATGAGTGCCCACCGCGCCCGGCTTCCAATCGCGGGCCAGTAGGGCCACCGCCGCCCCGGCCAGCAATTCCCACGCCCGCGCGGGCAGAGAGTAGAAAGCCAGCGTCGGCTCGGCCTGTGTCATCCAGATGCCCACGCCCAGCAACGGCAGAACAGAAAGTGCGATCACGATGGGCATACGTTTCGGCATCGTGCGCGCCAGCAACCACAGCATTGGCGGGAAGAGAATGTAATATTGCTCTTCTACCGCCAGCGACCATGTATGCAGCAATGGCATTGTTTCTGACGCGGGCGCGAAGTAATCCGATTCATGCCAGAAGAACATGTTGGAAAGAAACGCGGCTGTGGCGCTCAGGCTTTGGGAGAAATCCTTAAAATCGCGCGGCAGGAATAATAAAAACGCAAAAACAAAACAGACGGCCAAAACAACACTGAGCGCGGGGAAAATCCGCCGGATGCGCCGTTCATAAAAATCGAGGATCGAAAAACGCCCCTGCGCCAGATCCTCCATCAACAGGCCTGTAATTAGGAATCCTGAAATCACAAAAAAGATATCGACGCCTGTAAAACCACCCGGCAGGAAGGGCACATGCGCGTGATACAGCAACACCGGCATAACCGCCAGCGCGCGCAGCCCGTCAATATCGCGTCGGTGGCGCATATTTTATGGTACTCGGTGCTGTTTTGAAAAGGAAGGGCCTGTATAAAAATGGCGCGAGCGACGGGACTCGAACCCGCGACCTTCGGCGTGACAAGCCGACGTTCTAACCAACTGAACTACGCCCGCATTGGTAGACGGTGATCAGTAATCGGTTATCAGAAAAAAATCAAGTATTTCTGATGAGGAAAAAAATATTTTTGCTATCCCTAAGCCGCAAGGGCCTTAGGCTGTGGCGTGAACGTCAAGTTCAGGGATTGTGCCACCCCGGGATGTGTAACATCGCCGGCGCAGATATTAAGCCCGTTGCGGAAATTGGCATCGTCGCGCAGGGCCTGTTTCCAGCCCTTATTGGCTAGACTTATGGCATATGGCAGAACGGCATGGTTCAGAGCCAAGGCCGATGTCAGAGGCACTGCGCCTGGCATATTCGCCACACAATAATGGACCACATTATCGACTACATAGGTTGGTTCATTATGTGTCGTGGGCTTGCTGGTCTCAAAGCAGCCACCTTGGTCGATGGAAATATCTATCAACACTGCTCCCGGAAGCATTTCTTTCAAGAAGGCCTTGGATATTAAGCGCGGGGCTGAAGCACCGGGGATCAGCACGGCGCCGACGACTAGATCCGCGCGGCGCGTGGCTTGCTCGATCACGGCAGAGGATGAATAAATCACATTTGCGCGGCCGCGGAAGTAATCGTCCAGAAAGCGCAGGCGGGCTGGGTCGCGCTCCATAATCGTCACATTCGCGCCGGAGCCTGTGGCGATCTGCGCCGCATTAAAACCGGCCACGCCACCCCCGAGAATCACCACATTGGCGGGCCGGACGCCGGGCACGCCGCTGATGAGTCGTCCTGTGCCGCCCTTGTGCTTCTGCAGATGATAGGCGCCGACCTGAATGGACAGGCGCCCGGCAATCTCGCTCATCGGCGCCAGTAGCGGCAGCGAGCGCCCATCTGGCCCCGTGACGGTTTCATAGGCGATTGCAACACATCCTGAATCAACAAGCCCCTGCGCTTGCTCCGGATCGGCTGCAAGATGCAGATAGGTGAAGAGGATCTGCCCGGGGCGGAGCATTTTAATCTCACCCTTTTGAGGTTCCTTCACCTTGATGATCATATCGGCTTTGGCAAAGATTTCGGCGGCGGTGGGAATAATTTTTGCGCCCGCCTCTTTGTATTTATCGTCCGTGAAATTGATAGCGGCCCCGGCGTTTGTCTCGATCCAGACTTCGTGCCCGTGCTGGACAAGCTCCTTCACCGAGGCGGGAACGAGCCCTACCCGATATTCCTGTGTTTTGATCTCTTTGGGAACACCGATCAGCATGACCGCAGCATTAACCGATCAATCATGCG
>JAKLKY010000063.1:0-2083 GCA_023150415.1 Alphaproteobacteria bacterium | reverse complement strand
TTGCAAGAGGCAGCCTATGGTGCAGTGCGCAACAACTTGAACGTTAGGGCTTAAGAGCCGGTGGCGTGACTTCATTCTTGTCGTGACCAGGCACTTCTGACTCTCCGGCATTTGTGCCCAATGCAAAAAGGAGGCTAAGTCCCGCACCGAGAAGCGCAAAAAGTGTTCTCTCGCGGCGAGTTGCTTTTGGTGCAGCTGGATATGTCTTGCCACTGGGATTAAATTGTGCTGTAAGTGGGTTCCAACGCGCTTTCATTATGTCCTCCTGTTTTAGTTTTTGTCTAATTTTAAGTATTAAAGATAGAAATTAATGCTAAGTCAAAAATTTTTTGAAT
Source organism: Alphaproteobacteria bacterium (assembly GCA_023150415.1). Lineage (GTDB taxonomy): Bacteria > Pseudomonadota > Alphaproteobacteria > Micavibrionales > Micavibrionaceae > JAKLKY01. Next base: position 1,748 of record JAKLKY010000063.1, on the reverse strand, counting down.
TATAATGTTTCGTTTTATTAAATGAAATTTTCACGCTGCCTTTTGACCTACGCCAAAACGCTTTTCGATATACGTGCGAACGAGTTCTTGAAACTCCTCTGCAATGTGCGGGCCGCGCAAGGTGTGCGTTTTGACGCCGTCGGTGAAAACAGGCGCGACGGGCTGCTCCCCCGTGCCAGGCAATGAAATGCCGATATCGGCATGTTTGCTCTCACCGGGGCCGTTGACGATGCAGCCCATGACCGCGACCTTCAGCGTCTCCACGCCCGGAAAGCGTTCCTTCCACACGGGCATGGAGGTGTCGAGATAATGCTGGATCTTCTGCGCCAGCTCCTGAAACACCGTGGATGTCGTGCGGCCACAGCCCGGGCAGGCGCTGACCTCTGGCGTGAAGGAACGCAGCCCGAGCGCTTGCAAAATCTCGCGGCAGACTTTCACCTCCAGCGTCCGGTCGCCGTTCGGCTCGGGTGTCAGCGAGGCGCGGATCGTATCGCCGATGCCTTCGAACAGCAAAATTCCCTCCGCCAGTGCCGTGGCGACGATGCCTTTGGAGCCCATCCCCGCCTCCGTCAGGCCCAGATGCAGTGCATAATTAGAACGCTTCGCCAATTCCCGATAGACAGCAATCAGATCCGGCACGCGCGAAACCTTGGCCGAGAGAATAATTTGATGCGGCGATAAACCAATGGCTTCCGCCTTCTGCGCCGAGATCAGCGCAGATTGCACCAGCGCCTCCCGCGTCACTTCATCCGCCGTCTTTGGAACCGGCAACGCGGCGTTTTCATCCATCAGGCGCGTGGCGAGATCCTGATCCAGCGAGCCCCAGTTTACACCGATGCGCACGGCTTTTTTGTAGGCGATGGCTTTCTCGATCATAATCTCAAAATTGCGGTCGCGCTTGGCGCCGAAGCCGACATTACCCGGATTGATGCGGTATTTATCCAGCGCTTCGCATAGGCCTAAATTTTCATTTAAAAGCGTATGGCCGTTGTAATGAAAACAACCCGCCAGCGGCACGGGAATATTTGCAGCATCCAGCTTTTCCCGGATTACCGGCACTGCCTTCGCCGCCGCCTCATTGTTCACGGTGATGCGCACCAACTCGGACCCGGCTTCATAGAGCTGCTTGATTTGTTCAAAGGTTTTGGAAATGTCGGCGGTGTCCGTATTCGTCATGGACTGCACCATAATAGGTGCACCACCGCCGATGGTCAGATGGCGGATTTTGACGGCGTGGGTTTGATGGCGCTGCGGGGCGTTCATGGCCCCTGTCTTAGCATGCGCCTATCGACGATCTCAAGTTTTTAGGTAGGGCCTTCGGGTGCTGTCTAGAAATTAAGAAAAAATGGTGGGTGGTGAGGGGATCGAACCCCCGACCCTCTCGGTGTAAACGAGATGCTCTACCGCTGAGCTAACCACCCCGGGACCGGGTATCTGTAGTCAGTTATTAGAAAAAAAACAACATCTTTTTTAAAAGAAAAGGCCCCGATCGAAAACCGGGGCCTTTTTGGAATTGCTTAAATGTTACTTGTTCACAGCGTCTTTCAGCTCTTTACCGGCCTTGAATTTCGGCTGCTTGGAGGCTGGGATCTTGATCGGCTCGCCTGTGCGGGGGTTGCGGCCTGTCGTTGCGGCGCGCTTGGCAACCGTGAATGTGCCGAAACCAACCAGGCGGCAATCATCGCCTTTTTTCAGGCACGACTTGATCGCATCGAAGCATGCATCAACAGCTTCGGCAGCTTTGGTTT
>JAKLKY010000062.1 GCA_023150415.1 Alphaproteobacteria bacterium | reverse complement strand
CAAGGTTGAGCCCAAGCGCAAGCTCGCGGAATTTCGCGTCAGCGACGACAATGTAATTGAGGTTGGGGCGGAGCTGAGCGCGAGCCATTTCGTTCCCGGACAGTTTGTTGATGTGACCGGTACGACGATCGGCAAAGGTTTTGCCGGTCCGATGAAGCGCTGGAATTTCGGCGGTCTGCGTGCCTCGCACGGCGTGTCTGTATCGCATCGTTCGCACGGTTCAACCGGTCAGCGTCAGGATCCCGGCCGCGTTTTCAAGAACAAGAAGATGGCAGGCCGTCTGGGCGCGGAGCGTGTAACGACGCTCAACCTGCAGGTGGTTGCTGTGGACGAGACGGACAATCTGATCATGGTCAAAGGCGCGGTGCCGGGCCACGCGCGTAGCTGGGTTTTGATCCGCGACGCAGTGAAAATGCCCTTGCACAAGGATGCGCCAAAGCCGGCAGGCTTGAAGCAGAAGGGTTCTGCAAAGGCTGAAGAAGCGCAAACAGAAGAAGTGAAAGCGGAGGCATCCAATGAAAGCGCAGGTTAAAGATCTCAATAACAAGGATGTCGGCCAGATCGATCTGGATGCTGGTATTTTCGGCATCGAGCCACGCGCTGACATTCTGCACGCGATGGTGAACTATCAGCTGGCCAAGCGCCGCGCGGGTACGCATAAAGTGCAGACCCGTGGCGAGGTTACTGGAACCGGTGCCAAGCCTTGGAAGCAAAAAGGGACAGGCCGCGCTCGCGCTGGTGATCTGAAGCGCCCGCAGGATATCGGTGGTGGTGTTGTACACGGCCCCGTTGTGCGCAGCCATGCTACGGCTTTGCCAAAGAAAGTGCGCCAACTCGCGATGAAGTCAGCGCTTTCGTCAAAAGCCAAGGAAGGCAAGCTGATCATCCTTGATAAGGCCGAAGCCAAGGATCATAAAACCAAGCCGATGGCCTCGGCGCTGAAGAAGCTGGGTATTGAATCAGCCCTGATCGTCGGCGGTAAGGAGATCGAAGTCAATTTTGCACGTGCGACGGCGAATTTGCCGAAGGTCGATGTCCTGCCTTCGCAAGGTGCGAATGTGTACGATATTCTGCGCTGCGATGTTCTGGTGCTGACCAAGGATGCGGTGAATGACCTGACCGAAAGATTGAAAGGGTAGACCATGGCTAAGACAAAAGAAAAGGCCGGCGTAGCAGAATGGATGTATTCCATTATCGAACGTCCGCATGTGACAGAGAAAGCGACGATGGGCTCGCAATACGGGCAGATGACTTTCCGTGTGCCGCTGGAAGCGACCAAGCCACAGATCAAGCAGGCGATTGAAGCGCTTTACAAAGTAAAGGTTAAGCGTGTGAACACGCTGGTGCAGAAGGGTAAGACCAAGGGATTCCGAGGTCGTCTGGGTTTCCGTAGCGATGCGAAGAAAGCCGTTGTTACACTCGAAGCCGGACAAACGATTGATATTGGTGCAGGAGTATAAGCCATGGCGTTAAAGACCTTTAAACCGACATCCGAAGGCCGCCGGGCGCTGATCCAGGTGGATCGTAGCGCGTTGTGGAAGGGCCAGCCGGAGAAGAAACTGACCGAAGGTAAGCGCAAGACAGGCGGCCGTAACAACGTGGGTCGCGCCACAACGCGCAATCTTGGTGGTGGCCATAAGAAGCGTTACCGGCTGATCGATTGGAAGCGCGACAAACGCGATATCAACGGTACGATCGAGCGTCTGGAGTACGATCCAAACCGCACGGCGCATATTGCTCTGGTGAGCTATGAAGACGGCGAAAAGCGCTACATCATCGCGCCACAGCGCGTGAAGGCTGGCGACCAGATCGTGGCCGGCGAGCGCGTGGATGTGAAGCCAGGCAATGCGATGCCGCTGCGCTCCATGCCGGTGGGTACGATCATTCACAATATCGAGATGAAGCCGGGCAAGGGTGCGCAGATGATCCGCTCCGCTGGAACGTTTGCTCAGCTTGTTGGTCGCGATCAGGGTATGGCCCAGATCAAGCTGACATCGGGCGAGCTGCGCGTTGTATCGGCGGATTGTTATGCCACGGTGGGTGCAGTGTCGAACCCCGACCATATGAACCAGAATGACGGCAAGGCTGGCCGTTCGCGCTGGAAAGGCCGCCGTCCACATGTTCGCGGCGTTGCGATGAACCCGGTCGATCACCCGCACGGGGGCGGTGAAGGCCGCACATCGGGCGGTCGTCATCCGGTTTCGCCAAAAGGAAAAGGCACAAAAGGTAACAAGACCCGCACGAACAAGAGTACGGATAAATACATCATTAGACGGAGGAAGAAATAATGGCCCGTAGCACATGGAAAGGCCCGTTTGTGGAAAGAAGCCTTCTAAAGAAGGTGGAGGCGCATCGTTCAGGCGCCGGCAAGGGCATCATTAAAACATGGTCGCGCCGTTCGACGATCCTGCCGAATATGGTGGGTCTGACATTCGGCGTTCACAACGGCAATAAATTCATCCCCGTTCTTGTAACCGATCAGATGATCGGGCATAAGCTGGGCGAATTCGCAGCAACCCGCCAATTCAAAGGGCATAGTGCCGCTGATAAAAAGGCAGAGAAGAAGGAAGGTTAACATGGGACAAAAATCCAATCCCAGACGCGAAAGCGCAACGGAAGCCAAAGCCTACGGCAAATATGTGCCGGGCAGCGAGCAAAAGCTTAATCTGCTGGCGCAGATGATCCGTGGCAAGAGCGCGGCGAAGGCGCTGACCGATCTGCAATTCTCCAAGCGCCGTGTGGCACAGGAAGTGCGTAAGGTGCTGCAGTCGGCTGTCTCGAACGCTGAGAATAATCATGGGCTGGATGTTGACAAGCTCGTCGTCGCCAAAGCCACGGTCGGCCGCACTCTGAAGATGCGCCGTTTCCATGCGCGCGGCCGGGGACACGCAGCAGCCGTTGAGAAAAAGTTTTCGAATATCACCATTGTTGTGAGAGAAGCTAAGGAGAAGTAATGGGACAGAAAGTTAATCCAATCGGATTGCGCGTCGGGATCAACCGCACATGGGATTCCCGCTGGTATGCTGGCAAGGAATACGGCCAGAAGCTGGTTGAGGATTTGAAGTTGCGCGAATATGTGACCGAACGCCTGAAGCCAGCAGGCATCAGCAAGGTCATTATCGAACGCGCCGCAAAGAACACGAAGGTGACGGTTCATACGGCTCGTCCCGGTGTTATCATCGGCAAAAAAGGCGCGGATATCGAGAAGCTGCGCCGCGATCTGTCCAAGCGCGCCAGCGGCGATGTCTCTTTGAATATCGTCGAAGTGCGCAAGCCGGAAGTGGATGCGCAGCTGGTCGCGGAAGGCGTGGCACAGCAGCTCGAACGCCGCGTATCGTTCCGCCGTGCCATGAAGCGCGCCGTGCAAAGTGCGCTGCGTCTGGGCGGCCAGGGTATCCGGATTAACGTTTCTGGTCGCCTGGGCGGCGCCGACATCGCCCGTATGGAATGGTACCGCGAAGGCCGCGTGCCACTGCATACCCTGCGTGCGGATATTGATTTCGGACGTGCGGAAGCACTGACGACCTTCGGGATCATCGGTGTTAAGGTCTGGATCTATAAGGGCGAGATCATGGAAAACGACCCCATGGCCCGCGACCGGAAAATGGCCGACGGTTTGGGTTCGGCAAGAAACTAAAAAAAGAGTGGATTTTGCATTTTTTTTGATGTAAGGTCCGCCCAGTTTTAATGAGAATTTGGCTGGAATCAGCCATGTAGGAACTCCCGGAACTTTTTAAAAAAGCCCGGAAAGCCTATGTGAAGGTCACTTTTTTGTGGAATAAAGACATGCTGCAACCAAAGAAGACAAAATACCGCAAGGCCCATAAAGGGCGCATCCACGGTCTGGCCAAGAGTGGCTTTACATTGGCCTATGGCACGTATGGCCTCAAGGCGATGGCGCCGGATCGCATCACCGCGCGCCAGATTGAGGCCGCCCGCCGTGCCATTACGCGTCACATGAAGCGCCAGGGCAAGGTGTTTATTCGGATTTTCCCAGATGTTCCGGTTTCGAAAAAGCCGTTGGAAGTGCGGATGGGCTCGGGTAAGGGATCGCCAGAATTCTGGGCTGCCCGCGTGCGTCCGGGCCGCATTATGTTTGAAATCGATGGCGTTCCGCGTCAAGTCGCGGAAGAGGCCTTTGAACTGGCGGCTGCCAAACTGCCGATCAAAACGCGTTTTGTGGCGCGTATCGGCGCTGATGAACTGAAATAAGGACCATCCCCATGAAAGCGAAAAAAACAAAAGCGGATGATTTGACAGGCAAAACAGCAGATGAGCTTCACGCGCTGTTGCTTGACCAACGCAAGGCGCAAATGAATCTGCGTTTTCAGCGTTCCGGCGGTCAGTTGGAAAAGACACATGAAATGCGCACCGTGCGTCGCACGATTGCGCGCATCAAGACTTTGCTGCAGTCCCAGCGCGCAAAGGCGCCTTCGGCGTCTGCAAAGTCACAAACCAAGAAGGCTGCGAAGCCAAAGACAAAAGCTGCTTAAAGGACAAAGGATCATACCATGCCACGCCGCGTACTCGAAGGACAAGTCGTCAGCAATAAGGCCCAAAAAACCCTTACGGTTCTGGTGGAGCGCAAATACCGCCATCCAGTCTATAAAAAGTATATCAAGCGCACGGATAAATATGCTGCGCATTACGAAAGCGGTGCATTCCAGATTGGCGACAAGGTGCAGATCATTGAGTGCCGCCCGATTTCAAAATCCAAGCGGTGGTTGGTAGTTGGTTCTGAGATGCCCGGTGTGAATAAGGCAAGCGCGCCAGCGCAGGCTGCTCCGGCCAAGAAGGCTGCAGCAAAGAAGCCAGTAGCCAAAACAGCAACAAAAGCAAAGAAGAAAGGCTAATCCGTCATGATCCAGATGCAAACACGGATGGAAGTGGCTGATAACTCTGGCGCCCGCGAGGTGATGTGCGTCAAGGTTCTGGGTGGTTCCAAACGCCGCACGGCTAATATCGGCGATGTGGTGGTGGTTTCAATTAAAGACGCCATTCCGCGCGGCCGTGTCAAAAAAGGCACGGTGCATAAGGCTGTGATTGTTCGCTCGCGTCATGGGCTTTCCCGCACGCACGGTGAAAAAATCCGCTTCGATACGAATGCCTGTGTTTTGATCAACGCGCAGGGGGAGCCCATCGGCACCCGTATCTTTGGCCCTGTCACTCGCGAGCTGCGCGGCAAGGGCTACATGAAAATTATTTCTCTGGCTTCGGAGGTGCTGTAATGCGTGCGCCAAAATTGAAAATTAAAAAAGGCGATCAGGTTGTTGTCATCACCGGCAAGGACAAGGGCGCAAAAGGCGAAGTAACAAAAGTGTTCCCCGAGACTGCGCGCATTATTGTGCAGGGTATTAATATGGCTGTAAAGCATAAGAAGCCCTCGCAAGTGTCGGCGGGCGGCTTGGAAAAGCAGGAGCGCTCGATCCATGTTTCGAACGTGGCGCTGGCCGATCCAAAAAGCGGCAAGCCAACGCGTGTGGGTTATAAGGTCTTGAAGGATGGCAAGAAAGTCCGCGTAGCCAAAAAATCCGGCGAAACGATTGCGTGAGGAACATAATCATGAAAGTCCGTTATAAAGAGCTTTACGAGAAAGAAATCATTCCCGCCTTGCAAAAGCAGCACGGCTATAAAAACAAACACGAAATTCCTCGCCTTGAGAAGATCGTGGTGAATATGGGCGTGGGCGAAGCAACGCAGAACAAGGCTTTTCTTGAGAGCGCAGCCAATGACCTGGGTTTGATTACTGGTCAAAAGGCTATGGTTACGAAGGCACGTAAGTCAAACGCATCCTTTAAAATTCGTGATGGCCAGGCCATTGGTTTGAAGGTTACGCTGCGCGGCGCACGGATGTATGAATTTCTGGATCGTCTGGTGACGATCGCCATGCCACGCATCCGCGATTTTCGCGGCATCAACGGGCGCAGCTTCGACGGCCGTGGCAATTACGCGGTGGGTGTTAAGGAGCATTTCATTTTCCCGGAAATCGTTTTCGACAAGGTCGATAAGGTTCTGGGAATGGATATTGTGATCTGCACCACGGCAAAAACAGATGCCGAGGCAAAAGATCTGCTTAAAGGCTTTAAATTGCCCTTCAGAAATTAAGGAAGAGAACCATGGCAAAAGTATGCATGATTGAACGGAATAACAAGCGCCGCAAGCTGGTCAAAAGCTACGCAGCAAAGCGCGCGAAGCTGAAAGAAATTATCAACAACCGCAACCTCCCCCCCGAGGAGCGTTTTGCGGCTGTTTTAAAACTGTCGGAATTGCCGCGTAATTCGAGCAAAATTCGTATTCGTAACCGCTGCGCGCTTTCGGGCCGTCCGCGTGCATACTATCGGAAACTGAACCTGTCACGGATTGCGTTGCGCGATCTGGCTTCCCGTGGCGAATTGCCCGGCGTCGTCAAGAGCAGCTGGTAAGGAAAGAAGGAGAATAGTCGCATGTCCATGAATGATCCTTTAGGCGATATGCTCAGCCGCATCCGCAACGGGCAGATGGCAAACAAGGCCGTCATCGAATGTCCGCATTCGCGCTTGCTGGAGAATGTTTGCGCTGTGCTGAAGGCGGAAGGTTACATCCGCGATTACAAGATCGAAGATCGCGGAAACAACAAGAAGGCTCTGGTTATTGAGCTGAAATACGCCGAAGGGCGTGGGGTCATCCGCGAAGTCAATCGCGTCTCGACGCCGGGCCGTCGTGTTTATTCAAAGGTCAACGATCTGCCGCGCTTTTACAATGGTCTTGGCGTTTTGGTTGTGTCCACGCCGCAGGGCGTGATGACGGACCATCGCGCACGCCAGGCGAATGTCGGCGGTGAAATTTTGTGCCGGGTATTCTAAGGAAGGATTGAGTGTAGCATGTCACGCATTGGAAAATATCCGGTTAAAGTGCCCAAAGATGTTGAGATCAGTGTCGTGGGCCAGAAGGTCAGCGCCAAGGGCAAACTCGGCACACTCTCTGTGGATGTGCATGATGATGTAGCCGTAACAGTCGAAGAGGCGGACAGCGGAAAGATTGTGCAGCTTAAGCCGCGCAACGATTCACCCATGACAAAGCGCATCTGGCCGACCATGCGCATGCTGGTCAGCAACATCGTCAGCGGTGTCAAGGACGGCTATAAAAAGAATTTGTCCATCACGGGCGTTGGTTACCGGGCGAATTTACAGGGAAAGACCCTGGTGATGACTTTGGGTTTCTCGCACGAGGTGCGTTACCCCCTGCCTGAGGGCATTCAGCTCAAGGTGCAGGATCAAACTGAAATTGAGATTACGGGCATTGATAAGCAACTGGTTGGGCAGGTGGCTGCAAATATTCGCGGTTTCAAACCCCCTGAGCCTTACAAGGGCAAAGGCATTCGCTACAGCAATGAACGGATCCTGCGCAAGGAAGGCAAGAAGAAGTAAAAGGTGATACGATGAAAGCACTCACAGGAACACAGCGGCGCAAATTCCGCACACGCAACAAAATCCGCCGGATCAATGTCGATCAGGTCGGCGTGCGCGAGACGCGCGCTAGGCTCTCGGTTTTCCGTTCGGGACGTCAGATTTATGCTCAGGTCATTGACGATGTAAAGGGTATCACCCTTGCTGCGGCTTCGTCTTTGGAAGAGAGCATGAAAGAAAAGCTGAAAAAGGGCGGTGCAAATATTTCGGCGGCTGAAGAAGTGGGCAAGCTGGTGGCTGAGCGCGCACGCAAGGCTGGCGTTGAGAAAGTGGTTTTTGACCGTGGACACTATCTTTATCATGGGCGCATCAAAGCGTTAGCCGATGGCGCGCGCGCTGGTGGATTGGCATTTTAAAAGACGAAGGACAAGCAATGGCAAAAGCACAGGCAAAGACATCTGAAACCGCAGCAGACGATGCGGGCGAGCGCAACAAAAGACGCGGCCGCGGCGGTGAACGCGAAGGCCGCGGCGAGGGGCGCGAAGGTCGTGAAGGCCGGGAGCGCGAAGAAAGCGAGATCATCGAGCGCCTGGTTGGCATCAACCGCGTTGCCAAAGTTGTAAAAGGCGGACGCCGTTTCGGTTTTGCGGCGCTGGTTGTCGTCGGCGACGGTAAAGGAAAGGTCGGTCATGGCCATGCGAAGGCGCGCGAGGTTCCAGAGGCAATCAAAAAGGCTACGGATCAGGCCAAGCGGAAAATGATCCGCGTGCCGCTGCGCGAAGGCCGCACGATTCATCATGACGTTTATGGCCGCCACGGCGCGGGCAAGGTGTGGTTGCGCTCTGCCCCGGCCGGTACGGGTATTATCGCCGGCGGTCCGATGCGCGCTGTGTTTGAGGCTGTAGGTATTCAAGACGTTGTCGCCAAGGCTGTGGGTTCATCCAATCCTTACAGCATGGTCAACGCCACGTTCGAGGCACTCTCCGGTATTCAAAGCCCGCGTCATGTTGCGGCGCGCCGGGGCAAGAAAATCGGTGAGATTGTCTCTAACCGCGAAGGCGGCCGTGCCGCTGGCGAGGCTGAGAGCACCGATGCCGTTGAAGGCACGAAGGGAGAATAATAATGGCTGAG
>JAKLKY010000061.1 GCA_023150415.1 Alphaproteobacteria bacterium | reverse complement strand
AACGGAATATCCGCATCGGCCAGACGGTTCATCAACGCCGGAAAGGCTGTGGCTTCCATCGGCCCCAATGTCATATCAGCACCCGCCCAAAGCAAATCACCAATCCGCACAACAGCAGGACTGACCAGCCGCGCATCTGCGGCTGTAATCTGCACCGGCAAGGGCGGCCAGAGCAGATCAGACATGTCGCCTTTGTTCATGGGTGCGCGGGCGGGAATGGGATCGCCAGGCAGGCAGGCGCGCCATTTCTCGTTTGCGCGATCAGGGAATAGATTGCTTCGCACAGCGCTCAACGCGTCATGCGACTCCAGCAATTGCGCGCGGACACCCAGCTCATCCATGGCCGAGAGAATAGCCGAAACAAAAGTCTTGTGCCGCGCGCGCAACGGCTCCAGCGCCGCCAGCGGGAATTGCGCATATCCCGCAGGAAGCCAGCTTTTCCCCTTGCCTTTTGATTCCTTGCCAGCACGCTCCAGCTCACTTTTGGTCAAAATGCTGGGCCGGGTCCATAAAACGAAATAACATTCCTCATGCGTCATGAAACGCTGCAGGTGTCTGACTTTTTCATCAAACATATCATCCAGGTCCAGCCCTGAATTTTTCGCTGTGTTGCGGGCTGGGCGCAGCTGGGTCTTTAATACTTGGCCAACACGGCTGGGGTCGCGCACGAAATAAACCTGTAGCGCATGGCCGGGCCGGTCGAACCGCGCGCCGATTTTGATGGTCGCGCCGTCGATGATTTTTTGATATTCCTCCTCACCGATTAACTGGCGGCTGCCGTCGATTTTGACATAGGAAACCAGCGATCCGTCCGAAGAGGCTAACGTCGTTTCATTATCCGCAGTCTCAAGCTGGATGAAGGACGATACGGAATACCGCAGTCCCTTCTGAAATGGCGTCAGGAATTTATCGATAAAGGACATTCTTTGTCTTAGAAAAAGTAAGGGAACGCAATGGCAATTCTCATTATAACTTACAGATCAGCCCCATCCTAGAGCCTTAAGCCGCGCGCATCAATTCCTGATAATATCCCGCCCATTGCTGGGGCGGTTTGCCCCCGAAAGGCCCGTCTTTTGAGCGCCAATAGGCCAGAATTTGCGGAAACTGGTTAAATTCCAAATCCGATTCCTTAATAATTCGCCGGTCCAGAGGGAAAAGGCGGATCCCTTCCAGTTTCTTCGTGCGGGCCTGATATTCCCGGGGACCCAGATAATCGCGCAGCACAACCGCGAGCGTCGCCGGGTCATCGGTGCTGAGCCGTCTTTTAGCTTCTTCCCGCCGTGCGATCAAGGCATCATGCGCGGCGCGCGCGGCCTCGGCCACAGGGCCTTGGGAAATGCGAGCGATATACAAGGTGCGCGCCATGTGATGCAGCGCGGCTTGTTCAATCTCGGGCAGCCAGATCAGCATGCCAGACTTCATTTGCCCGACGGCTTGCAGATTAAAACACTGATGACAGAAGATGCAGGCCGTGGCGAGATTATCATCGCTGTGATCGGAAGGGTCATGATTGCGGACCTGGACATCTTGATATTTCTTCGACTTGAACCCGCAATAGCGACAGGTGTAATCATCGCGCGCCAGGATGCGGTTTTTTACATCCTGCGGGACAGCAGAAGAGCCTCCAGAACGGCGCCCCGCGCCCTTCTGACGCGACGACCCGGATGCCACAGGGGCATCCGGGCGCGCAATACCCAGTACAATCGGGAGATACTGCATACGTCTTCCCCTTCAGGGATGTGATGCAGATTAGTCCGTTCCGAATTGCAAGGAAGGCAGATCAGCCTGCTGAACGGCCTCGCCTTCACCAATCGTTGCCAGCATGGCTTCGGTCACGATAGGCAGGGCGAACAAGGCACCGCCAGCCGCCAGACGGATCGCGCCATCTTTAAGCTTCGTTTGCGAAGGGTTTTCCACATGATCCTTGATCTTCATAATGCCCAGCACCGCCAGCATCAGACCAACCAGATACGACATGGCCGAAAGCATTCCAGGCAGATCGGAAATCGACTCCGTGATGTTCTCCGCGATGGCGCTGGCGTCATCGGCGCCGCCATCGGTTTGTGCCTTTGCGGTCGCGCTCAGGCCCATGAGGCCCAGCGTCATTGCCGCGCCGCTGAGGTAGTAGCGTTTTTTAAAATAATTCAACATTTCAAATCTCCTTTGTTGTACTGCGTTAACACGAACACTCTACTACATTCTGCCGACCATCAGCTGAATGCAATTCCGTAGCCCTCGATGCCTAACGTTGCTTGAACGGCATTCATCAGGGGGCCTAAATTTACCGCCAGCGCGCCACCCACCATATGGGTTACACCGGCCATAAGCGATGCTTGTCCGCTGCCCTCGGCGAGGGCGCGAATAATGAAAATCCCGCGCACGAAGCTAATCAGCCCGACGATAATCATGAACTTGATAATCGCACTGATCACGGTGTGGGCGTGGATTAATTCTGCATCGCTCATGCCTTCCGTATATTGCAATTCGGCAAAGGTCAATGTGCGCGGATCGCTAAACATCGACATGGTAAAGGCGCGGACAAATTCATTGTAGGAAATCAAGGCGCCCGCCGTGACAAACGTCATCATGGTGCCGATGCCGCTGGGGCCGCGCGCGCCATCCTGGGCGGATTTCATCAGGCGGGAAATGCCGATCATAATCAAAATCATCCCGGCGCAGAAGGCGAAGAAATTCATCACCATGTGGATGGGGCCGAGAATATCATTCACGAAACAGGCCATTGCGCCGTCCAGCCCTTTGCAAGCGTCGTCAATCACTTCGTTATAGCCGGTGACTGTAGCTCCGCTGCCGAAAAGATCACCAACCAGATTGGCAATCGGTGATCCGTAAGCGCTGAGCGCCAGCGGTGTCACCGAAGAGCGTACGGTTTCGACGATAATCGGCAACACGAGGAAGAGGCCGCCCGCCACAAGCTTTCCAATCGGATCTCCAACCGGCACTTTATCGGGGTTAAGGACATGGTCGCGCAGCTTGAAAATGCCCCACAGGCCCAGCACCAGGCCAAACAGATAGGAAATCGCGGCTAGAAAGGCGGGAAAAACGCCCGTATGGAAGATAATGCCGCAAAGCTGGTCGCCCAGAGACATGCCGAAGAAGCCACCCAGCGGGTTGCACACGGCATCCATGCCCTCGGCATAGCTGGAGAGGAAGAAATTGAGAGCCCCCAGCACACTGCCTATCTGGTCCAGAAGCTGTGCACCCTCGCCGCCTGTAATCGCGGTGGCCATAGCATCGTAGATTGTGGGCAGGGCAAACAACATCCCGCCGATGATGAAACGCACGATGGCTTCGCGCATCGGGGTTTGATCGGGATTCTCAACATGGTCTTTGAGTTTGTATATCCCCCACACACCCAGCAGCATCCCCGCAAGATAAGCCCACGCGCTGATGAATCCAGGCGCCTCAGAAATCGAGGCGATAATATTGATGAGAACATTATTGAAGTTCAGTTGCGGAATAAATTCATTCAACGCCCCCAGCAAGCCGCTGAGCATGCCAAAAATCGTGTTGCCGTAGCCTTCCTGCCCATCCTCCCCCGGATTGATGGTAATTTGCATCATGTGGTAAATATTCGGCAGTGCAAACAGGCAACCCCCTGCCAGCAAGCGAATAATAGGGCGACGCATCGGCATTTGTTGTGGGTTCTCGACGTGCGAGCGCAGCATCAAAATGCCGTTGACCGCAAGCAACAGGCCAAAAATATAAGCCATCGCCGAAAGCAGTTTCGGCAATTCCGAGAGGCTGTTGATGATATTCTCAAGAATAACCTCAACCTCGGTGCCTTGGAGGCTGATGCCAAAAATCTCAAGCCCGGCATGGGCGGGGGTGGCGGAAATCAGGGAAAAAAGAAAAACAAATAGAAACGCGGCCGCGCTCCAAAAAGGCACAGCTATGCCTGATGCTACAGTCCTCTTTTTATCACCCGCCATAGATCTATTAAAACACATTTTATTAAAATTGTGCAAATTCTTGTTCCTCCGATTGAATCGGACCTCGAGAGGCCAATCAACGACCCCTCTTAGAATAATTAATTATGATTGAAATATCAACAGTTTATGGTGCTGAGAGCGCGCCTCTGGTGCCCTGGATACGCCAGACGCCACCGTCTTGCGTAATCGCCGTAATCTTGCCGATTCCGGGCAGGCTGTCGCCAACTTCAACCGAGCGCAAATCCCCGGTCCGGGCCTCTGCCACCAAGGCTTTACCCGGCTGGGCGGAACGCAACTGCCAGCTGCTGCTGGTGCGGGTGCTGGATACAACCTTAGGCGGAGCGCCGCTGGAAGCTTTTTTGCTGCTGCGCTTTTTTGTTGATTTTTTAGCCACGGGCGCAGGTTTTTCCGCTGCTGGCGCGGTGCTGGCGGCCGCTGTTTGCGCCGCTTGAAGCTGTGCTTCCATATCGGCTAGACGCCCCGTAAGCTGCTCCAGCTTTGCCGTCAATGCGACAACATTATCTTCCAGCTCTTGTTCGCGCACGGATTTAACAGCCTCAGTTGAGGCTGAATCTGTTGTTTGCGGCGTTTCGGCAGGCGCTACCTCAATTGCAGGGGCTTCAGCGGGCATTTCAGCGGCTGGCGGCGCTTCAACGACAGGAGGCTCAACCACAGGGGCCTCAGGTGCAGGCGGCGCAGCCGGTGGCAGATCCAGCACAGCCACATCTGCCGGTGGCTGCTCGCTTGGGGTTTCAGGCAGGGGCAAAACAGCAGGCGCCTCGACCACCAGCGGCGTTTCCACAATGGGAGGCAATTCTGCAGACGGCGCCGTCTCGATGCTTGTCGCTTCCGGCCCCGAAGTTACGGTCATTTCCTGTTGATCTGCAGGCGCAGCTTCGGGTAATGCTGCAAAATCAGGCATTGGCGTCAGATCGGATGATGGGCCGGGTGCTGGCTGTTGTGAGGCCTCCGGCGTGGGCAGGGCCTCAGGCAAGGAAGCGGCCTGATCGGCAATGGCTTCTGGCGTTGCGGGCGGTGTCTCTGACACACCGGGCGCTGCAAGCGTTTCCTCAGAGGGCGGATTTAACGCAGTGTTTCTTTCGCCCTTGTCTGGGGAAGAGCCAAAATTGGCCACGAAAAAAGCACCCCCGCCCAATACAGCAACGACAATGACAATAAGATTGAAATATTTTTGCAAAAAGCTTCTTTGCGCGGGCTGGTCATCGGCTTCAAGAAAATCTACAGCCGCCGCCATCGCATCTTCTTTGCTCATATTCCCGTTATTCATTTCACTGTCCTCCAAATCATCCCATGCCTCAAGCGCAGCATCATCGTCCAGATCGTCAAATTCGGCGTCTGGAATATCCTCGAAATCTTTTTTGGAATCATCACTCATGATCACTCACGGCCATCCTTCACGTGATGTATATCACATTTATCTGGGCGCTTCACGGGCAAAAATGCGTTTATTCGTAACAGGGAATTAACGACCCGGCGACGTTGTTGGTGTGTTTGTGGCGGAATTAGTGGTTGCCGTGCTGGAAGTAATCTCGCTGTCCTCATAAACCGTATCCAAAAACAACAGGCCAAAAGGCGTGCCGGTTGCCACAATAATTAAGGGCTTTGTTTCACCAGCAATATCATCGAGAATATCGCCCGCTTCCTGGCCTGCTTCCTCAATCCCCGAAGCGACTTCCTGACGGGTGGTGGTTGGCTCTGTCTCCTCCGCGACGGTTTCGCCCGTAACGGTGACCGAAGTGCGCCCGCTTTCCGAAATCGCGCTGGCCATGCCTTCGATAAAATTCGCCGCCATGGGCAGAATAATGCGCTTCCAATAACGATGATCAACATCTGTGGCTAGGCCGGGGAGTGTCGAATCCGGATCCAGCGCCACTGCGTCAATGCCGTAGGAAACCCCGTCCACCACCATGGTGTTGAAGTTCAGAACCAGAACATCCTCGCGTGTGCTGAAATCGCCTAGAAGGCGCGCTCCGTGCAGGGGTCCCACAGCAATCTGCGCCAGAACCGGACCAGGATTGTCACTGTTGGCCTCTGTCAGTGTCTGCGCATAGATGATTTCACCAGCCGGGATCAGGACTTTTGAGCCGGTTTGCGCCGCGGCTTTGGCCGCAGCCTCTTCCTGCGCTTTGACTTCTTCTTCCTGAGCGCGCTGATCCTCCAGCCATTGTGGGCTGGTGAGGTTCATGGTGCGCACACTCGGCGTGGCCCGGTTTTGCAAAATCACGTCCATTTGCTGTGACATGACATCGGCCATCTGTTTGACGGCCTCTTGATTGGCGGTGGCGGCCGTGTCTTCGGTCAGAGGCTGGTTGCGGAGCTGCTGATCCTGGCGACGGCGCTGCGATTCGCGCTCTAGACGCTCTTCTTGCAAGCGGCGCCAGCGCTGCAGTGGATCTTCCTCCGGCTCCTGTTGGTCATTCAAGCCCAAGGCACCCCGCGGCGTGTCGATGGGTGTCGGCAGGGCGCTCTGGCCCTGCTTGATGGCGCTTTCGACCCGGGTTTCGTTTTGCTCCTTCACGGCTTCGATATAAGCAGGTGAAGATTGTGTGGTGCCGGGTGCGGTGCGCACATCCGATCCCGTGGGCACAACCGAGGGCGGAACATTCGCTTCCTGACCGCCAAACATATAAATCACGCCAAATATAACGACCGCAGCCCCGGCCACAATGCCAATCTTCGCCCAGGTATTCTGGCGCAAGACATCGCCCAGCGTGTTCGACTTTTCCTCAAAATCGTCGAAATTATCGTCGCCGAAATCCATGTTGTCATCGTTTTGCGTGGTCATGGAACAAGCTCCTCCCGCTCCGAGAGTTTCGCGCGGATCATCCGCCCCTGATCGGAGAGCAACACCACCGGTGTGGGCGCAATCGCATAGACCCGCATGCCATCCGCTGACGCGACCGAGGCGCTCCAGGCTGGCGATAGCAAGGTTAAGGGTGTGCGTAGATACGTCTGATCATTGACGGTGTAGGCTGTTGTGCGTCCATCGGTGCCATCGACACTCATCCGTGTGGCTCCCGGCGGGATTACACCCTGCAGGAAGGAGGCGATTTCACTGCCGCCCGCCTTAATCGAGACCGTGCCCGATTCAATCAAGGGCACATTCGCGCTGGGGCCGTATTCCGGGATGATCGCGTCAAAGCGGTAATGCACGCTCTCGCGGCTGGTCTCAAGGGTTAGGATCACGGGCGTC
Source organism: Alphaproteobacteria bacterium (assembly GCA_023150415.1). Taxonomy (GTDB): domain Bacteria; phylum Pseudomonadota; class Alphaproteobacteria; order Micavibrionales; family Micavibrionaceae; genus JAKLKY01. The sequence goes on along the minus strand of JAKLKY010000061.1, from coordinate 1,397 downwards.
TGCAGCGTCAGTAAACGTATCGACATGTTGCCCATTGCGAATTCTGATTGCGGTGTGATGCGGATGATGTGAGAGCCCTGCTCGCCGCTTTGCATGACATCGAAATTTCCGGCCCAGCTGACATCCTGAATGGGCCAGGGTGCGCCTGTGCTGTCGACGATATTCAGCGTCGTCACATTCCCGTACGCCACCTTAACCACAGCCGGCTTCGCCCCGGGATCAAGGGAGAGTGTCTCCACTGCGACTTCGGGCTTAGGGTTGGGATAAACAGGCAGGGTTGAGGCTTCCTGCGTCTGGTCAAAGCGCTCCATCAATTCACGGATCTCTTCAGGCCGCAGCGGTAACAAACCCTGAAGGGCGGCCTCGAACGCTTCCTTGCGGCGCGATTCCTTGACCTGCTCATCACTGCGGCCCATTACATCCGCCTGAACGGCGCGCTCAACATCCGGCACGTCCATCGTCGGGAAGCGGAGGTCTTGGTCTGGGGGGCTTTGTTCACGGGATTCGCTGCCCATGTTCAGTACATTATCAAAGAAATTTGAATTCTGATTCCGTTCATTATAGCGCGCATCATAAGCATCCCGAGAATCGCGCTCTTGCGGGCGGCTTTGCTGGTTGGCGATGGGGAGGGCGGGCGGCTGCGGCGCATTTTGTTGTGCGGCCCTCTGATTATTGTTCAGAAGGTCGGGAACAGGGGGTGTCTGAATTGTGGGAATAGTCACAGCCTGCGGCAATTCAGGCAAGGACAAGGTATTTTGCTGAGCCTCAGCAGGTGTTGCAGACGCCATAATAGCGGTCGCACAAAACCATAATCCATAGCACAAAGTGCGGCGAATCGCATATGACGACGATGTCAAACCTTCCGGAGACAAAATCTTATCCAAAGCAAGATGAGCAAAACATGATGAAAGTAACACTCTACGCCAACCCTACGCCAAAAATGCCGTTAACAGTGCTGTCAACAAAGCATAATGCACTTTTATACTACAAGCATTTTTTGTGGAATAACAAGATGCGCTTTATATGTGCACAAGTTTTCAACAGGGTTATCCAGGATTTATTATCGCTAATACTACCCCCGCGGCACCGCGATCCACTGTTCGATGCCAATCCCGTTAGGATTTTCCAGGCGTGGCACGCGCACAATCACCATGGTCACCAGCAGGCGGTCGGTGCGGGTCTGGCTGCCCGATTGATAGGTTAAAACCATCGGCATCTGCACAACCCATTGATAACGTTCGTTCACCAGCCCTTCGCGTTCCAGAATGGGCGCACCCAGCGGCGCTGCGGTGACGACTTGCTGGTTGGCCTCCATCATCTCGACAATCCGGGATTTTGACAGCGCCTGGGTAAAGCTCTGCCAGCCCGTACGGGTAAAGTTGCGCGATGCTTCCTGT
>JAKLKY010000060.1 GCA_023150415.1 Alphaproteobacteria bacterium | reverse complement strand
AATGCATCGGCGTTTTTATATATAGGTTTTTCAGACCAGTCCAAGAAAGAAGATATGAAGGATAAAACCATGACCGCGCCCAACACCGTGAAAAAAAGCGAAGTCGATAAGGAAACCAAAGAACTTCTGAAGTCCGCCGTGGTGCATGACAACCCGCCGATTTCGGGCCGCGGGTTTCTCGAGCGCCTGTTTGCATTGTCCTTTCGCGGGTTTGTCTATCCTCAGATTTGGGAAGATCCGGAAGTGGATCTTTCTGCGCTGAAGCTTGATTCCAGCACGCGTATCATGACCATAGCCTCGGGTGGTTGTAACGTTATGAATTACCTCACGGAAGGACCCGAAGCCGTCAAGGCCATAGACCTGAACCCCGCGCATGTTTCATTGGCCCGTTTGAAACTGGCGGCGGTCAAACACCTGCCAGATTACGAAAGCTTTTTCTTGTTTTTCGGCCATGCCGACGACAAGCGCAATATCGAGAATTATGACCTCTACATTGCCCCGCATCTGGATGCGTTCTCCCGCCGCTATTGGGAGGGCTGGAGCCTAGGCCGTGGTCGCCGCATTAATTACTTCACCAAAAATCTGTATCAATTCGGGTTGTTGGGGCGCTTCATTAGTGTGGTTCACATTCTTGCCAAGATCTATGGTCAGGATCCGCGCGATATTCTCAAAGCCAAGACGCAGCAGGAACAGGGCGAGATTTTCGATCGGACTCTTGGCCCTATATTCGAAAAACCCTTTGTAAAATGGCTATGCAATTTGCCTGTGTCTTTGTATGGGCTAGGCATTCCGCCCGCGCAGTTCGATGCGCTGTACCGTTCATCAGGCGGGGATATGGCCGGATTGCTCAAAGCGCGCTTGCGTCGCCTGGCAGTCGACTTTCCCATCGAGGATAATTATTTCGCCTGGCAGGCGTTTAGCCGCGGCTATGATCGCGAAAATAAACGGGCCGTGCCGCGTTATCTCTCGCACGAAAACTATGAAAAACTGAAAAAGAACGCCGACCGGGTCGAAGTTTATCACACGTCGATCACCAGTTTCCTGCAATCACAGCCGCAAGCCAGCCTTGATTGCTATGTTTTTCTTGATGCACAGGACTGGATGAACGCCGAGCAATTGACCGATCTCTGGCGCGAAGTCACCCGCACCGCCCGTCCAGGTGCGCGCGTCATCTTCCGCACAGCGGGCGAGCACTCGCCACTGCCGCGGGCGTTGTCATCTGATCTTTTGGCTCTGTGGGATTACGATCCTGCGCAATCGGCCAAGGCGGTGGCGAAGGATCGTTCCTCTATCTATGGCGGATTCCATGTCTATACACTGGCGCCTAAAGCTGCCGCGCCTGTGACGCTGAAGTCCGTTTGATCAAGGCATTTTGATCAAGGCCTTTTTTCGCGCATAAAAAAACCGGGCCCTAAGGCCCGGCGAGTTGAACAGGGAGGTTTCACGTCTGGGAGACGTGAGGATCCGAAGATCCTCGTCGATGCGAACATCGACAGACCCCCGTTATATGTTGATTTGGCAGCGACGGTCCATAAATTATTCAGTATATGAGCTATGCATATTTAATATAGCTGTCGCGCGTTGGTGTAATCCGCGTGTGTGTTAGTGGAAGTCTGCCGAGAATTTTGTCTGGCGGATATGCTCTAGCAAAAAGTCTCGGAAAAGCTCGGTTCTCTTTGCGTTTTTGCGTTCCTTCGCATAGACAAAATACATATCGACCGGCGGTCGTTCCAGCCGGGGTAATACAACCTGAAGTTCTGGTTTGCTTGCAATAATGTAGTCTGGGAGTACAGCAATCCCGGCTTTGGCCATGACAGCTTCATATATCGCTGTCATAGAATTAATCATGATCAGACGGTGATCATGCTGCACATCAGTCTTTGCAATGTCAAAAAGCCAATTCGGGTTGGCAAATGCTCCGGTGACGTTCTGCGGATAGCCGATCAGGCAATGATTGCGTAAATCACTCAGGCGTTTGGGGCTACCATTTTCTTTAAAATAGTCGCGATGGCCGCATATATGAAATCGAACGGCTGTCAGGTAACGTTGAATTACATCGGTTTCGTGCGGAGCAATCAGCCGAATGGCTACATCAGCCTCTTTCATGTTCAGCTTCAGGACGCGATCATCGAACAAGACGGTCAGCTGGATATGCGGATACAACGCATGGAACGCAGCCAGCTTTGACGCAAGCCATGTTGTGCCAATGAATTCCGAAACCGTGATGGTTAGTGGTCCTTCTGGTAAGTTTTGCGTGTCTTTAAGCCTGCTTTGCAGGATCAAGAGACGTTCGAAAATATCCGCTGTCTCGGCGTGCAGAATTTCGCCCTGCTCCGAGAGCACAAGCCCTCGCGCATGGCGGCGAAACAAAGCGGTTCCAAGATCGCTTTCAAGAGCTGCTATATTCCGAGAAATTGCTGGCTGGCTGCTGCCGAGCATTTTCGCCGCCTGGGTTAGGCTACCGGCTTCGGCGACGGCGTGGAAAATGCGCAGCTTGTCCCAATCCATAATCTCACGCCGCCTGTTGATGACCGCCCTGAGCAGAAAGGAATCGGTCAGCCTCTAGCGCGGCCATACATCCCATGCCTGCTGCTGTAACAGCCTGACGATAAACCGCATCGGCGACATCGCCCGCAGCGAATACGCCCGGCACCGATGTTTCCGTAGTGCCAGGCTTGATTGTCAGATAACCTGTCTTATCCATCGCTAACTTGCCTTTGAATATCTCTGTAGCAGGATCATGACCGATGGCGATGAAAAGGCCGTCGGCCTTGAATACATCTGTATTCCCTGTCTTGAGATTTTTCAGACGCAACCCTGTCATGCCAGATTGATCGCCCAGAATTTCTTCAACCACACTATCCCAGATCACATTGATTTTCGGATTCTTAAACAGACGGTCTTGCGCAATTTTTTCGGCACGGAGCGTATCACGGCGATGAATCAGGGTCACCTTGGTACAGAAATTGGCCAGGAACATCGCTTCTTCCACCGCCGCATTGCCGCCGCCTACGACGACAACTTCCTTGCCCTTGAAGAAAAACCCATCGCAGGTGGCACAAGCCGATACGCCCCTGCCGCGAAAAGTTTCTTCTGACGGCAAGCCCAGCCAGCGCGCCTTTGCACCTGTGGAGATAATCAGCGTATCGCCGGTATAGGCCGCGCCATTATCGCCCACCGCCTTGAACGGGCGCTGGGTCAGATCGACGCTGCGTATGAAATCTGTGATGAAGGTAGTGCCGACATGCTCGGCTTGTTTGCGCATCTGCTCCATCAACCATGGCCCCTGGATAACATCGGCAAAGCCGGGGTAGTTCTCGACATCGGTAGTAATCATCAACTGGCCGCCGGGCTCATATCCTGTTACCAGAATCGGCTTAAGATTGGCGCGTGCCGCGTAGATTGCCGCCGTATATCCTGCCGGACCCGAACCGATAATCAAAACAGATGTATGATGGTTTTGCGCTGCTGACATGAATCCCCCTTCATAACTAATTCCCTGAACCTGTATTGATTTAGGGGGTTTTCCATGAAAGGTCCAGAGGCCATAAGGGGGCTTGGTCTGCGGCGTGCTTGATGATAAAATCACGCGCAATAAATATTCCAAATATCTTGTTTAGAGACACCCAATGGCAGAGCTTTTCCTTCCAGCCAATTCAAAACCCCACAAAGGCCGCACGATTGATGTTGCCAATGGTGCTAAGCGGGCTAAATCCTTTCACGTTTATCGCTATGATCCCGACGATAAAGATGAAAAAAGCGGTCAGCCCAAAAATCCGCGCATGGATACGTATGTCATCGATCTCGATAAATGCGGGCCGATGGTGCTCGACGCGCTGGGCTACATCAAGAACGAGGTCGATCCGACCCTGACCTATCGCCGCTCCTGTCGCGAGGGGATCTGCGGATCGTGTTCGATGAATATCGGCGATTCGAAAGGCACGAATACGCTGGCCTGCACCAAGCCGATCGAGGACGTGAAAGGTGATATTACAATCACACCCCTGCCGCATATGCCGGTGGTTAAGGATCTGGTGCCCGATCTTAAGCATGTCTATGCCCAGTACACGATGATCGAGCCTTGGCTGAAAGCGGACAGTCCTGCACCAGAACGCGAGCGCCTGCAAAGCCCGGCCGATTCCGAAGCGCTCAATGGTGCTGATGGTCGCGGTCCGGCGGGCTGCATTTTGTGTTTTTGCTGCTCCACCGCGTGCCCGTCTTACTGGTGGAACGGGGAGCGATTCCTGGGACCCGCAATTTTGCTGCAGGCTTTTCGCTGGTTGATTGATTCGCGGGATGAATCCAAGGGCGACCGCCTGGATATGCTTGACGATGCGTTTCGCCTCTATCGCTGCCACACCATCATGAACTGCACGCAAACCTGCCCCAAAGGCCTTAACCCGGCCAAGGGCATTGCCGAAATAAAAAAAATGATGGTTGCGCGGCAATAATCTTTCTTGTTTTAAAAGTGCTCGTAGCATACATATATTGCATTTTTAATTTGACTATTGTGCAAGAATTAGATATTAATTTCTTATGCGCTTGAAAGATTTGAGTTCATCATTGATGGCTTGCTTTTATGTTGCAGCGGCGCCTACGCATCAGGCGATCGTAGACATTCTGGGGCGCACTGCGGATGGTAATCTCAAGAAAATCGCAGTTTGCTTGATTGCGCTAGGACTTGGCGCGGTGGTGCCGTCTATGCAAGACGTCTTGAAACAAGGCGAAACGCTGCGCACGGATGGGCCTCCCTTTGATTTTTAAAACAGGGATCAGGAATAAAAGGGCGTCAGCAGACGCATCCAACCCGACAATTTGACGGGTGCGGTCGTGACAGTCAGGCACACACAGCCCTGTTGCGCGCAAGCGATTTGTCGGTGATCCATACGCTCATCCGCCACCGCCAAATCGCCACAGTGATACTGGCCGCTTTCATCGTGATAAGAGCCATGCAAGACAAGCGTGATTTCTGTGCCAGCATGTCCATGCGCCGGTGTGCGCATAGCGGGGGCGAGTTTGTAGAATCGTGCTTTGCTGGTATTATCCCCAATCGCAAGATCCAGAGTCTGAAGGCCTGGCAGCAAAGACCGCCAAACCGTGCGCATTTTTCCTTGCGCAATGCTGGTATTGATTTGATCACGCAAGATGGCAGGCAAATCAATTTTTTCAGGAAAAGCGCAGTCCCTGGCGCAAGCCTGGGGGTCTTTGCCTGTGCAGGAATCAAGGCGCGCCAGAACATGATCCATCGCACCATCGCGCATCGGAACAGTGCCGCAATCACAATCCATCAGGCACCCACCGATTTTCTCGTAATATTCAACAATTTTGCGTGCGCGCGGTGAGTAACATAAATGCGCTGCCACGATCAGTTCTTGCGCGGCATCCAACGCACCGCAAGCATAAGAAAACAGCAAGGCTTCATAATTTTCAGGCAGGGTGGAAGATCTTAAGACCATAGGTTTTGCACTCCTTCCTGCTGCGCTAGGCGCTCAAGTCCAAGACGGATACGAGACTTGATCGTACCCAGCGGAATTTTTGTTTCTTGCGCAATTTGGGCATGCGATTTTTCTTCGAAAAATGCGCGGCGTATGAGGTCCGCCTGCTCAGGGGGGAGTGCAGCCAACGCTTGCGCCAGCCCTTGCCCTTCTTGCGCATGCATCAATGCTTGTGCTGGGTTGCTTGTTTCATCATCAGCAGGCTGGTTTTCAATCACATAATCTGGAGGGGTGATTTCAACGCGCCCCGTTTTGCGAAACGCATCGATGCGTTTATTGCGTGCAATCGTATAAATCCATGTGCTCGCCGCTGAACGCGCAGGATCAAAATGATCGGCCTTTTGCCATACACTTAACATGGTTTCCTGCGCCAGTTCATCGGCCATTTCCTCTGCTACGCCGCCCTTGATCAGGAAAGATTTTATACGCGGTGCGAAATATTCGAACAGCGTTATAAAACTTTGCCGGTCGCGGTGGCGGGCGACATTCACAATAAGAGCACTGAAATCAGGCGCGCTTTGCTTTTGAACTGCAGGTCTCATCAAGCGTATTAACGCTTTATTTGGCGTGCAGGTCAAAGAAAATCAGTCCGCTTTCTTTGAGAGCCCATTAACTCATTACGTGTCTAATGGTCGTTTAGATGACAGAAAATGTAAATTCTTTTCGTTAAGTATCGCTTGGAAGGTTTTGCATTTCCCCTTGAAGCGAGTATGATAGAGCCAGTATTGGTTTAACCCTTTCTCTTCATTGCAGGAATCATGTCTCGCTTAATCGTTTTTGTCTTTATACCGCTCCTTTTGATTGCGATGCCTTCACAAGCCGGAGAGCCACGTTTGATAGGGTCATATCAGGATTGGGATGCTTACGTTTTCACAGAAAATGACAATAAAGTTTGCTATATGGCAGCGCGTCCGAAAAAGGGCGAAGGGGAATACAAACGCCGTGGTGATGCTTTTGCTATGATTACGCATCGTCCTGCGGATGGTACGAAGGACGTTTTCAGCTACATCACGGGCTATACGTATAAGCCTGGTTCGGAGGTTACGCTGCAAATCGATAACCAGACATTCAAGCTCTTTACACAAGATGAAACAGCCTGGGCTTTGGATAGCGAGACCGACAGTAAAATCGCAAGCGCATTGCGAAATGGATCGAAAATGACAGTTTCCGGCATTTCATCGCGGAATACAAAAACAAAGGATCATTTTGGTCTGTCCGGATCAGGCAAGGCTTACGACAAGATTACACAGGAATGTGGAAAGTGATATGATGGTTTGCTGCGTTTGCTGCGTTCCCTTCTAGACTTTTCTCACCTCAGTTTTATCCACGACTAGTTCACGCAAAAATGATCAATCCGGATTGGAATCGGAGCGTTGCTGTGCTAAGCCCTACGGGAACAAATCAGTTCTTCAACCAAACGCTCAGGGGCGTGGCTTGGCTATTGTTTCAGGCCCTGCAGATAAAAAGAGGCGTTCAAAGGGTTTTAGGCAGAATGTCTTTTATTATTCGCGAAGGCGGGCCGCAGAGATTGCTCTCATGGTTATGGGCCTGTTTGATGATGAAGAAGATGATGGGTCTGCGCACGCGTTATGTTTTGACGCGCGAGAATCGTTTGCGTCTGCGTTATGTTGCAGGCCTATTCTTTTTATTCTCCTCCCCGTTGATGTTTGGCCTTTTGGGAACACAGTCAGAAATTGTGCAACAGCCCGCCGCTTTTGCACTGAATTTGGAGGATATGCCCGCGCCACATTTGCTGACTGCCCTTGATATCAACAAGACAGCAACTGCGCCGTCCACGGACAATGCACAGCGTCCGATTCTGCCGCCCCTGCATGAGCGTTTAACATTTAAAAAGGGTGACACGATGGGTCAGGCGCTTGCGCGCGCCGGAATCCCAGAACAAGATGCCAACAACATAATTAACTCGCTACGTCCACATTTTAATCCGCGCTTGATCAAGGCTGGTCAAAGCATCGATTTGCACTACACGCGCGCCGATGATCGTCGCAATCGCCTCTTTCAGCAGCTTTCATTGACCCTTGATCCTGTTAAGACCTTGAATGTCGAATTGGTCAGTGCTGGCGATTATGCTGCCCGCATTGAGGAGAAAAAGGTGGTAGAGCGCGTTTATGCGCGAAAAGTAGAGATTAACAATTCCCTGTATGCCTCAGCAGCGGCAAGCGGCGTTCCACCCGCAATTATTGCAGAAATGATTAAGGCCTATTCCTGGGATGTGGATTTCCAGCGCGATATTCAGCAAGGCGATATAGTGGAAGTCATGTACAAGGTCTATGAGACCGAAGACGGCCACCTGGTACGCAACGGTGAGTTTGCCTATGCGAATTTAAGCCTGGGCGGGCGCAGCAAACCGATCTTTCGTTTTGAAATGGAAGACGGCCGCATCGACTATTTCAAGCCCGATGGCCGCAGCTTGCGCAAGACCCTTCTTACTACGCCCATCGACGGTGCGCGTATTTCCTCTGGTTTTGGCATGCGCCGCCACCCTATCATGGGCTATAACAAGATGCACAAAGGCGTCGATTTCGCGGCTTCTACCGGCACACCGATCTACGCAGCAGGGGATGCGGTTGTTGATTTTGTCGGCAGGCAAAATGGCTACGGAAATTATATCCGTCTTCGCCACAACGGCCAGTTAAAGACGGCCTACGCACATATGTCACGTTTTGCGCGCGGCATTAACAAAGGCACCCGTGTGCGTCAGGGACAGATCATTGGCTATGTCGGTTCGACCGGCAATTCCACCGGCCCGCATCTGCATTACGAGGTTCTTGTCAATAATGCACAAGTCAATCCGCGCAGCATTGATTTGCCCACCGGGCAGATGCTGGAGGGCAAAGAGCTCAAGCGTTTCAAGACACGCGTAGCGAAGGTTGAGCAGGAATACGTGATGCTGACCGAGAGTATGAAGCTGGCCGAGAACAACAGCAGCGGATTTATCCGCTAGTTCCATCTCTTATTCCTGAACTTCAATCGCATTGCTTTCGTTTGTTTTTGTGCGCAGCATGAAACGCAATATAAACACAACACCTAAAACTGCTGCCATGCAAAACCAGAAAATTGAATAGGCCAGATGATTGTTTTTGAGTTCAGGTTTACGATGCAAAGCATCAGGGTAAAGAATAACAGGCTTTAAATTCTTGGCCCGGAACAGGTCTGCAAAATCCTTTTGCTGCGGGAAGAAGAATTGACGTTTTTCTACATTATTACGGGGCATAAACATATGGGCTGACGGATAGGGATGCAATGTTCCGCGCAGCCAGTCCTTTTTTAAGGTTATTCGCGGACTTGTCTGACCCAGATTGGCCACGATGTAACCACCGTCCTTAAGCCGCACGAGCTGGTAAAGCGCGGCATTCTCGCCCAGACCCACCACAATACTCTGCGACGCGACGAATCGCCCTATAACGCGTCCCCGCGGCAGGAGCTTATCATCGTTATAATCAGTAGCACGAAACGTGCGATTGGATTTGCGGCTGTAGGCTTCTTCAAGAGCGGCGATGCGCTGCGTTTTCCACTCAAGGCGTTGCAATTGCCAGGTGCCGAGGGCGCATAAAATCGCAAAACCAGCTAAGGCGCATAAAGTGG
>JAKLKY010000005.1 GCA_023150415.1 Alphaproteobacteria bacterium | reverse complement strand
CTTCCTGTAACCGGCGGCGGTAGTCATTAAAGCCGAAGGTCATGACTTCCGTCGCGGCCTGAGCGGTCCAGGACATTAACGCGGGGGTGCTGAGATTGGGCTGGTTGAGGGGCACCATGGGCACCAGGCGGCCATCTTCGGTGGTGGCGAAATAGCGGTTTTCCGGCTCCCGCGCCTGTAAAATCATAAAGACAACAATCAAAAGACCGAGAATAACCGCCCCCTGAATCACCACCAGGCGCAGCATGTTGCGGTAGCCGTCGCGATAGAATTCGTTGCGGATCACAACCCTGCCCAGGCCGCTGGTATCATCGGCCGGGGTGTCGCGGGTTTGCGGTTCATTCGGGGCTGGTTTTGCACTCTGTGCCATTCTTTTATCATCGCCCAAAAGCACCTCGGATACAAGAACCCTCCTGCCATTTGCGCAAGGCCTGTCACAACTGAAAACTGACAAAGGGATTTTTCCTGTGCTAAGATGGGGGAGATGGTGCGGAAAATCCATACACAGCGCGGCTTTGGCCGGAGGCGTTTGCTTCTGGCTGTGCTGGCTATCGCTCTTCTGGTACCTGCACTGCTGATCCCTGTACGCGTCGCATGGGCGGCGTGTTGCAAAGGTTGCCCCAGCAATGTCTGCCCCACGGTGCGCAGCATTATAAGCAATTATCATGATGTATATCGCTATCTGCTGACCGGTGACATATCCCAGAAATTCGCTCTTCACCGTACGTGGTGGACCGATACGTTTTTCCGCCAGTCCGTCTTGCCGGGGCTGATGCTCATGACCGAGCAGCTCTCAGCCGTAGGCATACATCAGGCCTATATGGCGGGTACCATGCTCGATGCGCAAAACCAGCTGCGGGCGCAGCGTCAGATGCAAGAGCTGCAACTCGCTGCTTATAAAGATTATCAGCCTTCGGAAACGCTATGTGCGGTGGGCTCGAATGTCCGTTCGCTGGCGCAGGCGGAAATCCGTACGCGCTACAGCAAAGTCGCGGTGGCAGATTGGGCGCTGGCACGCCAGCTTGCCACAACCGGAACAGCCAACGCGCAAGGACAAGATGCGGACTGGCTTTCGCGCTGGGCCCAATATCAGGAAAATTATTGTGACCCCAACGACAATAACGGCGTGCCCGGAAATGAAGAATCCGGCCTGCATCCATTTTGCAAGCGCACGGGCTCTACGAACATTGCGCGCACCAATATCGACATCGATTATACCCGTCTGATTGATAAGGCGCGCACGCTTAATGCAAATTTCTCAGGCGTTGGCGCAATCGGTGATGACGGCGAAGATGTCTTTGCGCTTGCAGCCAATCTTTATGGCCACAAAACGCTGGGCCAGAATACGCCGCCTGCAGATCTTGCGCTCGATCAAAAGGCGCAATGGTATCTGGCACTGCGATCGATTGCCGCCAAGCGCAGTGTCGCGCAGAACTCTCTTGCCGCGATTGCAGCCATCAAAAGCACAAATGATGGTGATCCTGAAAATCCCCAAACCATCAAAACGCTGGGCGCTGCCTTTAAGGCGCTGGGCGTTCCCGATCAGGAGGTTTACAGCCTGATCGACGACAACCCCAGCCAGTATGTGCAGCTCGAAGTGTTGGCGCAGAAACTGTATCAAGACCCGTTATTTTATGCGGGCCTGGTAGACAAGCCCGCCAATATCCAGCGCCAGGCTGCGGCGCTGACAGCCATTGACCTGATGCTGGATCGGGCCATGTTTGAAAGCGAATTGAGGCAGGAGATGAATCTTTCCGTCTGGCTTTCAAGCGCATTGAATGATCGTTTCGAGGCTGTGCGCCGCACCTTGCCCCAAACTGCGCGGGCGGGAGGAGCCAAATGAAAATGCTGCGGCGGATGACGTTCGTATTTCCCGTGCTGCTTTTCTGCGCGTTCTTGATCGCCGCCGATGCTGCTTGGGCCAGATGCAGTGGCTGCAAGGGGTGCCGACCGGATGATTGTCCGAAGGCGCGCCAACATATCGCCAATGACCACGCCGATGACAAATACGAGCAAAGTATCATCGCCGACGCATCTGCGGCGATGGATGCACATCGTGTGTGGCTGTATGAAAGTTTTTTCAAGCAGCAGGTTTTACCTACCCTGATGCATTTCACAGAGCAAATGACGGCAATCGCTGCAAAACAAATCATGACAGTTGGAATTTTGTTGGATGCCGATCAGCAGCTCAGCACGCAACGTGTGCTGCAAGAAGGCCATTCCCGCGCGCAGAAAGATTACATGCCCTCGCAGAATTTGTGCAGCATCGGCACCGCTGTGCGTTCGCTGGCCACGACCGAAGCGCATGGCGATCTGGCTGTGCGGTTTCTGGATGCGCGCCAGCTCAAGCGCGATCTGGGCGCGGCCGGATCTGTGGCCACAGGCGGGGAGGATCAGGATAAACTCCAGCGCTGGGCCGAATACACCAAGACCTATTGCCGCGCCACCGACAACAACGGCATCAATCCCGAATGTAAAACAGCAAGTTCAGGTTCGGCGCGCCCGGGCGCGGATATCAGCTTTGCACGCATGATCGAGGAGCCGCGCACACTGGATATTAATGTTGCACCCGGTGCTCCTGAAACACCGACTCTGCGCGATGTTCTGGCGCTGGGCAATAACCTCTACGGCCATACGGTCTTGACGCGCAGTATGAACGAACAGGCGCTGGGCCCACAGCGCAACAGCAAGGATCACGTGTATTTCGCATTGCGCACAATTGCCGCACGCCGTGCCGTGGCACAGCATTCCTTCAGCAGTATTGTCGGCCTGAAAGCCGCCGCACCAGAAAGCGCAACCAACACCTGGCAGTATCTGGATGCAGCAATGGCCGAGCTTGGTGTCCCACCTCAGGAAATCGATGGCTTGATCGGCAAGAATCCGAGCCATTACGCGCAGCTTGAAATTCTCGCTAAGCGCATTTTTCAGACACCTTCCTTCTATGCCAATCTCTATGACGGCCCTGCAAATTCGCGGCGCAAGAGCGTGGCACTGCGCGCCGTAGAGCGCATGTTGGATCAGGCTCTGTATGAAAGTCAGCTGCGCCAGGAAATGGTGACATCGGTCTTGTTGTCTTCACGCCTGCACAAACGGGCGCAGCAAGCCAACAACAAGTTAAATGAAAGCGGAGGCTAAAAGAATGCCGATCAAGGGAACAAAAATCTTGCGCCTGTCTTTGCTCTCCGCGCTCTTGCTTGCGCTCTTTACGATCACAGCACCACCGGCGGAGGCATGCTGCAATTGTCCCGCGACAGCAAAAGATGAATCTTCCAAGCAATGGAAAAGTACCGAAGCGCGTCTTAAAAACCATTACCGCAGCGAGCTGACAGCGCAGCGTGTTTGGATCACGTCCGTCCTGTGGGAGGATAATATCCTGCCCGCCCTCATGCTGATGGCTGAACAATTCTCGACAGTCGCCATGCAGCAAGTGCAAATTTTTGGCACATTTCTTGATGCCGGACAGCAAATGGAAACGCAGCAAACAATCCAGCGCCTGCGCGCCCAGGCGCATAAAGACTATCACCCCAGCGAAGGCCTGTGCCAGATCGGCTCCGCCGCGAAATCGCTGGCCGCCTCTGAGCGCAAAGGGGAGTTCACCGCCGTCGTGCTGGCGCAGCGCTCCCAGGACCGCCAGCTGGGCCAGACAGGAAGCGCTGCCGCCACGGGCTATAGCGGTGACATTCAAAACCGTCTGGCGCAGTTCAAGGAAAAATATTGCGATCCTTTGGATAACAATTCAGGCCTTGGCTATCTCTGCGATCACGGAGGCGGCAATATCGGCGCAGCGGATCCCGCGCGCTCCAACCGCGATATCGACTATGTCGCGACGCTGGCCGCACCGTGGACTCTGGATGTTGATTTCACCGATGCAAAAATAAACAACGGCGAGGAAGATATTCTGGCGCTGGCGAGTAATCTCTATGGCCACGAGGTCTTTCGCCGCCCTACGGTCGGGTTAGAAAGCCAGGCCGGGAAGCTCAGTGCGACGCAGCGTGTGTATATGGATATGCGTTCACTTCTGGCCAAGCGCAGCGTGGCGGAAAACTCTTTCAACGCGATTGCCGGGATGAAAGCGGCCGGGAGCGGCGGATCAAATGCTTATTTGCAGGCCTTGCTGAAAGATCTGGGGCTTGAGAATGATGCAGAGCTTAAGGCGCTGCTGGGCGACAACCCAAGCTATTACGCGCAGATGGAAGTTCTGGCCAAGAAGATCTACCAGAACCCTGATTTCTATACAAACCTCTACGACAAACCCGCCAACGTCGACCGCAAGGGCGTAGCGCTGCAGGCGATCGGTCTGATGCAGAAATTTGACCTGTTCAAAAGCTATCTGCGGAATGAGGCCTCGCTATCGGTTCTGCTGGAATTGTCCTTGATGGACATCCAGGATCAAATCGAAAACCAAACGGGCTGGACGCAATGATCCGCGTTTTACTCATCGCTGCGCTTTTGTTGTTCACGCGGACCGCTATCGCGCAGGAAGGGACGGGAACCGATCCTGTTCTCACCGGCCATTGCGGCAGCGGAAAAATATTCAGCTTCTGCGGCGATATGCTGGGCTGGCAGAATACGATTGTTCAGAATTATCTCGCGGCGATGATGCTGATGACCGAACAACTCACGGCTGTGGGCGCGCAGCATAATCAAATTATGGGCGGACTGGTGGACGCCCAACGCCAATCGGCCGCGCAACGGCTGCAGCAAAGTCTGCAAGCCGAGGCGCATAAGGACTATCACCCCAGTGAGTCCCTGTGTCAGATCGGCACGTTTGCGCGTAACCTCGCCGACAGCGAGCAGCGCGGTCAACTCAGCCGCCTGGCCATGAACGCTGCATTATTTGATGATTACACGGGTGCCAGCGCGGCTAGCACCGCCAGTGGATATTATCAGGATTTTCAATCGCGCTTTCGCCAGTTCCGCGAAGTCTATTGCGACCCGCAAGACCGCAGCGGCGCGCTCGCCAATCTCTGTCAGCATGACCTCGCCAATGCCGACATCACCGCGGGGGAGAAAGTGGGCGGCACGGACCTTGCCCGTCTCAACCGCGATATCGACTTCACACGTCTTGCAGACAATAGCTTGACGCTGGATCTTGATTTCTCTGACAGCGACTCCAGTAATGACGAGCAAGATGCCATGGCTCTGGCGCGTAATCTCTATTGGCCGATCGCACTTGATCCTGCTTTGGCCAAACAAATTCCCGTCAAGTCCGACGATTATATGAAGGCGCGTTCCTTGTTTGCTGCGGCCAGCGTCGCGCACGATTCGCTGGCCAGTATTCTTGCGATGAAGACGCGCAGTGCACAGACAGATCCCGCGCAATCCAGCGGTCCTTATCTACAGGCGCTCTTGCAGCATTTCGGTATTAAAGCGGACGAAGCGAAGACACTGCTGGGTGAACGGCCCAGCTATTACGCGCAGATGGAAGTGCTGTCGCGCAAAATGCTCGAAAGCCCTGATTTCTACACCAATCTGTATGACAAGCCTGCGAATGTGCGCCGGCAGGAAGTTGCGCTTGATGCGATCAAATTGATGCAGGGGCGCGATCGCTTTGAATCCGCTTTGCGCCGCGAGATGCTGACCTCCTTGCTGGTGGAAGAAGCCCTCAGCACCCACGCCGCCCGTATCGAAGGCAGCATCAGCAATAATCAGGCGCGGTAAGCGGGCGCAAAAGACAGCGCAAGCAAAGTTACATTGCGCGGACTTTTTCTAGGAAATTAGTTACACGCTGTTGCAGTTCGACCGATCGCTTGGACAAATCTTTTGAAACTTCCAGCATTGTCGACGAAGATTGCCCCGTTTCATTGGCAGCCGTCTGAACGCCGATGATGTTGGACGATACTTCACGCGTTGCGGCCGATTGCTCTTCAACTGCGCCGGAAATGGTGGTGCTGATTTCGCTGACCTGTCCAATGACATCGGTAATCTTCTTAATCGCCTCGGCAGTGGATTGGCTCACGCTTTGAATACCGCTGATATGCGACCTGATTTCCTCTGTGGCTTTGGCTGTTTCCGCCGCCAGGGATTTCACTTCAGCGGCGACGACAGCAAAACCTTTTCCGGCTTCTCCTGCGCGGGCCGCTTCAATTGTTGCATTCAAGGCCAGCAGGTTCGTCTGATCGGCGATATCCGAGATAAGGGATGTAACCTCGCCAATCTTTGAGGCTGCGTTGACAAGGCCCTCAACCATCTGCTCGGATTTTTTTGCTTCGTTCACAGCTTCGCCTACAATTCGCACGGAATTTGTAACCTGCCGCGAAATTTCATTCACCGATGATGAGAGCTCCTCTGTCGCTGCAGCAACAGTACTGGATTGATTGCTGGTTTCTTCTGCAGCTGCGGCCAGGTTTTGCGCCGTAACTTGCATTTCAGTCGCTGAGGAGGCTACATTTTGAACCAGCGATTGAACGTTTGTTTCAAAATCATTTGCTAACTTCAAGTTCTCTTCCTTGCGGGGTGTGAGATCTGTTGCGAATTTCGTAACCTTGAACGGCTTTCCCATCGTATCAAAAATCGGGTTGTAGGAAGCCTCAATCCAAATTTCTTTCCCACCTTTACCTATACGTTTATACTGCGCGCTGAAGAACTGTCCTTCGTTGAGCTTCTTCCAGAAATCTTTGTAATCACTGCTGGCGGCAAAGCTGGGTTCGGCAAACATGCTGTGATGTTTGCCTTTGATTTCACTCAGGCTGTATCCCATGGTTTTTAGAAAATTCTCGTTTGCATCGGTAATTGTGCCATCCATTGTAAAATGAATGACGGCTTGCGAACGATTAATGGCCTGGATCTGCCCGGAATAATCCATGATTTTGGAATCAAACCATTCCATTGCTGTTCCAAGGCGTACGCCTTTGGATGAGTAAAGAGGCGTGGCACGCAGCGCGAAAATATGTCCTCCTAAGGCAATCGCTGTCTCATAAGGCTCTTTCATACCCGCCAGCATTTTTCTCTGACGCTCAGGTTTTTGATGAAACTCGTCGATATTTGTTCCGACCAGCGTCTTGACCGAGAAATTAGGCAAGTCCTTTCTAATGTCGCTTTCGACGGTGCTGAGAAAATTTTTGACAGATTCGTTTGCCGCAAGGATATTGAGGTCGTTATCCACCACCATGATTCTTGCCGATACAGACATAAAGGCCGCGATCGCTAAATCCATCTCCAGAGATTTCTGATGCTTACTAAAGGCGCTAAATCCCAAAACCCGTGCTGTGCTTGTCATTACTTCCCCCTTTCAATAAATATTAGCTAATCATTTAAGTAAGTTAATAGAATATAGAACAATAACTTATTCTATTGTTTCATGATTAATCTGCATTTCAAAGCACAGGGGAATACAACAGCATGTAAAGACAGCTATTTTTTTTAAATGATCTTTGAATTTGGAAAAATTATAGACACTGGATCCGTATTTTTAAACTGTGCCACTGTGGTATTGCTGCGCACCGTGGCCAAACTGCGCGAGCGCATAGTCTTCAGCAGCCAGACAACCCTCCAGACCGGCGCGGAAATTCGGGTATTTCAGGGAAACGCCCAATTCTGTCTTGATCTTGTTGTTCAGGGTGTGGCGATTGTCCATATAAAAACTGCGGGTAATCGGCGCCAGATTGGCATCCTCAAAATTCACTAGCGGCGGCACTGGCTTGCCGAGCAATTGGCAGGCATACTCGATCACCTCATGGCTGGGCGCCGGGATGTCATCGACAACATTATAAACCTGTCCGGCTTGTGGCCGCGTAAAAGAAGCCATCAGCGTCTGTACGATATCCTCAACATGCACACGGCCAAAAGCATGGCCGGGCTTGCTGATGCGCCGCGCCACGCCGGCGCGCACGGAATCCAGCGCGCTGCGTCCGGGCCCGTAAATCCCCGCCAGACGAAAGATATGCACCGGCAGACCATGAGAATGACAAAGGGAAAGCCATTGTTGCTCCGCTTCCATCCGGCGCGAGCCACGCTTTGATGTTGGGCGCAATTCAGATGTTTCATCCACGATGCCACCATCGCGATCACCATAGACGCTGGTTGTTGAAAGATACCCCAGCCAACGCAAGGTCGAAATTTGTAGCACATCCTCAGCATGCATATTAAAACTGGGATCGCCCGCATCATCGGGCGGTGTTGAGATCAGCAGATGCGTCGTGCCCTCCAGCGCGTGATAGGGATCGGCCAGCGGATGCTCGTAATCGAAAATATGCGCAGTAATGCCGCGCGCACGCAGTGCCATGCGCTTCTCCGAGTCGCGCGTTGTACCGGCCAGCACCCAATCTCGGTCATGCTGTGCCAGTGCGTACCCGAGATAATCGCACGTATAGCCATAACCAAAACAAAAAAGTTTATTCATCCCTGCCTTCAATCTTTAGAAACAATTAGGACGCAACGCCCTGATAGGCACCCGCTGGGTCAAAGCCGGGCATCCGGTCATCCAGCAACGGCTGGAAGCTCGGGCGGTTTTTGACGCGCTCATACCAGTTGCGCGCCGCTTCATGTTCTTCCCAAGGTACATCGCCGATATAATCGATCGCAGAAAGATGCGCAGCCGCGCTGATATCCGCCAGCGAGAAATCATCCCCTGCCAGCCAGTTGCGCTTCTCGGTTAAGAATCCAATGTAATCAAGGTGATAATGAATATTGGCCAAACCCGCGCGCACAGAGGGGCCATGGGGCTCGCCCAAATTCAAAAAGCGCTTCATCAGCTTCTCACCGACCAGATTATCCGTCACCTCGCGGTTGAATTTCATATCAAACCAGCTGATCAGGCGGCGTGTTTCTGCGCGTTGCGCCGGGTCGCGGCCCAGCAGATTCACATCCTTGTAAACCTCTTCCAGATATTCGCAAATCACTTGGGAATTGGCCAGAGTCGTGCCGTCCTTTTCAATCAGAACTGGCACATCACCCGCCGGGTTCAGGGCTAAAAACTCCGTCCGCCGTTCCCAGACCTTTTCGATCTGCAGCGTAAAATCCAAACGCTTTTCACCCAACGCGATGCGCACCTTCCGCGAAAAAGGGTGAAGCCACAAGTGAAACAGAGTTCGCATTATCCAGCCACCTTAACCTACAAAGGATTGAATGAATAGTCTTTATTGCCAAAGCGCGTGATATTCGTCTCATTTATTGATATAACTTTGAACGATGTTTAAACAACACGCGCAATTTCTCGGCTCTTTCACCGATCTTGAAAACCTGCCCGCGCCGACAGTGCCGGAAATCGCGCTGGCCGGGCGCTCGAATGTCGGCAAGTCGTCCTTGATTAATGCGCTCTGTGGCCGCAGGAAGCTCGCCTTCTCTTCCTCGACGCCGGGGCGGACGCAAACGCTCAATGTCTATGAAATCGCTGAACGTCTGCGCCTCGTGGACATGCCGGGCTACGGCTATGCCAAAGCCAGCCGCAGCGACGCGCAGCAATGGCAGGCAATGATGCGCGATTATCTGCGCCACCGCGCCACGCTGCGCTGCGTTTTGCTGCTGGTTGATGCGCGGCATGGGCTAAAGGATTCCGACCGCGCGATGCTCGCCCTGCTGCAAGAGACAGCGATGCAGGCGATCGTCATCCTCACCAAATGCGATAAAATCAAAAAATCTCAGATCGCCGCGCAAGAACAGGCCATCGCCCAAGAACTGCAAACCCGCGCGATTTTACGCCCGCGCGTGTTTTCTGTTAGCGCGGAAAAAGCCACTGGGATTGAAGCATTGCGGGAAGCGCTAAGTAATCTCCTTTAAAACTACCGCTCCGCCATCACGGCATAAAACGCATACGTGTCCAGCGCGCCGTCTTTCACACATAATGATCCCTTTCCCGCGCAGGAAGTGCAGGTCGCGCCACCGCCGCTGGTGGTGAAGTCGGCATTGCTGCCGCTGTTGGTCGAGACGTTCTCATCAATCAGCACGTCTTTAATATTTCCATTAAGCGTCGGAATGGTGGCGCTGCCGGTCAGTTTTTCGTTGATCTTCGCGCACACGGCCGCGTTGATCTGATAGGCCGTGAGGATAATGTCGGTGGCGCTGGTGTTCGTCCAGTCGATATTATTGAACCGGCCCATATACCACCCCGGTGGCGGCGCGGCATCTTCCTGCGCCACGTAATCGGCATTCAACATGCCGGGGTTCAGACCGCCGCCCTCGGGGTGAAAGACCTTATGAATATTATCGCTGTTGGCCGCCTCGTCGTAACCCGCCTCGCCGGGCAGCAGGAATTCCAATCCCGCAATGGTCGACCCGCCCCAGATCATCCGGTCCACCGCGCCCTTGGCCTGGGCAGCGTAATTCAGGATCTGCGTGGCATACAGGTCAGCGCGTTCCTGGCTCAGCGCCCCCGCTTCGGAATTGTCCGTCTGTCGTGCCAAAGTGAAGCTCAGCGCCGCGAACAGCGCAATCGCGATAATGACATAGACAAGGGCACTGCCGGACTGGCATGAATGTTTCATAGCGGCATGATACACTGGGTTTTTGGAAATACGAAAAGGGATTTTTACAATGGATATCTTGAGTCTCATCATCGGCTTTGCTCTGGGCGCGGCGGCGTGCGGAGCGGTGCTGTTCTCGCGTTTGATGCGGACGCAGCTGCGCGCTGCGGAAATGCAGGCGCAAATAGAGGCGCAGCAAGCGGCGCAAGAATCCATGACCGGCCATTTTAAACTGACCGCACAAGAAGCCGTGCAACAAGCCCACGAATCTTTTTTGAAACTGGCCGAGGCGCGTCTGAGCGAAGCGCATAAGGATTCCGCGCATGACCTCGACAAGCGTCAGCGAGCGATCGACGATCTGATCAAGCCCGTGCACAAAAATCTTGAGGCGCTGAATCAGGTCTTAGAACAAACCAAAGGCACCGATCAGGCATTGCGCGCCGATCTGCAAATCTTGCAGCGGGAGACAGCGCGGCTGGTAGGGGCGCTGCGCGATCCAGCGGCGCAGGGGGTCTGGGGAGAATTTGTGCTCGAAGGACTTCTTGATAAATCTGGCTTGATCAAGGGCGTGCATTACCAGACACAAGTGGCGATGAGCAACGATCAGGGCCGCCTGCGCCCCGACGTGGTGATCCATCTGCAAGACGGCCTGCATATTGTCGTCGATGCGAAGGCACCCATAAATGAATTCGTGCAGCAAATTTCCAGCACACTTGATGAATCAGCGCAGCAAAACATTACCACCAACCTCGCCCGGCAGGTGCGTGAGCACGTGCGCAAGCTGGGGCAGAAAGGGTATTGGGAAAATGTGGACAGCGCCGATTTCACCGTGCTGTTCATCCCCTCCGAACCCTTGTTTAGCATGGCCCTGCGGGCTGATCCCGCATTGATCGATTACGCGGCCGAGCGCAATATCATCATCGCCTCGCCGACTTTGCTGATGTCTTTGCTGCGCGTCGTGCTGCTGAGCTGGCGGCAGGTGGAAATCGCCAAAAACGCGCAGGAGATTGCGGCGCTGGGCAGTGAGTTGTATAAAAGCCTCACCGTCTTTGCCGACCATGTCGGGAAATTGGGCGGTGCTTTGGAAGGCGCGGTGGATGCGTATAATAAATCCATAGGATCGCTGGAGGGCAATGTCTTGATTAAGGCGCGAAAATTTGAATCGCTGCAGCCCGGCAATAAAAATCTGGATTCACCGACGGCGATTGACAACAACTTGCGGATGATCGCACCAACACAGGAAAGAAAAAGCGCGTAAAGAGCCATGAAACCCTACACTATTATAACCATCCCCGATCCCGTGCTGCGGCAAACAGCCAGCGAAGTCGCGCGTGTTGATGCCGATGTGCAGGCGCAGATGAATGCCATGCTGCAAACGATGTACGACGCGCCCGGCATTGGGCTGGCCGCCAATCAGGTGGGGCTTCTTAACCGTGTTCTGGTGATGGATCTGGCCAGCCGTAAGGAAGGCGAAGCCCCCGCGCCGATCTTCATGGCCAATCCGCAGATCATCTGGGAATCTGAGGAGATCAGCGTGATGGAAGAAGGCTGCCTGTCCATCCCCGAACAATATGCCGAGGTCGAACGCCCGGCCAGCGTGCGCGTGAAATATGTGGATTTCAACAATCAGGAGGCGGAGCTGGAGGCCAACGGACTCCTCTCCCACTGCGTGCAGCATGAGATCGATCATCTCAATGGCGTGCTCTTCATCGATTACCTCTCGAAGCTCAAGAAGAATATGATTATAAAGCGGGTGGAAAAAATGAAGAAACAGGAAATTTTATAATCGATGACCGATAACCGATTACGCATCATCTTCATGGGCACGCCGGATTTTGCGGTGGGCTCTTTGACCTCGCTTTATCAATCGCGCCACAACATTATCGCGGTATATAGCCAGCCGCCGCGCCCCAAAGGTCGGGGGCAGCAGATGCAGCCCAGCCCTGTGCAGGATTATGCCGTGCTGCACGGCATTCCGGTCTTTCATCCAGCGTCTTTAAAGTCCGCCGAGGAACAAACAAAATTCGCCGCCTTGCGTGCCGATGTGGCGGTGGTGGCGGCGTATGGCTTGTTGTTGCCCAAAGCGATTTTGCAGGCGCCATGCTACGGCTGCATTAATATTCATGCTTCTCTCCTGCCGCGCTGGCGCGGCGCGTCGCCTATTCAACGCGCCATTTGGGAAGGCGATGATGAGAGCGGCATCACCTTAATGCAAATGGATGAAGGGCTCGACACCGGCCCGATGATCGCGCAGCAAAGCGTGCCCATCTCGGCACGCACAACTGCGCAATCGCTGCATGACGAACTGGCGACGCTGGGCGCACGGATGATTGTGCAGCAAATGGATACGCTGGCGCAGCAAAAAATGCTGCATTCCACGCCGCAAGACAACGCGCTGGCCACGCATGCGCCCTTGCTGAAGAAAGAAGACGGGCTTATCGACTGGGCGCAGCCCGCGCCACAAATCGACCGCCAGATCCGTGCACTCAATCCCTGGCCGGGCACCTGGGCGGAGATCGGCGTAAAACGGTTTAAAATTCTGGAAGCACAAATTGCGCTAGAGCCGGGCACAGGAACATGGGCCTGCGGCCAGAACACCTATCTGAAAATCCTGCGCTTGCAGCCCGAGGGCAAAGCGCCGATGAATTTCACCGATGCCGTGAACGGGGGCTATATTAAAATCGCATGACTCGCTGGGCCTTCACCATCGAATATGACGGCAGCGCCTATGCCGGCTGGCAGCGTCAGGCCGATGTGCCTTCCGTGCAGCAAACGATTGAAGAGGCTGCAGCAAAAATGCTGCAGCAACCCGTCGCACTGACCGTCGCCGGGCGCACCGATGCCGGCGTGCATGCCAAAGGACAGGTTGCGCATGCGGATCTGACGCTGGACCGCGCCTATGCAGGATTTGAACTGGCCAAGGGCATTAACGCGCATCTGCGCCTGCACCCGATCAGCATCATCCGCGCTCAGGCCGTAGGCGAGGATTTCAACGCGCGGTTCAGCGCGATCAATAAACTCTATACCTACCGCATCATCGCCCGGCCGCAGAAGCTGAGCTTCGATCACAATCGCGCCTGGCATGTCTATCATCCGCTCGATGTTGCGGCGATGCGCGCCGGGGCGGTGCATCTGATGGGTCATCACGATTTCAGCACGTTCCGCGACGCGCAATGCCAGGCCAAAACGCCACTGCGCACGCTCATGCGATTAGATATTGAAGAGCACATGTCACCGCACGATGAATCGCAGCATCTCGCTATTCATGTTGAGGCAAAATCATTCTTGCATCATCAGGTGCGCAATATGGTGGGTACGCTGGCGCTGGTGGGGCAGGGCAAATGGACGCCAGAGGATATAAAATCCGCATTAGCCGCCCGCGACCGCACCAAAGGCGGCCCCACAGCCCCGGCCTGTGGGCTGTATTTGATGCGGGTGGATTACACCCAATAAGAATCACGAAGAAGGATTTTCGTGCGCTTCATAGTAAAAAGTTAATTTTTTGTGGATTAAACGGGGACACAATGAATCATTGTGTCCCCATCGCCGGAGACCTACGCCGCCGCCTTCTTGCTTTTCTTCCCCGCCTTGCTGGCATCAAACGGCAGGCGGATGGTGACGCTGGTGCCGTGGCCGAGAACGGAATCGATGCTCATGCTTCCGCCATGCATTTCCACGAGTTCTTTTGTGATCGCCAGGCCGAGGCCCGATCCTTCATGCTCGCGCGTGTAGGACGCGCTCACCTGCTCGAACGGGCGCGTGATCGTTGCCAGCTTGTTGGGCGGAATGCCGATGCCGTGATCGATGACTTTCAGAACAATATCGCTCTCGCGCGCTTGGCAGGTCACCTGCACTTCGCCGCCCTGTCTTGAAAACTTCACGGCATTGGAGAGCAAATTAAGCATGATCTGCATCACCGCGCGCCGGTCGGCAATGATGTGCAAATCCTGCGCGACGTCCTTCAGAGCGCAAATCTTCACGCCGGATTCCAAACCGCGCCCTTCCATCATATGCAGCGCCAGTCCGATGGTTTTGGCGACGGGCACTTCTTCAAGATCCAATTCGTATTTCCCCGCCTCGATCTTCGACATATCAAGAATGTCGGTGATCAGGTCGAGCAAATGCTCACCGCTCTCGCGAATGCCCGCGATATACTCCAGATATTTCTCGGTGCCGATGGGGCCCAGCAACTGGCGCTGCATCATCTCGGAAAAGCCGATAATGGCGTTCAAGGGCGTGCGCAGCTCATGGCTCATATTGGCCAGAAATTGCGACTTGGCGTTATAGGCGCGCTCTGCCGCGTCCTTGGCGTCCCGCAAGGCAATTTCCTGCGCAACGCGTTCCGTCATGTCCTGCATGATGCCGTAAAGCGCTGTGACCTCGCCGCTGGCATCGCGCGCGCAGCGCCCCTCGCAGCGAATATACCGCACCTCGCCCTCCGGACGCAGAATGCGAAATTCCATGTCGTAATCGTTTTGCTCGATGATCGCGCGTTGAAACGCCTGGTTCACGCGGTCGCGGTCATGTTTGTGCACGCGCCCCGCCAGCGCGTGAAAATCCGGCGAAAATTCCCTGGGGTCCAGGCCAAAGATGCGGTAAATTTCAACCGACCACTCAAAGCGCTGCTGCCCTATCGTCCAGTGCCAATGGCCCATGCGTGCGATGGATTCCGCTTCTTCCAATTGTTTTTCGCGGCGCTCCAGTGCTTTTTGCTGCGCCTTCGTGGCGCCGACATCGCGGCCGATGCAGTAATAGAGGTCACCGATTTTAAAAGGCTGCCACTGCATCCGCAGTGCGCGGTTGTCGGCCGTCATCATACGCCCTTCAAAATCCGCACCGCGGCAAGGCGTTTGATCTTCGCCCCCCGCGCAATGCAGCATCTGCAGATTGGTGCGAATGGCGGGGCGATCGTTTTCTTGAAACAGGTCGATGAAAGTCTGGCGGCCAATTTTTTCGGCGTTGATCCCTGTGGCGCTGAAGAAGGCAGAATTCGCCCTAACAATCACGCCTTGCGCATCCAAAATCAACATCGCATCGCTGCTGAGCTCCATAAACATTTCTGCAGAGGTGGAAACCCGTGGCGTATTGATCTGCCTTTCTTCAACCGCCGCGCCCACCAGATACATGCGCCGGTCAGCACCCGTAATCCAGTCAAACTGAAAGGCCATAGGGTCTTCCTGCGGGATGAAGATATCCGCGCTGGCGTAAACCAGCTTCCCTTCAGCATTCAAAACAATGCGTGGGCCTTCCCCTTGCGCCTGCGGCAGGTTAAAGCCGCCAGCGTTGGACGGAGCGTTTTTTCTCTGCGATGAAAACATCAGGAATAAGATAGAAGCGAATCAGCGGACAAACAGACTTATCCCCAAAATACCATAATTTTCAGTGGTTAAGAAAGGGAAATTATAAGAACATTATTCCCCGTACTTCACCGCGCAGCCATAGGGCTGGGTTTGCGCGGTGGTGACGGGTTTGCCGGCGCTCAAATCCGCCAGCGCTGCCAGCACGTAGTTCTGTGCGCCTTCCACGGTTTCGGCGCGCGGGCTGGGCTGGTCGTCGATCGCGCCCATATAGGCCAATACCCCATCCTTGTTGATCACGAACATATGCGGGGTTGTTTGCGCGGCGTAGGCTTTGCCAATCTCGCCGCTTTCATCCAGCAATTTGGTTGTGATCACAGCCTTGTTCTCCTGCGCGATTTTGCGCGCCTCATCCGCGCCGACATGACCTTGGCGGCCCGGCGCGCTAGAGACAATACTCACCCATTCCACGCCCTGATCACGTGCGGCTTGCTGGGTTTTTTGCATGTTGCCGCTTTCATAATGTTTGCGTACGAAGGGGCATTCGTGGTTTGTCCATTCGAGAACAATAACCTTGCCCTTGTGATCAGCGAGGTTGAATTCCTTGCCGTCGATATCCTTGATGGTGAAATCCGGTGCTGGCTGGCCGATCTCCGGCGCGGCCAGTACGGGCAGATTGAACAAAACCAAAGCAACGATCATCATCAAGCGTTTCATGCTATTTCCCTCTTTTTAAATATTTACTCTACCGCGTTCGCCACAATCCCCGGCGTCAGGATCTGCGGCAGAACAACGGGCTCCGGCCGTGTTCCCGTCGCCGGGTCGGGCTGCCCGTAAACAATATAGAGCGGCACGCCATTGCGTCCATAGCCGCGCAGAAATTCAGTGATTTGCGGATCGGCATTCGTCCAGTCGCCCACCAGATACCGCACCTTCTTCTCGGCAAACAGCGCGCGGGTGGATTCAATATTGATCGATGTTGCGTGATTAAACTTGCAGGTAATGCACCATGCTGCTGTCATCTCTACAAACACCGGATCGGGCGATTGCAGCGCCTCTTCAAGCACAGCGGGGGAAAAGCGCTGGCCAAAATCGGGCTGGGGCGCGGCCGTTGCGCCCATCCATCCTGTGGCCAGCAACAAACAAAAACCCAGCGCAAAAGCCATTAAGCTCAATAATTTTGCAACGCGCGCATGATGTTTCAAAAGCCAAATCCCCAGCGTCAGGGCAATCAGGCCCAGTAAAGCGCTCAGCACAGCGAAGCTCCCGCCTTGCTGCGCCAACACCCACACCAGCCATGCCGCAAAACCAAACATCGGAAACGCCAGCGCCTGGCGGAAAATCTCCATCCACGGACCCGGCTTGGGCAGGGTTTTTTGTAGCGCCGGAATGAAACAGATCGCCAGATACGGCAGCGCCAGCCCCAGGCCCAGCCCCGTGAAAATCATGAGCGAAGCGTGTGGCGGCTGCAGCGCGGCATAGCCCAAAGCCGCGGCCATAAACGGAGCGGTGCAGGGCGTGGCCACCAGCACCGCCAGAACGCCTGTGAAGAAAGACGCGCCCAGCCCGTGCCCGGCAATCCAGCGTGACAGGCCGTGCCCGGCCATAACCGTAAGTTCAAAGAACCCGGCCAAATTCAAACCCACAAGGAACATCAGCGCCGCCAGCAACGCAATCACCGCCGGATGCTGCAGTTGAAAGCCCCAACCGATTTGCGCGCCAGCGCTTTGCAACGCGATCAACGCGCCTGCAATCAGCCAGAAACTGACCAACACCCCTGCGGTATAGACCATCCCGTGATAACGCGCAGTCGCCGCATTATGATGCGCGTTCTTAACAATTGACAGCGCTTTTAAGGAAAGAACCGGAAACACGCAAGGCATCAAGTTCAGGATCAATCCGCCGATAAGGGCGTAGAAAAACGCCATCGACAGCGACAGTAATGGCTGCGCTTTTGGCTGTGTGTCTTGTGCCAAAGGCGGCATTGTAACGGGCGGGGCAGATGGATCGGGGTTTGCTTGAAACTCATATCCAGTCAACACGCCCCGCGCGTTCTTCATCGCCAACAGGCCCGTGATGGTTTTGACTTCGGCTAAGTCGCGCTCCCCGCGTGGCTGCATTATGCGCAGGCCGGTTTCGGTTTTCTCAACCTTGGCGGCGGCCGGGTTGCTAATCAACCCCCAATCGGCGGGGATAAAGGAAATATCCTGCGCCGCGCCGATCTCCTGCACGGCTTGCGCGGGGAAATTCAGCACGAAATCCGGCCCGCTCTGAAAATAGGACACGTCCCACGCCGTCTGCAGCGGCAAACGCGCCAGCGCTTTTTGCAACAATTCGTTATTGCCCAGCCCGTCATTGTCTCCGTTCAGAACCAGATCCAGGCTGTGCGAAACCGGGATGCATTCATCCTTGCATACCAGCGCGTCAATATTCGCGCGCAGGCTCAACGGTCCTTCAGGCAAGGCTTCCGGCGAGGTCAGAGGCTGCAGTAAAATGACCTGCTCGGAATAGCCGTAATTTAACAACGGTCCATAGGGGATTTTCTGTGGCACCGGCCAGTTGATGGCGCCGATCTGAAAGCCTTCAGGCAGTTGCCAGCTGATGCGTGTCGCGCTGCCGGAATCGCCGGGATTGAGCCAATAGGTATGCCAGCCAGGTGCAATCGCATGTTCGATACCAATCCATATTGTCTCTCCGGGTTGTATCGTTTCGCGCTGCGCCAGCAGGCGAATATGCAGCAATTTGGCAATGTCCTCGGCGCTGAAGCGCTCAACCGGAATCACCGGTTCTTGTGTCTGCGCGCACACAGATTCATCTATTGTCAAAATAACGAAGGCGGCAAGAAAAAAGGAAAAGCAGGCGCGGCGAATAATCGTCATCATACTAGCGAATATAGCGTGTTTATGGTGCTTAAGTAAGAGTGTTGGAAGAGTATGTTTCATGAGAATCCTGTTGACATTCATATCTAAAATTTATATTATGAATATGAGTTTTAGGGTCTTGGTCCTGTATAAAAAGAGAAGATGTACGTCTCATAAAAATTCTCCAAACAAACTGAAGGACCTGAAATTATTCCATATATTCAATAAGTTAAAATCTTAAATTATGAAATATAAGAGGCGTACGTACGTCTGTGTTGTCTGTCTCACAGAAGGGTTTGCCGGGTTTGCACGCGCTTGGCAGGTGTGTCGGACAGGCCTTCGCGCGTTAGCGACCACAGGATGTGCGCATCCTTCTCCTCAAGCGCGCTATGGATCACCAGCTGCTGCGTTTTGCGCGGGGTTTTGCCATCGCCCAGGTAAATGCTTTCCTCGATCTGCAGAGACAGATCTTGCGAACTTTGTGGCGTGAAGCGCCAGCCTGACCCATCGGGCAGACGTAGCAAGGCCGCTGCGCCGCTGCGAATGATCGAGGCAATAACCCGGGGATGAAGATGAAAACGTACCGCCAGCGGCACCGCTTGGCTGGGCTTGCGCGCGCTGCTCAGCAATTCCTGACCCTGCAAGCGGTTGCCGTCGGCGCTGAGCACAAGTTGGCGCTGGACGATCAAATTCTTCAAGCTGCTATAGCCATCATGATGGCCTTCGAGCACTGTGTGCCGTGCATTGTCTTGACGCTCCAGTACAATCTTGTGGGGATGCGCACTGCGGTTATCGACAACGACCATATTATGCGCCGCGCTGGCACGCAGGATTTCCTGCCAGTCCGCACTGGCGGTGTGTGTGCCACAAGAGACAAATAAGCGATGCTTGCCGCAGAAGAATTCAAACGACAGCGGCGCGGCATGGCCCAGATAGGGCTTGGGCGGTGCATCGCCGCGATCGATCAACAAGACGCTGCGGCCGCGGCTGACGCGTTCAAACCCGCTTTGCTTGAGACTTTCGATGGTTTTGGTGGCGGGTGCCGCCTGTGCTAGCAAGGCTTCGATAATGTCAGGATTGCCTTCTGCCGTACCTTGCAAAGTGCCCAGCGCCCGGTCAGGCATGCGAAACAGGCGCAGGCCCAAGCCCATGCGCTCGGCTGCGCGCTGCAGGATCAAAGGTTGCGGATAGCCGGCCAAGGCCATCAGTGTTCTGCAATCCATAAGGATCTGGAGCGCCTGCTGCAGCTGCCCCGGCGAGCGTGAGATATGCAAACCATCAGGCAGGATCTGGCGATTGATCTCATCACTGAACATCGCAAGCGCCCGGGGAATTATATTCTCCCATCCTTCAAGCGTCAAACCGGCATAAATCAAGCCTTGCAGAGCCTCTAAAACAGGTATTCCGTACAAACCGCCCGGTATTATTTTGTCCAGGTGACGGATATGTTCATCAACGCTTGCAAAGAATTTTTCATCAAAATCGCTCTCATCAGATCCTGTGAAAAAATCATGGTGCGATAACCACTGCGTCAGACGCGCACCGATAAAATCCGCGCGCCAGGCGAAACGGTCTTCGCGCCCATGTTGTTCGATCCAGTGCAAGATCATCTGCCGCGCCGATTGTCGCGCATCATCGTCGCTGCAGGCGCGCATATCCCGCAGCCACAAACAGCGATGCCAATATTCCGGCTCCAGCCCCTGCGCGCCGTTCAACAGTGCAGCCCCGGTTTCCGCACAGCCCGGACGGGAATCCACCGGGCGAACGACCAGTCGGTCTGATATTGGCGTAGAACGCCCTAAGCGCAAGGGATTAAGATGAGTGAGGGAATTTATGACATGCTGGCGCATTTACCCTCGCAGGGCTTTGATCGCATCGGCATAATGCGCAGGGCCTTTTCCAAAAACAGCCGTGCCCGCCACCAGCACATCGGCACCGGCAACAATACAATCGCGCGCGGTTTGCGGGTTAATGCCGCCATCGACTTCGAGATCAATCGCGCGTCCGCTGGCGTCGATCATAGCGCGTGCCGCGCCGATTTTATCCAGAATGGGAATAAAGCTCTGGCCGCCAAAGCCGGGGTTCACGGTCATCAGCAAGATCAAATCGACATCACCAATGACGTGGCGAATGCTTTCGATCGGCGTCGCCGGGTTGAGCGCCACACCCGCCTTCACGCTGTGGCCCTTGATCGCTTGTAAGGTACGATGCAGATGCGGTCCGGCCTCGACATGCGCGGTGATGATATTAGCGCCCGCAGCGGCGAAGTCAGCGATCAGTGGATCGACCGGCGTGATCATCAAATGCACGTCGAAGGGTTTGGCTGTGGCGCTGCGGATGGCCTTGACCACAGGCGCGCCGAAGGTGAGATTGGGCACAAAATGCCCGTCCATTACGTCGATATGAATATAATCCGCGCCCGCGGCGTCGATGGCGCGAACCTCTTCGCCCAGGCGAGCAAAATCCGCCGAGAGGATGGAGGGCGCGATGCGAATCGGGCGTAAGGCCATGAAATCAAAAGCTTAGGAATGATCGAGACATCTATCAGGATAATTATATTATGCATTGTGGATAAAGTCTATGGCTGGATGCAATTTAACCTTATTCGCTAGCTCTTAAAAACTGCTGAAAAAATCAACCAGCAGTTTGATATTCAATGCCACGATCACGGCGGCCACAGCCCAGGAGAGTATCAGCACGGGCAAAGGCGTGCGGAATTCGCCCATCAGCATGCGGCTGCCGGTGAATTGGATCAGGGGAATGATGGCGAAGGGCAGCTGCAGGCTGAGCACCACTTGCGAGAGGATGAGCAAATCCGCCGTGCCGCTCTCGCCGTAGAGCGCGGTGACGATAATCGCTGGAATAATCGCCAGCAAACGTGTGATCATGCGCCGCAACCAGGGCGGCAGGCGCAGCTGCAGAAATCCTTCCATGACGATCTGCCCCGCCAAGGTGGCCGTGATGGTGGAATTCTGTCCCGAGGCCAGCAAGGCCAGCGCGAATAAGGTACTGGCCGCCGCGGTGCCGAGCAAAGGTGCAAGAAGTTCATGCGCGTGCTGGATTTCCGCGACGTCGGTCAGGCCGCGCTCATGAAACACGGCTGCCGCCATGATCAAAATCGCAGAGTTAATAAAGAGCGCGAAGCTGAGCGCTACCACGGTGTCTATGGTACAAAAGCGAATCGCCTCGCGCTTGCCGGCGCTGCTCTGATCGAAGGCGCGCGTCTGCACCACGGCCGAATGCAGATAGAGATTATGGGGCATGACGGTTGCTCCCAGAATGCCGATAGCAATATACAGCATCGCGGGGTTGGTGACGATTTCAGTGCTGGGTACATATCCGGCCAGAACAGAATGTAAAGCGGGCTGGGCCAAGAACATCTCAGCCGCAAAACAGCCGGCAATGAGGATAATGAGCGCGATAATGAAAGCTTCAAGATAGCGAAAACCACGGCTCTGTAGCAGTAAAATCAAGAGAACATCAAGGGCGGTCAGAACAATGCCCGCCAGCAGCGGAATGCCGAACAACAAGTTAAGCGCAATCGCGGTGCCGATCAGCTCCGCCAGGTCGCAGGCGCAAATGGCAATCTCGCACAGAACCCACAGGATGAAGTTCACGGGCTTTGGGTAATGGCGTCGACAGGCCTGGGCAAGATCGAGGCCCGCAACGATGCCCAGCCGGGCTGAGAGGGTTTGCAGCAAAATCGCCATCAGATTGGAAAGAAGAATGACAGCCAGCAGCGTATAGCCGAACTGTGCGCCGCCGGCCAGATCCGTGGCCCAGTTGCCGGGGTCCATATATCCTACCGACACCAGATAACCTGGCCCGGCGAAAGCAAACATTTTGCGCCAGAATCCGGCATTGGCAGCCGGAATGCGCACGCTGCGATAGACTTCCATCAGGCTGACGGCGGGCGGCGACGGAGATGCTGGGTTTTTTATCATCGCGTGAAGTATACACAACATAATGAAGCCAAGGCAACATTTTTGACAGCAGGCTGGAAATGTGCGAAATCAGGACGATGAAAAGCAAGCCAAAAAATGCGCTGGTGGACGCGGAAAAGCAGGCGCAGTGGTTTGGCCGCGTACGCGCTGCGCATCAGACGGAAATGGCCGAAGATTATGTGGAGCTGATCGCCGATCTGATTGCAGCGCAGGGTGAAGCACGGATTGTCGATCTATCCCGCAGGTTTGGGGTCTCGCATGCGACGGTGAATAAAATCATTGCGCGCCTGAACCGCGAAGGGCTGGTGATGAGCCGTCCTTATCGCGCGCTGTTCCTGACGGACAAGGGAATGGCCTTGGCCCGCGCCTGCAAGCAGCGGCATATTCTGATTGTCGATTTCCTGCGCAAACTGGGGGTCTCCGCCGCCACGGCCGAGGCCGATGCGGAAGGTATTGAGCATCATGTCAGCGCCGAGACCCTCAAGGCTTTCCGGCGGTTCATCCGGCCCTAGCGCGTAAGAAAAAGACAAATCTTCCCTTTTGTGATATAAAAGGGTAAGAAGTGACGTCCGATCAGGATTAGGGGTGTAGCTCAGCTGGTAGAGCGGCGGTCTCCAAAACCGTAGGTCGCAGGTTCGAGTCCTGTCGCCCCTGCCATCCGCCTTTCAGGCTTCGGCGGACAAGTATCTCTCAACGAATAATCAAATCTCCAGCAGTGCTTATATTTGCCCCCATCCCGGTGGCGATGTTAACAGGGTCGAAGCCCAAAATTTGTGCGCCGGCATACGCTGCATCCGTTAATCCCAGTGCATCAAACCAAGGGTTTAGCCATGTGCTAAGCTGCGACATCAGCGCGATTCCGCCCATATTGAAGTGAGAGAAACAGAATACAATAGGCTCCGTCAAAATGGCCCCAAGCAATAAGGCTCCGCCCCATTTAGCGGCTTTTGTAAACACATCGGTTAAGGACATGGCACTCTCCTGTGAAATTTGAAAATAAGAATTATTCTCAGTTGACTTGTTAAATGCGAATCACTATCACTGTCAATAGCAATTGAGAATTATTCTCATGGGAGAGTGGAGTCCAAATATGAATAAGGGAAAATTTGCACA
This sequence comes from Alphaproteobacteria bacterium, assembly GCA_023150415.1. GTDB lineage: Bacteria > Pseudomonadota > Alphaproteobacteria > Micavibrionales > Micavibrionaceae > JAKLKY01. The sequence continues at coordinate 38,693 of JAKLKY010000005.1, read as the reverse complement.
GGTTGCGAGCGTAGGAATTGTCCTTGCCGCCGTGTTCGGGTGTTCGCGTGAAAGCGAGCCGCGCGAGAAAAAGGCGGAAGAAAAAAAGATTACAGTATCTGCTCAAACGCAATCACAGGCTCCGGTCCAAACAGGCTCTTCTCATACAGCCGATTCTCGCTACCGGAAGATAACGCCAGAGGAGCAAAAATATTCCAACAGGCCAGGAAACGAATTCCAATTTATTTTTAATACCAACGCTGGCAAGCAAACCGTGTGGATTGATCCTGATCACACGATGCTCGACAATGATGAGGCGGATGGCGCTGTTGTGCTGAAGCCGCGCGGGATCTTCTTTGTGAGCATCAACGGCCAATTAACACCCATAAAAACCGAAGGCCAGGTGGCCAGCTATACCGGACTGCCTCCTGATGATCCGGCCTTGTTAGGTGTGCGCGGAAAAGGTCTGGTTATCATGCCCGATCATTTGAATAAGGGGCATGGCATTCCTCTCTCAGAATTAGGCCAGGCTGTCATGAAGTGCTACGACCAGCTTGAAATTCCCAGACCCCCGCCCGTAGCTAAGCCGGCACCACGGTGAGCATCATGCTGTTCAATGCACCAAAAACGCGCTTGGGCCTGCGCGGGCATTATGCGATTGCGGATCATTGTAAAATGATTGCGGCAGCGCGCGGCTGGGGCTTGGTCTGCCGAGGCGCGGATCGTTATAGCCTGGAACCTGCGCCGAAATATCAGGCGCTGTGCCCAAATCATATCGCGCATGAAAACGGCGTGTTTACAGCCAAGAACATCCAGACCTTTTTGGAGTTCACGCATCAACCAATCCGGCGGGCGCTGGAACGCGTCGCACCTGTCAGCAAAAGCCGGGAAGATCAGGGAGCGCATGCTGCTAGGCTGCAGGAAAGGCGCGTGATGATTCATCGCTTGCTGCGCCTCATGACCACAGGCCGCGTTATTATCCCGCCCGACTATTATAAATCGCTGGAGGGGGAATCAGCAGAATGCCATGCCGCCACAGAGCGCAAGGCTCGCGATCGGGAAACCTGGGCAAACGCGCCGGAATTCGGTGCGACAAAAACTCGCGTCAGCAGCATACCCGCCACGCTCGTGGATTCAGAGCGAGGATTTATTTTCGATCTTTCACGATCGATGCTGCACGATTCTTTCGCGCACGCGGCGTTGCGCGAAAAATTCTGGTTTTTGGTCCAGGCGGCAACGGGGAAAAAATTTGCAGAGCGCACAGAGCAGCTTGTGCTTAGCGGACAGGTTCTTGAGAATTTATGTTTGCACGCGTCGCGAGAATGGCGGGAAATTGTGCCACTGCTCGAGCAGGCGGAAAAAAGCGAGATCATCCAGCACCACATGCAAAATATTCGCGTACAGCAGCAGACGCAAAACTCTGATATGGGGATAAACCTTAAGGCGGTTTTGCAAACAACAACGGCATTGACACCACTCTTGAATTCGCCGCAGACAAAGGCGATATGGTCCTATTATTACCGCTCGCAGCGGAATGCGCCGGTGATGCGCCAAATTCTAAGAGAACATGAAGCGTTCTCTGCGATTGCAAAGGCGCATCTTGACGGTGCGGAGCGTGATTTATCGCCACAGGGTATTCTGCAGGAATTCAGCCCTTTAATGTCGTTCTATGCAGAGCTCGCCGCGATTATGGATCGACCGGATTTTCACGATCTGCTGAATATCCAAAATCCTGCAATTGAGAAAGACGCGGGGCCGCATCATGAAAAAGTGCTTGAAGCATTCCGCCGTGCAGCGAAAAAGGCAGGCTCGATGCCCCGACAGTGGGGACGGACCATACGCGACTGGGCTTCTGAATTCGGGGGCGAAATCAAAACCGCCGTGCGTGAACATCCTTATCTGACCGCGACTTTTGTGGCCGCTATGCTAGGGATCGGCGGGTATATCAATCATCGGAAAATTGATCAAAGGAATGTCGAGAACAATACAACGTTGGTCTTCAGGGAAGAAGGTATTCAACAGCGGATGAGCGATATTGGCCGCTACCCTGAAGAGGCGCAGCGGATGCAGGATTTTCATTTCGATTACTTTATCGGGGGGCTCGTAAAATTCAAACACTACGCGTATGATGGCTTTATCATCGGTCCTGTCCAGTTCGTGTATGGTTTGGCGGAGAATGTGGTGCCAGAAGATCATCAATCTCATTTTATTTCGGCGGCGAATAACACTATCAAGCCGGTTTCCAACATCATTTTCTATGGCGATGCGTTTCAGAATTTTACGCATGTTTTCTATCTTGCGGGCTGTCTTTATCTTGGCTTTCGTCTTGGCACACGCCGGACGGTCAGTGTTCTCGGAGAATTTTTGGAGGAGCCAATGGACATGGCTTGCTACACGGCATCCGCGTTCAAGAATACGATCACCAGAAAAGGCGATCCTTTCACGGATAAAATTGCAAAGATGAAGGATCGTCTTAACGCAAGAATGCCGATGGATCTCAAGCTTCAGGATGGCCAGCAAGAAACACTAATTTTGACACCCTTGAAAGTATCCGCAGCAACGGCAGCAACTTTTGCTGGCACATGCGTTGTACTTGATTTGCTTGGCAAAGGGGGCGCATTCACCAATGCCGTTGCGGCGGGGGCTGGTTATAGCTCTGCTGCTGCATTAACGGTCAGCGCTTTCCTGATATACAATTTCTTTCAAGATATTTTGGGCATTCACCTTGTGGGTGGTGCGTCGAATGTGCTGACCGCGGATATCGCGGGCAAGACCTGGCGGGGGGGTATTAAACCGCTGGTTCTAGCCGGGATGGAAACACTTGGAGAGGATAGGCTCAAGGATTTGATTTCACCGGCACCGACTGAGGCAATCAGTCTGGGGCCTACCGTTCCCCACCATTATTAACCCTCAAACCCAGGAGAAAACGATGTCATCGCAAAACCCACCACCAAAACGCACCGGTTGTCCTTTTTTAGACGCCGCGCGACCAGCGAATGCGTCCCCGACCGAAGAAAAAAAGCCCTGCTCAGGGAACTGCGGGGGGTGTGCCAATCGTTCAAATGGCGAGGCAAGCAAGATGCCATCCATAAGCGCAGGGGGACCGGCACCAGCTGGGGACGCATAAATCTAATAACATAATCTTGCCGAAAAAGAATTAGCAATATTTCGAGAATATTGCTAGTTTCTGCCCACTTCATTTATAGCCACGTTGTTTTTGGCAAGGAGTTTTTATGCGTAAGGTCTTTCTGCGTTTTATTTTTGGTATTGGGTTGCTGACCCTTGTCATGCATGTAGGCCCGCCTACCTGGGCAGCACAAAGCAAGACAAATACGCAAAAATCGTCTGCGCTTTATAATTCCACTTCACAGAGCGCCAACAGCAAAGTCTTTGCTGCCAGCCGTAACCAGAAAGGGCAAGGAAAGAGCTTTGGCAGCGGTGGCTCCGCGCAAGGTAATCCGGGCGGCGATATGAAAGGGTTCGACGGTGGAAGTTTCACCACCGGTATTGAATCTTCCTACGACAGCAAAACGCGCAAAGTGCGCATGATCGACAGTACAAACGGCGCGGTGCTGCAAGACGATACGGACATCATCGACTCCGGCAATAGCCCGGACAATAAAGTGAAGAAGGTTTATGATCTGTCCTGGGATTTTACCAAGGATGAAACGGCGCTTGAGCCTTCAGACATTCAATTCAAACCAAAACCCGATGGCTATGACGTTACGGTGACGCTGGTTAACACGACCGATAAACCGCAGCGCATGGGCACGCTGTGGGTGGATAATATGCCCTTTGGCAAGAGCGTGCATTTCCGGGATTTCAATTATCTTTTTAAGCCCACTGAAACATGGGGCACGGCCACCATGAGCGATAAAGGCTATTGGCTGGTGGGCGGGCGAACCTATCCGGTGGATGCGTATTCTCCGATTCTTTTGCTTAAAGGCGATCTTCCGGATGCGCAAGGCCGCCTGTCTTCCTATACGATCGGGGTTTCATTGCAGTATCCGATCATGGAATATGGGCATGATGTGCGCGTGGCGTTGCAGCGCGTGAAGGGCAAGACTCGTGTTGGCTTCCACAGCAATCCGAAATATTGCGGCACAGCCCCGCCTTGCAACGGTAAATTCAGCGCCAGCTATAATCCCACGCTGGATATTCCGCCCTATGATGCGAAAAATCCCACAGGGCATATTCGGCGTTATACGTTGAGCGTGCGCGTCCTGCGCGACAAGCCGGAGTACGAAACCACGCCGGAACAGGAATGGCTGTATACGCTGGAGCCTTATCGCCAGTATTTCCAAACATTATACGGTGCGCCGCGCTATGCACGTAATCCGGCGCCCGTGATTGGTAATTTGATGGCGATTCAATCACGCGTTAGCACGGCGTCACCGCATGGATTCACAACGGAGCGCCCCGATCTGAATGGCTGGGAATTGATCGTCAAGGATTTGTGGTACAAAACCACGCCCGCCCCCAAAGGGTTGGACTGGATGCGCAGCATGCTTTGGGCCCCAACCGGAATCGCACCCACGCCAGAGGGAAACTATCACTATAAATTCACATCACATTGGGATGAGATCATCAATCCTTTTGGCGCACGTCCCATGCGCGATACGAAAGAAATGCTGGCGGAATACGGACTTGCGCATCAAGGACTTGGCCTGTGGTGGGGTCGGTCCATGAAAGTCATGTCGTCCTGGGAATCCGCATCTTATGAATCTTTCGATCAGTATAATCTGGTCCACCGTAAAGCAGCGTTTAAGGAACTTGAGGGTGCGCGCTATGTTTCCGCAACAACGATCGGTCTTGATGAATTTGCGCATGGACCGGGAGGGGCGCGCTGGATTACGGAGATGCAAACACGCTATCCGGGTATGCGCTTTGTCACGGAATCGGTGCGCGCCGATTTCATGAACGTGATGGCTGCGAATTTTATGGAGATTAAAAAATATCCCTTCGGGACCGATCAGTCACACTGCAAGAATCCTGTGCCCGCCTATCAGCCGATGGTGATGGCGGATTTCCTGATGCCGGGGTTGCATGAAACCTGGCTGTTTGGACAGGTGGGCGCTATTAACAAGTATGAGAAGGTCCAGCCGAGCTTCAAACGTCTTGTGCCCAAGGATCTGCAAAAGCCGTATTACCCCGTTCTGACCAAACAGCCTGCAAATGCAGTGGGCGCGTGTTTTAACACCGTTACCCTTAAGACAAGTGCATTTTCACCCCGTGGCAGAGCCCTGCAATATGAATGGTATTTTTACCCGCGCAAAGCCAATCCCGCAGCAGATATTCCCCCTGCGCGCATGAAGGATGGGCAAGGTTTGTTGCGGGTTCTGACTTCGGACGGTTCAAACCCGGCAGACCGCAAAAACTATAAAGGCGCACGGGCAAACACTTTGACGGTGGTGGTTAATAAGGAGACTGTTGGCACCTATCGTCTGCGCGTCCGCGAGCAACGCACCACCAGCGGCTGGACATGGTCGGAGCCCGTCAGTGTGACATCGACGCTGGCTAACCAGACTTGCCCTTGATTTTATGTGCTTTTTAGACGCTGCTTGACATTAATCTTATGTTTAAAAAGTGAATATAAGATGGAATCCTGCGGCTTCTCTTGATTATGCCGCGTTTCCGGTCCATTTTCTATTGATGTGCATGGCACGCATTCCACACACGACGAAGGGGTTCACGCTGATCGAGTTGGCCATGGTGCTGATTATTGTCGGCATTTTCGTTGGGGGCTCGCTGGCGTTTTTTGGCGCGATGGTTTCGGGCGCGCAGGAGCGCACGGTTAAGGAGCGTTTGAAAACAATTCAGGTCGCACTTCAGAGCCATGTCGAACGCTTTGGCCATTTGCCGTGCCCCGCTTCGTTGAGCGCGATCCCGGCCAGTGCTGAATTCGCCCGGCCGGCGAATTGTTCGGATATGGACGTACCGATTGGCTTATGCGCCAAGGATAACAGCTATTGCGTGCAGGCAGGGCGGATGCGCAAAAGCCTTGATCTGGCCGATCAAAAGCCGGCGCGCGTGCGCATTGGCGGTGTTCCGGCGCGGGCTATTAATGTGCCGTTTGAGCTGACCTACGATGTCTGGGGGAACCGGATCATTTACGCGGTGACGGAATCGATGGCGCAAACCGCGGCCCATTATCAGGAATCGGAAGGCGCGATCAGCATCGTTGATGAAAGCGGCGCTTCAGTTATAAATCCGCCAGGAACGGCCGATTATGTTCTCTACAGCCAGGGACGCAACGGATTTGGGGCGCGGTCGCTGTATGCGCAGAATGCTGTGGTGTCCTGTCCGCCCGGGCAAAATCTGGATGACGAGAATTGCGATTACGCCAGCCCGACTAAAATTGATGCCGTGTTTCGCGCGGGTTTTCACGCCGAGGGCGAAGGCAGCGGCAAGTATGATGACTATCTTGTTTTTGCAGCGAACAGCGTGGGCCGGGGCGATCAACAAATCGCATGCCGCGAGCGCCCCGTCTGCACAGCAGAAAATAAAGGCCTGGAGCAAATCTGCCAGGTGCGCGGCGGCAGTGACGGCCTGCCCCTATGCACACATCGTCAGGATGTGACGGCAGGCACGGATTCGGATAATCCTTATGAACACGACATCACCACCTGGAAACATGCCTGCGATTTCGGGCCGGGCTGGCAGTTGCCTAGCATGGCGGAGCTTAAGATCTTGCACGATCACCGCAATGAAATAGGCGGCTTCGTGGCTGACCAGTTTTACCTGACGCGGTCCTATTATAATCCCGGCCTCATCGAAAACGACGACCGCAAAATGAAAGTGTGGGCGCGGCGTTTTTCCAAGGATGACGCCTATGCCGACGACGACAGCAGCAATGAACGCCTGATGAATATCAGCCCCGAAGACGAAGACGACGGCCAGACCGGGTACATAAGATGCATCCAGCGGTGAATGGTGCCGTTGAAGGGATTTAAATCCCGGACCTTTTTTGTGTCTCTGTGAACGCCGCAAATCGGCTGTAATCGCACAGGTTCATACTTTATTCTGACCTCTCAACCTTATTATCGCCTTATTAGAAACCTAATCCAGCTTGAAGATCGCCTCGCACGAACTATCTAATTCCCTAACCATATGCTAAACGTAAAGTTGTAATAGAATTGTGCGGACAGGAAAGAGCAAATATTGCGTTAGGGCGGATTTAGGTGCCCCTGAAATATGAATGTAAAGAAAAACACCATTCTTGTTGTCGATACCGACCCGCAGACTCAGAAAATGTTGAGCCTGATTCTGGACACGCCTGTTTTTAAGGTGGTTGGCTGCGCAACGGGCAAGCAAGCCCTTCAGTTTTGCGTGTGTTCAAAGCCCGACCTTGTGCTGCTTGCCCTTGATCTACCGGATATGGAAGGTAAGCAGATTATCGCAGATATTCGCAGCTGGTCACAAACGCCCATTATTGTTCTTTCTGAAAACGCAGAAGATGAGAATGTGATCACTGCCTTGAATATGGGAGCTGACGATTACGTTGTTAAGCCATTCAATGTCGATGTGCTCTATGCCCGCATTAATGCATCCTTGCGAAAATCCGCTGTGCATGAGACAGGCGAACCAGAACTCCAGAACGGACCTCTCCGCATGGACTTGGTACGGCATGAGGTTTTTCTGCACGACCAGTTGCTGGCTTTTACGCCCAAGGAATACAATTTACTCCGTTATTTTATCGTTCATCGCGGCAAAATGCTTACCCATCGGCAGATATTAAAAGAGGTTTGGGGTCCCGCCCATAGCAATGATACCCAATATTTGCGTGTTTTTATCAGACAGTTGCGGGAGAAAATTGAAACCGATCCCGCTGCGCCAGAAATGATTACTACGGAAGCTGGTATTGGTTACCGTATGGAAATCGTTAAGGCCGAATAATTGCTTATCTGGCGGTTACTTTTTCTACACATGCAATGTGGGAAGTATTTTGATTACAATTATTTATCTCTCTTCCTCCTCATTATTTTCCACCGAATAGCCACCCATGATCCATGAAATATACTGCTTCTTTTCCCCATTTCTTTTATCGCTGTCTCCTTTTGCTTTCATCCTTTCGTGATCATGATAATGCAGATTCTGCTTTGACGTTGCGGCAGTGATTTTGTGTCGAATTAGTGAGAATTCTATAGCGTCCGCAATCCTGGTGAATTGTCCCCGGACCATATGATCCGACGCGCCAGCTTCCATGACGAAGGTTGCCAGGTCATGTTCTTCCTTACCTGCCCCGGTCAGCACAATGATGGGAATGCTTTGTGCGGCATCACCCATTTTTTTATAAATCTCTTTAGGATTAGCAGTGCTGATCAAGCCGAGATCTAGAATAACAAGATCTGCGCGTAATTTTTTCTCATCCAGATATGCCAAAGCTTCCGCCAATGTTTGGCAGTGCCAAATGTAGCAAGGGAAATCAATCGACTCTTCAAGTCTCAGTTTGATATTTCCAACGTCAGCCCGGTTGTCACTAACAAGCAATATCTTTGTATTTGTACCATTGCTGGTGATGTTTTCGCCCATTATACGCTTCCTTGTCTAACTGGCTTGATGTCCACCCTCAGAAACCCAGGCAGATAGAGCTTGCGTGTCATTTTCTGGTTTTTGTGCGCCCTTGCTGTCGGCGGGTTTTGTCTTTTTAGTTTTAAGCTTTTTATTTGAATGGAACATGATAACTGTTGTTGAGTTTAAAAATAGCCCTGACATTAAGAATAGGGTTTAAATGTTATAAAACCATCCGTGGAATTCTGCCGCGTATAATTTTTTGATAAAGAAATATTTAATTAAAGTGCTGCCTTAAGCGGCAAGGGAAGACATAGAGTAAAAGTCGAGCCTTTTCCCAGGAAGCTTTTCAGACTAATTGTGCCGTCCATAGCTTCGGCCAGCTTTTTCGTGATGTTTAGACCCAAACCCGTGCCGCCATATTTTCTACCTATTGTGGCATCAGGTTGCGAGAACTTCTCAAATATTCTCTCCTGATATTCAGGAGAAATTCCTATTCCAGTATCACGAACGCTGATTCTGATCTGTTTTATTTCTTTTATAGAGGAAGCCTCGGAAATGACCAAAATACTGATGTCTCCCTTCTCGGTGAATTTTATGGCATTGCTACATAGATTAAGTAGCATCTGGCGCAGGCGCATGGGGTCGCCAAGAAAAATCTGGTCCCTGACAGACTCGCAGTCCGTGGTAAATTTTAATCCCTTGCTCCTTGCACTTGCCGACATCATGTGGGCAACCTCCTGCACCGTTTGGAAAAGGCTGAAGGGGATTTTTTCCAGGTTGATGTGCCGTGCTTCTATCTTTGTAATATCAAGAAAATCGTTGATGAGATTTATAAGAGACTCCGAACTTAATTGTAGGATACGGATTAAATCCCTTTGTTTGGTAGAGAAATTACTGCCTATTGCAAGAATGTTTGCGATATTTATCATAACGCCGGCCGGATTACGGATTTCATGACTCATATTTGCGAGAAATTCGGATTTTGCATCATTGGCATCATTGGCTCTAATACGCTCAATTTGTGCTTCCTTTAACTTAGCTAACAGGCTGCATTCATTATTTTTTTCTTTGTAATAACTGCAGGGCATCGGATATTTGGAACTAGAAGGTTTCATAAAGGAAACTCTATCTATGTCTCTGTAAAGAATCGATAAGGCAAATAAATTACTATATAATTTCTTCATAAATTAGAAGCTGTTACATTAGAAAACCGCCAGACGAGGGGCACGTCTGGCGGCTGTTTTAATTTTTAAATTCATTAAAAGTTACGCGACTTTAACAATACTGCTATTTTCATTATTAGTGGTGGAACTGCAACCACAAGTCTGTTCAAGTTCTTTCATTTTTCTTTCGCCATCTTCTTTAGATACATTTTGTTTTTCTTGCAGCTTTGCAAAAAACTGGTCGCGCTTGCCGTCATAAAGTTTGACATCATCATCGTTCATTTTGCTATATGTTTCTTTGATTTTCGCATTGAAGCTTGCGAACTTGTCAGCATTTTCAGCCTTGTTCGTGTTTTGATTTGGGTTTGTCATTTTGATCTCCTTGATCGTTGTTGTTTAATTCAGGACTGCAAAGCGCAGACGCGTATGATGTTGTGACAGGTATGGCATAAGAATGCGATGCGCATTGCATCCGGTTGGAAAAGGAAGTCATAAGGATGCTTGCTTTTTAAACGACGGAAAGATGGTGGTGCTTGCCTTCTGCTTGCACGGTTTGCCCTGGTGCTGCGCATATAAAGCCCAACGCCCTTCCGCAGACGACATGATCCGTGGAATGCACAGCCAGATCGCCGAGCGAAACAATACCCACCAACCGCTTGTTCCTATCAAGAACGGGTAATCGCCGCACCTTGTTTTTCGTCATATTCAAGGCAACGTTCTCAGACTCATCGGTGTCCCAGCAGTAAAGAATTTCCTTCGTCATGACTTTTTCTGCTTTTGCTTCCGCTGGGTGATGTGATTCCGCTACGCAGCGCAGGGCAAGGTCGCGGTCTGTGATAACGCCGAGCAACCTGTCATCTTTCGCGACAAGAATACTGCCACAATCACGTTGTTGCATTTTCCTAGCAACGTCGTAAAGAAGCGTATCGGGAGCAACTACAACAACATCTTTGCTCATAATTTCTTTTATTTGCATCGTGTTCCTCTTTTTGTTTTTAGGTGATCTTCATAAACAAAATATGGCAGGACCATGTCAGGAAGCGATAGGTAAGAATCCGAAACATATAAGGATAGTGTAAATGTTTTGACCCTAGGGAGGGCGAGACTGGGCAATGCTTTAGGAATTTTCTTATTCAGCATAGGATGTCTTTCAAATAATGGTGATAGAGATCTTCCGTGTTTGATTTTCTGCTGTGGTCACAGAAAACTGCTGCGGCAGTAGGCTGAAGAAAGTTTTAGAAGCATAAAGGATTCAAAAATCCACGGAACTTTAAGCATTTTCTTCTGTTTGTGAGGGGGTCATTTATATACAAAGCAGGAGAATTGTTTTGAACCAGATCATTTATCTCGTCGGCCTCGTTGTAATCGTTATGGCGATCTTGTCGTTCATTGGCATTCACACGTAGGAGTGCATAATGGCGAAAGAACTTTTAATTGAACAATCGAGAATCTCTTATTTGGATCTTCCCGCAATCATGGGCGGGGCTGTTTTGGCGATCGCTATTTCACTTGTGCTGGCAAATTTTGGCGCTGCCATCGGCTTGTCCTTGCCACATGAGTATCACGCGGAGGGGAAAGAGGCATGGGCAGGTATAATTGCTGTAGGACTTTACGGTATTTGGGTGCAAGTCCTTGCCGCAATAACAGGTGGCTATCTGGCTGGAAGAATGCGCAGACCTATTGCAGGTTCTCAAGATCATGAACGTGAAATACGCGACGGTGCTCATGGGTTGCTTGTATGGGCGACGGGTATGGTTGCCGTTGCAATTGCATGGGGGTTTTCTGCTGCGCTGATGTCTTTAACAAATGAGCCAGACGTTGCGATGTCTCAGAAAACGCCTGACACACTTCAGATGGAGCGCACAGCAACTATTATATTCGCCTTCATTACATCTTCAACTTCGTTAGTTGCCGCGGTGGCTTCGTGGTGGGCGGCAACGATGGGCGGCGAACATAGGGACAATGCGATTGACCATAGTCATTATGTTTCCTTTCGGAAATGACGTACTCCTTAGAAATGCTATCTAGGGATCATGCAACCTAGAACTGACAATGTCAGTAAAACACAAATCTGATGATAGTTCGAATTAACTAACCTCTATTGTCACGTAAAATTTCTCCAAAACAAGAGCTCACCCAGACCAACACACGATCAGAATTTGAACGGCTTACAGCCAGCAGGAGTAACGCGCGGCTCAAAGGATAATTTATCAAAAAATGGTGCCGTTGAAGGGATTTGAACCCCCGACCTTCGCTTTACGAAAGCGCTGCTCTACCCCTGAGCTACAACGGCGTGCCGAGATGGGCTTGTGCAGGTAACGGCAAAATGAGTCCGAATTCAAGTAAAATTGCATGCAGGTTTGAAAAACGCTGGATTTGTGCCGTACACGCACCTATATATATCGACGGAAGATCGGCGCGGGCGGCCGTGTCGCTAATCCGGTCAGGGCCGAAAGGCAGCAGCCGTAACGAATTTCGCCGGGTCGCGTTCGGTCTTCCGCTTTTTATCTATCGGCGCGGCTGCAGCTGGAATAGCGCAAGCACAATCAAGAATAAAATAATGACCGCGCCCGCCTGATGTAAAGTTGCCAAGCCGACGGGCACGGCATGGATTACGGTGGCGATGCCAAGGCCCAGCTGTATCACGATCATCAAACCTAGAGCCCACAGCGCTGGAAATGCGCCGCGCCGTACTGTGGCATGGCCGAGCCAGCCAAAGACCATGATCAGGAAAAAGAACGCCCAACAACGATGTAAGAACTGCACACCCGCGGGGTTTTCAAAAAAATTCAGCCATTCTGGGCTTAGATGCCAAAGGTCGGGCGGCGCCCACTGGCCTCCCATTGTGGGGAATTCATTATAGATCAATCCGGCATCGAGGCCGGCTGTGAATGCGCCCCAGGTGATGGTGATTAAGGCGGAAAGCAGAACGCCCAGCCCGTGGTAAAACAAAGGAGGATTTGACCGTGAGAGGATATGTGTGTTCACGAGGTTGAACCCGGTCCAGATCAGGGCCATGAAAATCAGCAATGCCAGCCCCAGATGTGCAGCCAGCCTGTAATGCGAGACAGCGGGGATATCGATAAGGCCGCTCTTGACCATGTACCAGCCCAGTGCGCCTTGAAGCGCACCTAGAAACAAGATGCTCAATAAAAGCAAGCTATAGCCGCGCGGGATTCTGCCTCGCATCCAGAAATATAAAAGGGGCAGCGCGTATATCAAGCCGATCAACCTGCCCCAGAAACGATGCAGCCATTCCCAGAAAAAGATGGTTTTAAAATCGCTCAGCTCCATCCAGAAATTTTTCTGCGTGAACTCCGGCGTCTTTTTGTAGAGATCAAAAACATGTTGCCATTGTTCATGATTCAACGGGGGAATGGCGCCGATCAGCGGTTTCCATTCCACCATCGACAGGCCAGATTCGGTCAAGCGCGTGATGGCACCGATCAGGATCATGATAAAAACGGCGGCGGCTGTCAGAAACAGCCACAACGCGATGCCAAGGCGGCGGGAATTGGGGGCAACTATCGTATTCATGGAGCCATATCATAGACTTTTGCAGTTCAAAAACAATCGGGACTGAAGCGGTTCCGGAAGAGACGATCCATTGCCGGATGGCCCACAAACTGCTAGAAAAAACGCAATGGCATCATTTGATTTTATCGATTCCGCCGCAAGTGGCTATCGTTTTGCTTGGGATAATCGCGGCTTGGTTTTGCGCCTCGCTGCGCTCCCTGTCCTCACAAAGACAGCCTCGTTGGCGCTGGTTTTTGCGCTGGGATGGCAGGACAATATTTTGCGGCAAGGTTTGATCTTCATTCCCGCCACTTTCATGGAAGGTTGGATGATTGCCGTGTGCGTTCGCATGGCGATGTTTGGCATACAGGAATCGCTTCTCGGCCTGCAACGACCCTTGTTGGGGGCGACGCTTGTTTATGTGCTGGTTCAGATGATGCTTTCACTGGCAGCGGGTTTGGCGATGGGACCGCTAGAACAATTGGCGCCACATGCGCCCGAAGCGGGGGACAGTGCAAGCATGATGGAGTTTCTGGCCAGTCTGGCGATTTTAGCGACAACAGTATGGCTCTTTCGCTTATTCTGGCTGCATATTCCGGTTGTGATGGATATTTCGATGCAGCAATTTCTGCAGCATATTCGCAGCTATTTCTCGTCCTTGCAGATGATGGGCATTTGGGTTGTAACTTTGGTGCCTCCGGGTATGGTGCTGATTATTGTTGTTCAGCTTTTAAATGCGCCCTTCGGCGGTAGCTCCGCGAATACACCGCTGGCGCTGATTGGGCTAAATTTCTTTTTGCAGTCTTTGTTCGCGGTCTTAATCGCGGTGATCGGCAACGTTGCGATGGCCTATGGCATTCGAAGCGCACTGCAGGGCGCTCCGGACCGGAAAGTGTTTTAAGGGAGGTGTTCGTGCATATCCATGTAACCGACCAGAAAGGAAATCAGCAAACCCTTGAAGCCATCGAAGGCTGGCGTGTGATGGAGATCATTCGTGATTACGGCCTGCCGATTAAGGCTGAATGCGGCGGCGCCTGCGCCTGCGCCACCTGTCATGTCTATGTTGATCCGGGCTGGGTCGCGCGCCTGGCCCCCATGCGGGGCGAAGAGCGCGATTTGCTGGATGATCAGGCCTTTATGGTACAGGAAAATTCCCGCCTTTCTTGTCAAATAATTATGGATGAAACTTTAGATGGTTTAATGCTAACATTGGCTCCGGGGACGGAACTATGATGCAAATATTGCACGAGAACGATGAACGCTATGACGTTCAAACACACTTTAAATTCGGAGAGAACTGGGCTGACTTTGCGCAGCATATCGGCATGGAGAAGATCATTCGCGCGCAGGAAGCATTGCTCAGCCTGCTGCCTGAAAGCGAATGGCAGAACCGCAGCATTTTGGACATCGGCTGCGGTTCCGGTTTGCATGCGCTGGCGATGCTACGCCTGGGGGCGGCATCAGTTTGCTGCGTTGATTTCGATCCGCAATCGGTGACTACGGCGAAGGATTTGTTGCAAAATTATGCGCCTGGCGAAAACTGGCATGTGCAGGAGGGCAACATCCTACGTACGCCGGAATTGCCCAAAGCGCCCTATGACATTGTCTATAGCTGGGGCGTGTTGCACCATACGGGCGCATTGTGGGCGGCGCTCGATCATGCGGCGCTGTATGTGCGGCCGGGGGGCTGCCTGGTGATCGCGCTGTACAAGCAAACACCATTGTGTCGGTTCTGGCAGATAGAGAAGAAATTTTATAAAAGCGCACCGCGCTTTGTGCGACGTGTCTGTGAAACCGTTTATATGGCGCTCTATGGATTGGCTTATTCCGCGGCGGGCGGAAATTTTTCTGCCTATCTCAGAAATTACCATGTCAAGCGCGGCATGAATTTTATCACTGATGTGCGCGACTGGTTGGGCGGCTATCCTTATGAATCCGCAACCCCGCAAGATGTGAACGATTTTATGACGCAGCGCGGATTTATGCTGGAAAAATGCTTCAATACGCAGCCGATGAAGGCGTGCGGTCTATTTGGTTCAGGCTGCGCGGAATACGTGTTTCGCAAGAAGGATTAATGCAGGGTTCCCTGCCACGCGGCAAATCGGCAGTCGCCGGGCGTGATGATGGGGATTTTTGCAACATAGACCGAATGCAGCTTGCCCTCCAGCTCCCGCACCCAGAAATCCAGAAATTTATGTAGCATGGGAAAGCGTGGTGCCAGATCATACTCCTGCCACAGAAATTCCTGCAGCAAATGGACATGGTCAGGCATGTGGTAATAGATGTGGGCGGTGGTCAGGCGATAGTCGTTGAGTTGACGTTCAAACGTGGCCATAGAATTATATTACCTAAAATTCCTTGAAAATTCCTTAAAAAAGGGTGAAGGAAGGCTATGAACTATCGCCATATCTATCACGCCGGGAACTTTGCCGATGTTATGAAGCATCTGGCTCTGGTGCTGTGCATCGACTATCTGAAGCAGAAAGAGAAGGGGTTTTTTGTGCTCGACGCGCATGGGGGTTGCGGGCTGTATGATTTGAAATCAGAGCAGGCTCAAAAGACCAAAGAATATGAGGCGGGGATTGCGGCGCTAATGGCGGTGCAAGAAGCGCCTGACGATATCCAACTTTATCAAAGACAAATCGCCAAAGACTGGAAACGCAAACACTATCCCGGTTCACCACTTTTGATTGCAAGAATGCTGCGACCGCAAGATCAACTGCTGGCCAATGAGCTGCACCCTGAGGATGTGCAGACGCTGAAGGCTAATCTGGGCGGATTTGAGAATGCGCGCGTGCTGCAGATGGATGCGTATGAGGCGATCCGCGCGCACATCCCGCCCACCCAGCGCCGCGGCTTGGTGCTGATCGACCCGCCGTTTGAGAAGAAAGATGAATTCCAGACCCTTGTGAAACAAATGAAGGAATGGAAGAAGCGCTGGCCCACCGGCACCTATATGATCTGGTATCCGATCAAGGCGCATCTGCCTGTGCCGGAATTGCACGAAGCCGCGCAAAATTGGGGCGAAGATGTCTTTATTTGGGAGTTCCTCAAGCACCCCCGCCATCAGGCGGAAACCTTTAATGGCAGCGGCGTGATCCTCCTCAACCCGCCTTATCAGGTGCCGGGGCGGTTAAGTATTCTAGAAAATATACTTCGCCATGCCTTACGAGGGATATTTGAGACTTATAAGACTTGAAATTCTAGCGCTATGCGCCTATAACTCTTAGCACTCACAGATGTGGAGTGCTAACAAAGTCTGCCCGCTTGTGAGATAAGGGGTTTTTCGGATGTTTAACGAAGTCCGGAAAACCTGCTGTGCAACTCTAGAGCCAAGGAGATAGTCAATGGCCAAGAAAGTCAATTTCACGCCTCTGCATGACCGCGTGCTGGTCCGCCGGATCGAGCAAAGCGGCAAAACCGCCGGGGGCATCATCATTCCCGACACTGCCAAGGAAAAGCCGATGGAAGGCGAAATCCTCGCTACCGGCAAGGGCCATATCAACGATAACGGCCAGGTGCGTCCGCTGGATGTGAAGAAGGGCGACCGCGTCCTGTTTTCCAAATGGGCCGGCACCGAAGTCACGATCGACGGCGAAGAGCTGATGGTCATGAAGGAGTCTGACATTATTGGGGTGATTGCAGCGTAGCTGCAATGGTCTTTTCCACGACGCTGCGCTGCAGCGGTTGCAGGAAAAGAAAAAAATAAATTAACCGTATCCCCGCCTTCGCGGGGATGACATGAAAGAAGGAGTATTAAACTATGGCTGCTAAAGAAGTTCGCTTCCATGAGGAAGCAAGAGAAGAAATCCTGCGGGGTGTGGATATCATCGCCAACGCAGTAAAGGTAACGCTGGGCCCCAAAGGCCGTAACGTTGTGATCCAGAAATCGTTTGGCGCGCCGCGCTCGACGAAAGACGGCGTAACGGTGGCGAAGGAGATCGAGCTGAAGAATTCGCGCCAGAATCTGGGTGCGCAGCTGATCCGTGAAGTCGCAAGCAAGACCAATGACAAAGCAGGTGACGGCACCACGACGGCAACGGTTCTGGCCCAGGCGATTTCGCGTGAAGGTCTGAAGGCTGTGTCCGCTGGACGCAATCCGATGGACCTTAAGCGTGGGATCGATGCGGCGGTAACGGCTGTTGTTGAAGATCTGAAAAAGCGCGCCAAGAGTGTTAAAGGATCGGAAGAGATCAAGCAGATCGGCACGATCTCGGCCAATGGCGAATCCGAAATCGGCGAGATGCTGGCTGAAGCTATGCAGCGCGTCGGCAAGGAAGGCGTCATCACGGTTGAAGAAGCGAAGTCGCTGCAGAGCGAACTGGAAGTCGTCGAAGGCATGCAGTTTGACCGTGGTTATCTCTCGCCTTACTTCATCACCGATGCGGACAAGATGATCTGCACGCTGGAAAATCCTTACATCCTGCTCAACGACAAAAAGCTCTCCAACCTGCAGTCCATGCTGCCGGTTCTGGAAGCGGTTGTTCAGTCGGGCCGTCCGCTGCTGATTATCGCAGAAGACGTAGAAGGCGAGGCTCTGGCGACGCTGGTCGTTAACAAGCTGCGCGGTGGTTTGAAAATTGCCGCCGTGAAAGCCCCTGGCTTTGGTGATCGCCGCAAAGCGATGCTGGAAGATATCGCGCTGCTGACCAACGGCCAGGTGATCTCGGAAGATCTGGGCATCAAGCTGGAGAATGTCACGCTCGCCATGCTGGGCACCGCGAAGAAGGTCACCATCACCAAGGATGACACGACCATCGTCGACGGTTCGGGCAAGAAGAAGGACATCGAAGGCCGCTGCGCCCAAATCCGCGCACAGATCGAGGAAACCACCTCCGACTACGACAGGGAAAAGCTGCAGGAGCGTCTGGCGAAATTGTCGGGCGGCGTGGCGGTGCTCCGCGTCGGTGGGTCAACCGAAGTCGAAGTGAAAGAGCGCAAGGACCGCGTGGACGATGCATTGCATGCCACACGCGCGGCTGTTGAGGAAGGCATCATCGCCGGCGGCGGTGCGGCTCTGCTCTACGCCACGAAGGTTCTGGACAAGCTCGAAGGCACGAACGATGACCAGGATGTGGGCATCGAGATTGTGCGTCGTGCGATCCAGGCGCCGATCCGCCAGATTGCCGAGAATGCCGGTGCCGAAGGCTCGGTCATTGTTGGCAAGCTGTTGGAGCAAAAAGACAGCAATTACGGATACGATGCACAGAACGGCGAGTTCTGCGACCTGGTGAAAGCCGGGATCATTGATCCGGTGAAGGTTGTGCGCTGCGCGCTGCAAGATGCGGCGTCCGTGGCGAGCTTGCTCATCACCACCGAAGCCATCATCACCGACGCGCCTGAAGACAAAAAAGGCGGCGCTGGCGGGATGCCCGGCGGCGGTATGGGCGGCATGGGTGATATGGATTTTTAAGAATCTGTACGGAGCTGTCCCCGCGCAAGCGGGGGCAGTCTTCCCAACCGCACAAAATCCAAAAACAAAAAAGCCGCTCATTTCTGAGCGGCTTTTTTAGGCAGGGCCATCAGGTGGAGATGGTGGAGGGATATCAGCAGGCCAAGGCTTTGGTGGGCCACCGTTAATAATCAAAACGCGCTCGCGATTAATGGGTGCTGGTTGCCATGTTGGTGCGGTCTCAGGAGGCACAAGATCACTCTGTAAATGCTCAGTTCTTATAAGGCGCATGCCATGGGCACGATAAAATCCTGGAACACCAGGATGATTTGTATCTCTGGTATCTAAATAAATGATATCGTATTTTCCCTCTTTCTCAAAAAGTTCAGTAAAGATTTTTTCAAGAAAGACGTCTCCATAATTCTTACCTGTGAACTCATCATAAAGACCGATTTTATTAATCTCGATAGCGCGGGAATCTGCCGTTAATCTATGTTTCTTTTTAAATTCATCGATGACTGCAGTTTTTTCTAAGCCTTGTCTTTGTTCGTGATCCAAACTAGGCATCCCATCAATAGGAGTAATTAAACAAAAGCCTGCAGGCTGATTGGAAACGAGGAAGATGTATAATCTCGTCTCCGGTTTTCGCATCATTTCTTCTAGTGCCGGCTTATTGCTATCTTGGTATTTTCTCCGGCGATCCCATCCATATTTGGCTCCCACGCGTTGCAAATGATGCAAGAAATCATCCGCTGTTGCATCTGTTACCCTTATCATACGTAAGAAGGCAGGCGGCGGGTCACCTTGAGCAATTTTGCTTCGACGCGCCTCTCGTTGGCCGCGGGAAATTGCAAGATGCAAGAGTTTAAACTCTTCCCTTTCAAGAGGTCGCGCGGGGACAGATCTTGGCTTGGCAACATTGCCAAACTCTTCACCAGCATTAGCTGGTGAACTGGCTCCATCTTGGGGGCGGTTCTCTGCTTGTGTTGTCATACGAGAGTCTATTTCCTAATAGGCTTAGCAATATTGTCCCACGCAATGTTGAATAAAACTCTAAAGCTATCTGCAAATTCCTCTTGTGGGAGAACACGTATGGTAACATTGTCATCCGAGAAATTCATAAATGCCAAACGATCGCCGTAAGCATAGAACGTGCGTTCATTAAATAAGTTCTCAGGAAACCAACGATATTCAGCAAAGCCTTGCGCAATCGTATGTTCATCGCCTTCTCTAACGATAATCTTGAAGGTGAATTTATCTTTAATCTGTTGCATACGCGCGGAGTGCATCTGGTACCACTCTTCACCTAAGAACTTAGAAAAGAAGCGTGGCACACCATTAAACAAACAAATCTCCCCACCTTTATCCCGCGCGGTCTCATAAACATCATCCATAAAAGCGCGAAAACCTTCCTGGCCGCGGAAGGTTTTGATTTCGCCGGTCTTTAAACGAACGCCTGAAAGACCAAGAAACTCGATACTGCCTTTTTCAAACGCTGCTTCAATTTTGGCCAACGTGCTGGAGTTGGGTTGGTTCGTTCCGTTTTCTATGCGGGCGATTCCGGTTTGCGACAGGCCGGCGCGATCGGCCAGGTCGGATTGGCTCCAGTCCAGGAGGGCGCGGGCGGCACGGATTTGTTCAATCGTAGGCATTTTGTTCTCTCACTTTTCCGGTTACAGGTGAGGTGCGGCAAGCCGCAC
Source organism: Alphaproteobacteria bacterium (assembly GCA_023150415.1). GTDB lineage: Bacteria > Pseudomonadota > Alphaproteobacteria > Micavibrionales > Micavibrionaceae > JAKLKY01. The sequence goes on along the minus strand of JAKLKY010000005.1, from coordinate 18,429 downwards.
CCATAAATTCCTCACACTTATATTTGCCGGTTCTATTCTATACCCTGAAAGCAGTAATCCTGTCCACTAAAAAATTTCCATATATTCGAAAACGGTTCGCAAAGGCTATTTTCATAGATTATTGCACTATTTTCTTGACAGGTCAAGTTCTATGTTATAAAACTATCATCAAAGCGCATATATTATTCATATACCTTCGGGTTAAACCGAGTAAATATGTTCTTTTGAATCCCCACACACGCAACTTAAAACCGGCTGTTTTTGCAGCCGGTTTTTTCTTTGTGGTTCAGCGACTTGATTCCTCTTTGCAATCTCTCCATGTTCGTTCTATGCCAGAATTACCCGAAGTCGAGACAACATTGCGCGGCCTTCAGCCCTGGATGGAGAATGGCATGGTTCGCGCGGTCCAGATTCGTCGCGCTGATTTGCGCCAACCCCTGCCGACAAATTTTTCTGAAAGCTTGAATGGGCAGCGAATTGGTTTGCCGCTGAGGCGCGGAAAATACATGCTTTTTCCAATAGGCAAGACGCATATGCTGGTTGTTCATCTGGGCATGTCGGGACATATGGGTGTGGCGCAGAATTTTCATGCGTATCAGCCGCAGCGGCATGATCATGTGATCTTTGAAATTGAAAAAGACCAGCAGGCGCATCGCATCGTTTTTCATGATCCGCGTCGCTTTGGTTTCATGACGCTATTGCCTTTGAAAAATTGGCAAGAACATAAGCCGTTTGCAGGAATGGGCCTGGAGCCACTCGCCGCCGCGTTCGATGGCGCGACGCTTTATGAAGCGCTTCGCAAACGCAAGAGCCCCATAAAAACGGCCCTTCTCGATCAACGCGTTGTTGCTGGGATTGGGAATATCTATGCTTGTGAAGCTCTTTATGAAGCGCGAATTCATCCCCTACACGGATGTCAAAATCTTGGGAAATCAGCATCCAACAGATTGGCGCAAAGTTTGAAAAATGTGCTTCATGCGGCTCTTGAATCGGGCGGCAGTACATTACGCGATTATCGCGGCGCCGATGGCGCAAAAGGATATTTTCAGCACCAGTTTAAAGTGTATGACCGCGCGGGAGAAACATGCGTGCGCCCGCGCTGTGCTGGGGTTGTGGATCGTGTGGTGCAAGCTGGGCGCAGCAGCTTTTATTGTCCCCGATGCGCAGATAAGGTGGAATGATGATTCGCCTTGCTGTGCTTTTGATCGTGTTGTTCATTATGACTGTTCCAGCGCTGGCGCAGCAGCAGTTTTTTCAGACACTGCCTGATATTCCGCTAATGGCGGGTCTGGAGGAGATGGAGGCTCAGGCTTCGCTGTTCGACTCCCCGCAAGGCCGAATCGCCGAGGGCAAAGCACGTCTTGGCCTCGTGAACGCAGCGGCAGTGATGGCTTTTTATCAAACAACCCTGCCTCAGCTGGGCTGGCGGAAAACCTTGGAAAATCAATACTTTCGCGAGGGTGAAGTGCTGGAACTAGCCGTGGCGCAGGCGGCGGGTGGGCAGGGACTAGTGCTCAGCTTGCTTGTGCGCCCGACTGAACCCGGGCAATAGAAAAATTCTCATTTTATCCACATACAAAACTTGACAACGGGGGGTGTGGGCGCTTATACCACTTCGATCATCTTTTCATGACGATAACAACGGGTAGATAACCGATGGCCAATACACCTTCAGCGCGTAAGCGCGTCAGACGAAATGCCAGCCGCGCGCTCATCAATAGCGCTCGGATGAGCCGTTTACGGACCTTCATTAAAAAAGTTGAGCAAGCTGTTGCTGCGGGCGACCGTACGGCGGCGCAAACCGCTTTGAAAGACGTTCAGCCGGAATTGGGCCGCGGCGTTTCCAAGGGATTGCTCAAGCGTAATGCAGCTGCGCGAAAAATGTCGCGACTTGCAGCGCGCGTGAAAGCATTGAAGTAAACATTACTTCAAAGCGCTTCCTGAATTCTTTAGTATTATTTCCCTGGAGAAAGTAATTTCTTCAGGTTTTTGCGCTTATACTGGTAAATCTAAAATAAAAAAATTTCTTTTTTCGATGTTCTCTCTTTGATCTTGTTGCATGTGGATAAAAAACCTGTTGTAGTTATCCCCATGCACGGGTGAATGAATTTTTTATCCAGTGTGTGTGATGGGGTAGCGGCTGAGCCTAAGGGGGATCCGTAGCCTTCGTAAAAAACCGAGCGAATCGGTTTATTCGGGAAGAATAAAAAGTTTTTACAACTTTGGACTTCTTCCAAATTTTATAAAGAACCTAAAAGACCAAAGCAGACATTGGTATAGCGCCTTGTCTGGATGTCTTTTTGTTGTCTGCGTTTTGCTGCGTTCTGGACAAAATTTTAAGTAACGGAGAATGAAAATCATGTCAGACTTTGGCGGAAAAGTTGCCTATCTTAGCGGTGCCATGCAGATACAGCCTGAATCCCTGGAGCCTAGCGCGGAAATGCGCGCCCAGTGGGAGCAGGTACATCAGGACATGCGCAAGGAATTCGGGGAGGCGATTTTCCGCAGTTGGTTGCGACCGCTGGCGTTGCAGGCCTATTACCACGGCACGATGGAGATTTCCGTTCCAACACGCTTTATGCGCGACTGGATTCAAAATCACTATGCTAGCCGCATTCTTGAGATGTGCGCCCAGGCCAATGCCGATATCAAGCGCGTACAATTTGTTGTCGTGCAGAATTCAACATCTGCGGATGCGGAGCCTGTGGGCGCTTCGGCCGATTCGCAAAGCTCGTCTTCTGCACAAGCTCTTGCCAACCAGAACCGCAAAGAGGCAATTGCCGCGCTGGCTTCTCCGCTTGACCCGCGCTTCAAATTCGAAACATTCGTAATCGGCAAATCCAATGCTCTGGCTCATGCTGCGGCGCGCCGGGTTGTGGAGAGCATGAGCGTCCCCTTCAATCCGCTGTTCATCTATGGCGGTGTTGGTTTGGGCAAGACGCACCTGATGCACGCGATCGCGCATGCGATGGAAGAATTCTGGCCAGCCAAGACTGTGATGTATCTTTCAGCCGAGAAATTCATGTACCAGTTCGTGCGTGCGCTGCGCTCGAACGAGACGATGAATTTCAAGGAGCAGTTCCGCAGTGTTGATATTCTTATGATCGACGATATTCAGTTTATCGCCGGCAAGGAATCAACGCAGGAAGAATTTTTCCACACATTCAACGCGCTGGTGGATCAGAACAAGCAGATCATTATCTCGGCCGACCGTGCGCCGTCTGACCTGGCGGGGATTGATGAGCGTCTGCGCTCGCGTCTGGCTTGGGGTTTGGTGGCGGACATCCAGCCCACTTCCTACGAATTGCGTTTGGGCATTCTGCAGGCCAAGCGCGCGCAACTGAAGGCCAGTGTGCCCGATTCGGTGCTGGAATTTCTGGCGCTGAAAGTCACGTCCAACGTGCGTGAACTCGAAGGAGCGCTCAACCGCATCGTGGCACATGCCGACGTGGCGAAGCAGGAGATCACGCTCGAAACGACGCAGGAAGTGCTGCAGGATCTGCTGCGTTCCCACGACCGGCGCGTCACGATTGATGAAATTCAAAAGAAAGTCGCCGAGCATTACAATCTGCGCCTGACCGACATGCACTCTGCGCGCCGTGCGCGTCAGGTGGCGCGTCCACGTCAAGTGGCGATGTATTTGGCCAAGCTTCTGACCGCGCGTTCGCTGCCGGAAATTGGTCGCAAATTCGGCGGCCGTGATCACACCACGGTGATGCATGCCGTGCGCAAGGTAGAAGAGTTGATCGGCGATGATTCGCAGGTCGCGCAGGATGTGGATGTGATCCGCCGCGCGTTAGTGGGCTAGTTTTTACCTCGATCTAAAGATGGAAGGGGATGGAGTGATTTTACTCCGTCCTCTTTTTCAATTCATGCAAAGGCCACCTTGGGCGCGCTTTGAAATCGAGGCCGTCGGTAAGGCCGAGGCGCAGACGCTCCACCCCCGCCCAGGCGATCATCGCTGCATTATCGCCGCACAAATTCAAAGGCGGCGCGCAGAGGCGGAAATTTTTCGCGGCGGCCTCTTGCTCCAATCGTGTCCGCAGCGCTTTATTCGCCGCCACGCCACCGGCCACGACAAGCACAGGCGAATCGGTTTGGAATTCGATTGCAAAACGATCCATCGCGCGCGCGCAGCGTTGCGCCATCACATCGGCGATGGTGGCTTGAAGCGACGCGCAAAGATCAGCCACATCCGCCTGTTTCAACGCACCTTGCGGCAGGGCTTCGACATGCTGGCGCACCGCAGTCTTCAAGCCGGAGAAAGAGAAATTGAAATCCTTGCGCGCTTGCAGAGGATGCGGCAGGGGAAAACGCACGCGGGCGGATTCGATATCCGCGCATTGCGCGGCCATTTTCTCCACCTGCGGCCCGCCGGGATAGGCCAGGCCCATGAGTTTGGCGGCCTTGTCGAAACATTCGCCCGCCGCGTCATCGAGCGTTGTGCCCCAGCGCTCATAGTCGCCTACGCCCTTCACGCAAAGGATTTGCGTATGCCCGCCTGAAACCAGCAAAAGAAGATAGGGAAGGGAAATCCGGTGTGTAAGACGCGGTGTCAGGGCATGGCCCTCAAGATGGTTGATTGCAATAAAGGGCAAATCATGTGCAGCCGCAATCGCCTTGCCCATCATCGTGCCCACCAGCAAGCCGCCGATCAATCCCGGCCCGGCGGTGGCAGCCACAGCAGAGAGATCCTTGAAATTTTTCCCCGCTTCGCTTAGAGTACGCGCGATAAGAGTGGGTAAATGCTCAAGATGCTTGCGTGCCGCAAGCTCCGGCACGACGCCGCCGAAGGCGGCATGATCCTTGAGCTGGGAGAGGATCAGGTGCGCATGGACGCGCCCTACATCATCCACAAGCGCAGCCGAGGTTTCATCGCAACTGGTTTCAATACCCAAAACAAGCATGCGTCACATGACCATATCTTGCGGGGTTTCTCAAGTTTATTGGCTGTTCTGCCTCAGGCGCTATGCTATAAACCCCTCATGAAGAAGATTATTTTGGGCACGCGCGGCTCGCCCTTGGCGCGGTTGCAGACGGATATGGTGTGCGCGGGCTTGCGCGCGCATTGGCCGGATTTGGAGATCGCTGTACGCATCATTACAACGTCGGGCGACTGGAAGCCGCAAGACGGCGAGACGCGCCTAAACACGCAACAAGGCGGCAAGGGCCTGTTCGCCAAGGAAATTGAGGAAGTACTGCTGCGCGGCGAGATTGATGCCGCTGTGCATTCGATGAAAGATATGCCCGCTGTTCTACCGGCGGGATTGCAAATCAAACATATGCTGCCGCGCGAGGATGTCCGCGATGCCGTATTGTTGGGCCCGCGACTAAAGGGATTGAGAACAATTGCGGATTTTCCTTCTGATACCATCATTGGTACAGCCAGCGTACGGCGGCAGGCTTTTGTGCTGGCGCGACGGCCAGATTTAAAAGTTGTGCCTTTGCGCGGCAATGTACAAACGCGGATTGACAAACTTGCGGCTGGGCAAGTGGATGCGACATTTCTGGCGCTCGCGGGCTTAAAGCGTTTGAATTTGGATCATCACGCGGATTTTATTTTGCAGGCGGATGAATTTTTACCTTCGGCAGGCCAGGGCGCGATCGGAATTGAAACAGGAATTGCCCACGCGCCGATTGCTGCATTGTTTGATCCGCTCACTTGTATGCAGACTGTGTTGTGTGTTGCGGCGGAGCGGGCAGCACTGGGGGCGCTGGATGGTTCCTGTCACACGCCGATTGGTGCTTATGCGCAGCGCGCCGGTCATCAGCTCCGTTTGCGGCTAGCCGTCGCAGCGCTGGATGGCTCGAAAATCTATGAACATGCGGCAGAGCAGGCGGTAGTCGATGAAGCGCAGGCAAAAGAGTTTGGCGCGGCACAGGCCAGTATTCTTCGCCGGAGATTACCACACGGGCTTTTGCAACAGGTGGCGTGATGGCAGGACAGGTTCTGATTATCCGCCCGCAACCCGACGCGGATAAGCTGGCGCAGCAGCTTGCCCATTTGCAAATCTCTTATCTTGTGGATCCTGTTTTGCACATTGTGTCTCAGCCGCATCTGCCGCTGGCGGCAGCGCCGGGACGGGCGTGGGTGGTGACCAGTGCGCAGGCGCTGCGCCATGGGCATTTCACCGCGGCAGCAAAACGGCAACCGTTGTTTGTTGTCGGCGACGAAACAGAAGCAGTGGCATTGGAGCATGGTTTTCATCATGTGACAACGGGCCCCAAAGATTCTGCGGCGCTGGCACAAACTATTTTAAAGGCGAAAGAAGCTCAGTCTGAACTGTTCGAACATCTTGCCTATGTGCGCGGGCAAGATTGTGCTTATGATCTTCAGGCAGAATTTCAGACATACAACATAAAAGTTCTTGAATATATTGTTTATGCGGCTATGCCCGCATCTCAGCTTGGGAATGTGACCCAGACGGCTTTGCGGCAAGGAAGGGTCTCCCTTATCCCATTTTATTCCGCGCGATCGGCAAGGGTTTTCATGCAGCTTGCGGCCCAAGCTGGATTGCGAGAATGTTTTACTTCTATCACCGCCTTGTCAATCAGCAAAAACGTGCTAGATTGCGTACAGGACGCGGGCTGGTACAAGACGTACACTGCGTCGGTTCCGCGTGGTGCGGCGATGCGGGATCTTATACAACAGATCGCGCAGAAGCTTTAATAAACGCGCCTTGCAAGAAGGTGATGCATGAAGAACGATATGACACGTACAGTCGATGTACCTGCCCTGATCGAACAGTTTGGGGGCTTACGTCCGATGGCGACCAAGACCGGGATTCCAGTCACCACCATTCAAGGATGGAAGAAACGCAACGCCATACCCGAAAATCGCTTTGTCACGCTGCGCGAAGCGGCTAATCAGCATGGAATAGCGCTTGATGAATTTTTGCATATCACATCCAATGTGAATGGATCATCCGAGCCCGCAATGGCATCGCAGCCGAAATCCCCAACGGCATCGCGTGCGTACGCGCCGCGTACCACCCATTACACGAATGCTAATCAAGGAATTTTTAGCAGCATGTTGAATATCCTTCTGGTTCTGGTCGCCTTGGCGGCCAAAACAAGACACCTTCCGATTGGGATGCACGGATGAAGGTTCTGGAGGAACAGGCTCAGAATGCCCAACAGAACCTGAATGCTGCTATCGCACAGGCGCAAACTCTTTCCCAGGATGTTCTGGGCGCGGAAGCAGGCGATTTAAACGCCCGTCTCCAGGCAATGGAGAGCCATTTGAAATCACTGGCTGCGACGCAAGCCCTGCAAGGATTGTGGGTGCGCATGCAGAATCTGGCCGCCAGCGCAGGGGGACAGGCACAGCTCGATGCGACGGTGCAAGCGCTGAATACACTTTTATCACAGAACACGACGCCCGATGTTGCGCCCGCTCAGATCTTGGAAGCAGCGCGATCACAGGATCCGACATTGGCGCAAACTTTTGCTGAAATTCCTGCGAGCGAATTGAAGGCAGCGGCCCTGCTACTGGCGATGAATCAGTTTCGCACGGCCCTGGGTCGTGACAATCAACCTTTCGATCAGGATTTACAATTATTGTCGCGACTGAGTGCTGCGGATGATCCGGCGCTGCAAGACGCATTGAGCAGACTAGCGCCGCAAGCACAGACTGGTGTGCTGACGCCAGAGGGTCTGAGCCGGGAATTAAAAACAATTGCGGGTGATGCGGTGGTTGCATCGCTTAAAGGCGAGGATCTGTCGGTGAGCGATCGTCTAAAGGCACAGCTCAGTACCGTGTTTCAGGTAGAGAAAAACGGAGAGAATGTATTAGCCGCACCTGCGCAGAACGAAACCAAAAATACGTTGGATCAAGCGCAAGCAAGGCTAGCTATGGGTGACATAGCAGGTGCGCTGGGGCTGGTGCAGGGTATCGATGGGCCGGCGGCGCAGACGCTGGCGCCATGGATTTCACGCGCACAGGCAACCTTGAATGCGCGGCAAGTAGGGACATTCCTGGGCCAAAGCATAGCACGTCAGGTGCGCGGTGGCGCCCCGTTTACAGTACAAGGCAGTGGTTATGCGCCTGCGGATCTGATTCAAGATGACAGCGGCGGTATCAACGTGTTGAAACGGAATTAAGATTCCATGATCCAGGCTTTTTGGTTTCTCGTGAAGACAGGCGCAGTGGTGGCGCTGGCTGTTTTGGTGATGAATCAACCCGGTGCCCTGGAAATAACCTGGCAGGATTATACGCTCAAGGCGCAGTTGGGATTTGTGCTGCTGGCGCTTATGGCCGCTGTTCTAGCGCTTATTTTTGTGGTGCGCAGCATTGACAGCATTTTGTATTGGCCGCGATTTTGGATGCTGTCGCGTCGGCAACGGCGACAGGAAAAGGGGTTGCGTGTGCTCACGCGCGGACTGGCGGCTGTAGCAGCTGGGGATGGTAAAGCAGCGGCGCACGCTGTGCGGCGCGCTGGAAAATTTCTTCCGGCACAGGCGCCGCTCAGGCTTTTGCTTGCAGCGCAAACGGCGCAATTACAGGGCGATGAGCAATCAGCGCTTCGTTTGTTTGAAAAATTGAGCGCTGATAAAGACGGCGGATTTTTGGGATTGCGCGGACAGATTCAAATTGCCCTTGGCCGAGATGATATTTCCCAAGCGCGCATGCTGGCGCAAAAGGCCTTAACGCGTGCGCGGCATGGGCAGTGGGCTTTGCAATCGGCTTATGATCTGGCCTTGCGGACGCGCCGCTGGCAAGAAGCTTTGGCTCTGTTGCCGCGCTTACATGGTAAAGATTCAGCGCAAGCAATTGGCCTGCGCCGTGCGTTGTTGATTGCGCAGGGCGATGACTTTCTGGCGCAAGGCTATCAAGCGCAGGCCCTTGGTTTTTTCAAAGCTGCATGGCGGCTGGACCAGGAATTCGTGCCGGCTGCGCTGCGTCTGGCGCAGCTTTATCGTCTTATAGGAAGGCCGCAGGCTGCGCGCGCTGTGGTTTTAAAATGCTGGCGGCGGCATGCGCATCCGGAACTGGCAACGCTGTGGCATGATCTGATGCCCCCGCATAAGGCTGCCAAGGGATCTCCGCGTCTGCAATGGATGAAGCGTTTGGTGGATCTTGCGCCTGCACAGGCGGAGGGCTATCTGGCGCTGGCACGGGAAGCGCAGGCGCAAGCGCTCTGGGGCTTGGCGCGTGGATATTATATGAAGGCAGAACAATTAGGCCCTGATCAACGTCTTTATGCTGCGTTGGCTTCGCTTGAAGTGCAGAGCGGCAATTCGGCTGCTGCTGGAAGTTGGCTGGAGAAGCAGCGCGATTCTGCACCTGCCGGTGTTTGGATTTGTGCGCAGACAGGGCGCATCTATCCGCAGTGGCAACCTGTAGCCGAGCCGCATGGCGCGTTTAACAGCATCCTTTGGGGGTTGCCGGAAATGGCGCAGACATTGCGTCTGGCGGCAAGCGCCTAGTCAACGCGCCAGCGCATGGCACAAAGGGCACCTGCAAAAAAGCCGCCCAGATGTGCTTGCCAGGCAATGAGTTCACCACTCAAGAAGGCGACCACAGTCATCAAGCCGGCCCAGAATAAAATAATGGGCCAGGGGCTGTCGCTGCGCCAGCTGCCCAACCGTCCTTGCGCATGAAGCAAGACAAGGCTGGCGCCAAACCATCCGGATAATCCACCCGATGCGCCGATCAGCGGCATGGTGGAATCCGGATTTAAAAGAGCAAAAAGAACAACCCCGGCCAGGCCGCTAAGGACGAACATGAGCGCGGCGCGATAAGAACCCCAACTGCGTTCCACCAACGTCCCAAAAGCCAGCGCCATGACTGTATTGATGATCAGATGCAGCCAGCTTCCATGCAAAACCATATGTGTGAAAGGTGCGAACGCAAAAGAAAACCATGGCCATTGCGGATCAAGAGAGCCTGTATAGGCGCCCGGAATGAATCCAAAATGATAGAAGGTCCAGAAAATCGCATTCTCGTCCGCCAACGCCAGCAGTGGGATGTTGATCAGCAAAATCGCACTGAGCAGAGATCGCACAAAAGGCGGAATGCGGTGAAAATTGAAGAGAGGCCCTTGTGATACGCTGCTTGGCACGGATGTTTTGCTCTGGCGTCGGCGATGCAGGGCATCGTTAAAGGACAGGATCTTGCCCTGTTCATCGGGATTGCGCGGCTCTTCTTCGTTTGTTGTCATGGGCGGCAAAAAATGCGCCCCCATCCTATCAGAATGGGGGCTTAAGAAAAGAGCGTGAGAATCGTGGTAAAAAAGCTATACGCTTAAACTTGGGCGGAAGCCGATATCGGCGTTTTTCTCCCTGTCATAGCGATAGACCTTATCCTCATCACCAGTTGGCTTAAGAAAGCCGGGTGGCGTATAACGCGTGATGTATTTTCCTGCATGAGCCAGCAAATCCGTAGCTGCGATTTTGGCGTGCTGAATTTGATGGGCCAGCGTTTCCATGACACTGCCATGAGCTTCTTTGGCAATCTTTGTTCCCATTACAACGATTTGCGCGATGAGTCCGAGTTCAGGAATTTTCCCTTCGCGAACAGCACCAAACGCTTGCGTGGCCAGGGCGCGCATTTCCTCGAGATTCTTTTTCATCGCTGGTTTTTTGCCGCCACCGGAAGCCCGGCCTTTGCTATCGCCTTCTTCTTCCTCTTTATTTTTGAGGTTGGTATGGTCGTCGAATTCGATGTCGACAAAGGTTGGGCTTTGGAATGAAACCGGATAGTTTTTGAGCTGCTTAGGCTCAAGGTCGCGGCCATTCAAACCAGCCTTGATTTCGATGCGCACACGGGCAGGATCACGCCAGTCCAGCACGACACAATGGCTTTTGAATTCGCCGGGCTGACGGCAGGCATGGACCAGACGCTTGCCGGGATAAAACGGCTCCGTGATGCCTGCGTGGGCCAGAAATTCCTTGATATTGATCTTCATAACACCGCTCCTTTTCTGCCGTTTGTCACGTCTTTTCCTTTAAGCAGATTGATATAATAATCGTCTAAAATCCTTAACAATCCGTTAAATTTTCCCTTTTTCCCGCTATCTGCTAGAATAAAAAAATGACAAGAAATTTTTGCCTTATTCTTATGCTGTTTATGGTGTTTGGATTTATGGCGTCTGCTCATGCCCAGGGCCAATTTTATGTTTCTCCAAGCCAGAAATCAGTACCCAAGAACATTCCCAACGCAGTGCCGCAAGTGCCCGACAGCGGCCAGTTGAAAAATCAACTTAAAAATCAGGGGCAAGATCAAGTCAAAGGCTATGCGCGCGATTCCCTATCCAAGGATGTGGAACCGCGCACGGATCTACCCTATGTCAGCCCTGCCCTGCGTCAGGAGGGACCGCGCAGCGGCGCAGATGCCTTCAAGCAGGCCTTAGAACGCAGTCAGATGCAAAAATTGGAACAAGATCAAAATACTCTGGGCCTGATAGATCAGGCAGCCAAAGTTCCGCAGGCGAAAGTTTTGAGCAATGCGCAAGAACCTGCGAACACACAAGAATTGCTTTCGATTGCAACGGCGCGACGTTCCGGCGCTATGGCCCGCGTGATGACGGGTTCGCTTTAGTCTGATAAGACTTTCTTTCATGAACATCCCTTTGCGCTCGCTTTGTCTGGGCCTGGCACTGTTGATCTATGGATTGGCCGGCTCGCCCACGCCCGATCGTCCAGGCGCGGTGGAAATCGCGATCAGCACTTTTTTAATGGGCGCAGCTGGTATGTCCGGACTCATGAATGTGTTTCGTTATAAGGGCGATAATCCCTTATGGTTTTCATCTGGGCAGTTTTTTTTGTTTTTTGGTCTGAGCGTTCCTCTGCTCATGGGATTTTTAGGCGGCAATGACCCGGTTTTGATTTTTCGCGATGTCATTGGGCTTTTGTTTCTGGCGTTGCCGCTGGTATTGACACGGCTGGATGCGCGCTGGGTTGTTCTGACGGGGTTGCTTTTCTCCGTGCGCGCGCTGGCGCCGGTGATGGGGTGGTTCTGGCCATTGGGTGATACGGATGCGCTGTCGTATTTTGCAAATGCGCCGACTGTTTTGTTTGCGGCCTTGTTTTTATCCCTAGGGGGATTTACGCATCTGATCGCTGTGTCGGACCTGCGGAAGGTCTTGCTTGGTGTGGCTTGTCTTTTGCTCTGCATTTTGCCTTTCATAGCGATGAGCTGGAGCCTGCAGCGTGCCAGCCTTGCCTATAGCGTAATCTCTGTGGCCATTTTCTTTGCTATGACATTTTCGCGCGCCCCCGTTCGCAGTAGCGCGATGATCATGATCGCCATTTTGGCGGCGATCATGATCTGGCCGCAAGGGGTGGGTCTTTGGCATGCGCTGGCGGAAAAGACAACGCTTTACGGAGGCAATCAGCGCTGGGCCGAAATACAAGCCGTCTGGGATGCCTTGCGCGATGATCCGATGAATATCCTCTTCGGTCTGGGTTGGGGCGGGACATTCGAATCACCTGCTGTTGCGGGCATTCGTGTGAATTTCACGCACAGTCTGCTCTCGAGTTTATTGCTCAAGGCCGGGGTAACAGGCTTGATTTTGGGCTGTCTTTATCTCCTGAGTTTACTCCATGCTCTGACAAAGGAACGCAAGAGGCAGCCAGTGATGGTATTGTGCTTATGGGGTCCTGTGGTGATTGATATTCTTCTGTACGCGAGTTATAAATCACTCGATTTTGGCCTTATTCTGGTGCTAGCTGCGGGTTGCGCGATGCGCAGTTGCAAGCTGGGCAACGCTCATGTATCCGTTAAAGTCTGATGCGCAGACCTTCGATTCTTTTTCTTAATCGTGTCTATCCGCCGACGCCTGGCGCGACGGGGCGGTTGCTGCGCGATTTGGCGCGTGCCATGGCGGCGGAAGGCTGGCAGGTGACGATTATTACCACAGGAAAAAAGGGCGGCACTGAGCGGGACGGCGGTGTTCGTATTGTCCGAACGCGCGGCCCCGCCAAACCCCGGGGTATGTTTCATTATCTTTACATTCTTCTAAAGATGTTGCTGATCGCCCTTCGCCAGCCCTCGCCTGCGATTGTGGTGAGTATGACGGACCCGCCCTTGTTGATACTCGTTGGACGCTTGCTGCAGAAATGGCGCAAAATCAGGCATATTCACTGGTGCCATGATGTGTATCCGGATTTGCTGCCGGTGCTGGATGTCTGGGTGCCTGCGCTGGTTATGGATGCATTCAAAGAGCAGGTGCGCCGTGCCATGACCCAAGCCGACCGCGTGATTGCCATTGGCCGCTGCATGGCGCGTATTCTCACGCTCAAGGGCCTTGATCCTCGGCAGGTGACTGTGGTGGCCAATTGGCCAGAGCCGGAATTGCTGCAACCGGGCGACGATCAAACACCGCGATTTTCGATGCATTTGCCGGATACTGTACGGCCGCCTGAATATCAATTGCAGGCTGGGCCGCGCTTTCGCATCTTGCATACCGGCACTGTGGGCCGGGCGCATGCGCCGGAGATAATTCTCGATGCTGCGCAAGCGTTAGCGAGTGAACATCCAGAAATCGAATTTATGTTTGTAGGCGAAGGCCCACGTTACGAAATGCTGACGCGCCAGCGGATACAGCGGCATCTGGATAATATGCGTTTCTTGCCGCCGCAACCTCTTGAAACCTGGCGGCAAGTGATGGAAAGTGGGGATGTGCATATCATCACGCTCAAGGACCGCGCAGGGGGATTGGTCGTGCCATCGCGTCTTTATTCGGCTCTGGCGGTCGGACGGCCTGTAATTTTCGTGGGTCCTGCGCAATCGGAAGTGGCCAAAGTGATCCATGACTTTGGCGCTGGCACGGTAATCCCCTCGGGACGGGCTGATCTTCTTGTGCAGGCGATCAAGAAATTTCGGATGGATGGCGAGGCCTGGTTCAAGGCGCATGAGGGTGCGCTGGCAGCAGCGGCGCAATTTAATCCCAAGGCGGCCACGGATGCCTGGATAGAGCGGGCCTGGAGCGTGGTGCAAGAGGATTGGCAGCAGTAGTTATATGCACCACATGCCAAAGCATTTGTAATTGGCGCCGCAATCCTATAAATCACTATTATGCACAACGCCAATCAACGAGCCGAGAATTACCGGCAGATGCTCGAGCGCCTGGAAGAAGAGCGCCGGGAGGGTTTTGCCCGGGAGCGGAACTATGCCGATTGGCTGGAACCGCCATCGGATTTGACGCCGCCGCCTTCTGCGCCTGCTGCAGAAGCCAGCCTTCATGACTTGCTGCGTTTAATGGCTGCTGCGCGTATGGCCATCGCGCTGGGGGCTTTGGTCGGGCTTTGCGCCGCGCTGGGTTTTTTCATGCTGGCGGTGCAGCACTATAAAGCCCAGGTTTTGCTGGCACCAGCCAATCCCATCAATGGCGCAGAGGCTCCGGTCCCTTCCGGGAATGAAAACTGGTTTGCGCTGAAGATGGTGATGCAGCAATTAAGCGCCACCAACATAAATGATTTTTCGCGTTTCGAGCAATTGATTACGGGTCCCGCCGTGGGCAATATTTTGCTGCGAGATCCGGCCGTGCGGCAAGGTCTGGCGCAGGACCGTGCTTTTATTTTCTGGCGGCAAGCACCACCCCGCAATGCGGCTGAGATGAGCGAATATCTGCGCCAGCGCGTGCGGCTGGAACCTGTGGGTGCCACCATGATGCGGCGGATGGTTTACTTGCATCCCAATCCGGCTTTTGCTGCAGCATTTTTGCAGCAGGTTCATGCCACTGCAGATCAAATCATTCGGGACACGGTGCGCCGCGATACGCAGCAGCGTATTGATTATTTGCAGCAAGCTTTATCGCGTACCCTTAATCCTGATAACCAGCGGGCGTTGACCAACTTGCTTATGGAGCAGGAGCGCATGCGGATGCTGGCGGCGATTGATCAACCTTATGCCGCTACGGTTGTCGAGGCCGCAGCACCTTCGGCGCGTCCGCGCTGGCCGGATAAGCCGTTGATAGTTTTGGTCCTGATGGCGTTGGGGGCGGGGGCGGGATTGCTTGTCTATGCGCTGCGCCGTCCGGGATAAGAGCGTGCCTAAAATTCCCGTCAGCGTTATTGTTGTCACGCGTAATGAAGAGGCGCGAATTGTTAGATGCCTGCAAGCCTTGCAGGGTTTTTCCGAGATCTGGGTAGTTGATTCCGCCAGTACGGATAATACCGTTGCTCTTGCGCAAAAGATGAACGCAAAAACCAGACATTTTATGTGGGATGGGCGCTACCCTAAGAAACGCCAATGGTGTCTGGATCATCTGCCGCTGGCGTATGATTGGGTGTTCTTTGTCGATGCGGATGAGATTGTCACGCCGGATTTGCTGCGGGAAATTGCTGCGTTAGATTATACAGCGGCTGGATATTTTGTGCGGGCGCGGTATGTGTGGGCGGGGCGTGAATTGCATCACGGTCTGAAAAACAACAAGCTGGCGCTATTCAACCGCAAGCGCATGGCATTTCCCGTGGTGAATGATCTTGATCTGCCTGGCATGGGCGAGGTCGAGGGGCATTATCAGCCTGTGTTGAAGCAGGCGGGAAAAATCGGGCAATTGAGATCGGAAATGCTGCATATGATTGATGATGTGAAACAATGGCAGACGCGGCACGAACGCTATGCGCGCTGGGAGGCGGGCATGAACGCGCGCAGCGCTTGGCCTACAGAAAACAGCATCTTTAGAAATCTCATCAAAAAAATATTTCGCGCCCTGCCGATGCGCGGCGCGGCGGCGTTCGCGCATTCGTATTTTATTCGAGGCGGATGGCGGGACGGCCGGGCAGGGTTTGATTTTGCACGGGCGCGAGGGGCCTATTATTCAAGGATCGCAGCCAATGATAAAGCCCGGGCGAGGCCGAGCGTATAAGCCATGGCGCGGTTTTAGCCATGGTGAACATCATGTTCAAAGGCAGGGGCATCATGTGCAGGCGTTGCCGGATCAGGAAATCCTCCCACCGCGCGCGGCCAGCAAACTGCATCGACAACCCCCCCAGCGCATAAAAACACAGCGGTTCGCGTAAACGACGGACTTTTGGGGCAGGGTCTTGCAGCAAAAACCGGCAGGTGAAATCGTAATCAGCTGCGATTTTATAATCCGTATCATAGCGCAAGGCGCCAATCGTCTCGCGACGGTAGATCATGGCCTGATGATGTGTAGGCATACCGTAGGCAAGTCCTGTTAAATCGCGCGCGGATTTATAGAATATCGCGTCCGTCCGGATGCTCTCTTCCCACGCATCGCCGTAAAGGAAATCTGCGCTGGTGTTTTTAATTTCGGCGGCGAGAATGGCCAACGTGGTAGTGGTGGCGAAACGATCCCCCGCATTCATGAACACCACATAATCGCCTTTCGCGTGGGCCAAGCCTTTGTTCATGGCGTCGTAAATGCCGTGATCGGGTTCGGAGACCACATGGGCGCTGTAGGTGGGGAGATCTTCTGCCGTGCCATCGGTTGAGGCGCCGTCGATGATGATCCACTCATGATCGGTAAGAGATTGATTTTGCACAGAAATACTCGTGCGCGCCAACCCGGCGCGATTGTTTTTGGCGATGGTGATAATCGAAAACAGCATATCTGCACGCTTTTGCTTGCACTTTAGCGCCTAAATATG
This sequence comes from Alphaproteobacteria bacterium, assembly GCA_023150415.1. Taxonomy (GTDB): domain Bacteria; phylum Pseudomonadota; class Alphaproteobacteria; order Micavibrionales; family Micavibrionaceae; genus JAKLKY01. Next base: position 1,869 of record JAKLKY010000005.1, on the reverse strand, counting down.
CGATGATAAAGAAAAATTACATAAGTGTATAAAATAAATTAAAAGGGTGTTGTATATGAGTGAAGAGAAAAAGAAGCCCGAAGATGGCGACTTTGGCTTTTTGAGCCAATTATTGGGCGGTATCCCCGGTCTGAGTAATCTGGGCGAAGGTAACTTTTCCGGCATCTTAGAAAAAATCAGCGAATTTCTTGAAAAAATTCCCGTGATCGGCCCGATCATCGCAAACATGATGACAAGCGAGAAGCCTGTGTCGGAGGCCGTTAAAGCAGGCGCGGCGTCCTTGGTGACGACATTCGCAGGTGTTGCGGGCACGCCGTTCAATGTCGATACGGCCACAAAAACTTTTGAAGCGCAAATTCAAGAGATGAAAGCGGAGGGCCGGTTAAGTTTTGAGCAGCCGGGGCAAGAAGAAGCTTTTATTTCCAAAGCCAAAGCCGCGCTGGAATCGGCGGATAAGAATGGCGATGGCACGTTGGATCAAAGCGAGATTGATTCCTTGACCGCGCAATTCGCTAAAGCAGCAAAAGGCGTGGATTTCGTTGATCATTTGATTCCAGCTGAATTAATAGATGGTCGTCCCGAAGGTTATAACTTCACCTACAGCCAACCTGTGCCACTGGGCAAGGTTGCACTCAAGCCGAATTTTAGTTGCATGACGATTGATAAAACCGGACAGATGGTTGCTGTGGGCGAATCGAATGTATCCGATCTGGCCTCAGAACAATTTCTCGGCAGTGATCTGTCGATCCAAAGCGTTATGCAAGACGGCAGCGTCATTGCCTATTACATCGCAAATGCTGAGGGCATGGGCATCATGGTCAATCCTGATGATGTCATGCGCGATAAGATGAATCCTAAGGTTAAAGAAACATTACAGACGCTGGAAGAAAAACCAGCAGCACAACAACCGGACGCGAGCACACCAGAAGCTGAACCCGTGGCCATTATTGGTCGCATCGGTCCGCAAGGTCCGGGAATGGTTGCGGCCTAATCCCCATCCCGCACATCGTCGATAAAGATAGCGGTCACGGCCAGGTTTGAGAGGATCTGGCTGATGTCTTTCGCGCTTTCGACGAAATCGAAAGGCTCGGGATCACGCGGCACGACGATGGTCGATCCGGGCGGAATGAAAATCGGTTTGTAATTCCAGGGCGAAACTTGCAAAGGCTGCGCGCTGCCGTCGGGGTAGAGGACGAAGCTGCGCTCCTTATCCGCATGAAAGGTGAACCCGCCTGCCTCGTGAATGTAATCCAGCGGCTTTTTGCCATCGCGAAATTGCAGCGCGGCGGGGGAGAGAATTTCACCGGCTACGCGCACGGTCAGGGAGCGTTTGGGGATAAACAGACGGTCGCCGGGCTCGAGCAACATATCAAGCTCCGGTCGTGCGGAAAGCACAGCAGGATCGGCTTCCACCGTCACACGACCCACGCCACGCGCGTTTTCCAGCTCATCCGCCAGGGCGCGTGCTTCGGTGATTTTCCCGGCATCGGTGTTTTTTTCATTGCTTTCCAGCGCGGCGGCCACAGCCTGCTTGATCGCGCGGGCCTGCGCGCGGAAGCGGTTTTCTTCAGCCTTACGCTCGCTGCGCCGGCTGAAAATCGCGCCGATGGGATAAGCCTGATCGGTGGTGCCGCCGGCGCGCAGCAGCAGATCGGAAATTTTATCGCCAGGCTGGATGTCATAGCGGCCGGGATTTTTTACCTCGCCCATGATCATCACGCTTTGATCTTCCACAGCGCGGAATTTCTGGTTCACGCGCACCGAATCGCCGGGGCCAATCGTCACATTCTGCGGAGCCTGGTCACGGAAATTGAGGCTGACGCGCTCGATCCCGCTGCGCCCGCCCGCTTGTCCATTCTCGCCTGGCAG
>JAKLKY010000059.1:2745-9930 GCA_023150415.1 Alphaproteobacteria bacterium | reverse complement strand
CAACGGCTATGAAACAAATAAGTCCTATAAAGGGCTTGATCTGGTGAACGGAACCTTGTCGTTTGTGTATGATAACGGAAAGGCGACAGAGCGAGCGGCGAAGATTACGGACACAGCCGATCATGTGTCGCTGGTTTACACGCTCAAAGGTGTAGAAACTATTCTGAAGGGGGACATCTATCACACGACAACACGTGGTGCGACGACGACGATGAATGCCGATGGTCTGGTGCATACGGTCTCAGGTCTTGCCAAAGCGGGCGATACAGGCACTCTGCGCATTGGTTTTGAAGATTTATACAAACTGGGCGATAGTGATTATAACGATCTGGTCTTTGATGTAAGCGTTGACGCCGTACGCATTGTCATCAGTAACGGCACTTCGGGGGATGATACATTGCAGGGTAGTGTACGCAGTGATGTTATTAACGGGCTTGAAGGCAATGACCTGATTTACGGGTCTTCCGGCAGTGATAAGCTGGATGGCGGTGCAGGTATAGACACACTGGATTATAGTTTGCTTACGGCTGGGCTGGTTGTGAATCTAAAAGCTGGAACTGCGGTCAAGGCGAATGGATACAGTGATGAGCTGGCAGGATTCGAGCATGTCGTTGGCACCGCCTTTGCTGATGAAATTCGCGGTACCATAGGAGACAATACCATCAATGGCGGGGACGGCGATGACTTGCTCTACGGCGATCATGGCAATGATACGCTTTACGGCGGCAACGGCGTCGATCGTCTGATTGGCGATACGGGTAACGATGTTCTCTATGGTCAGGCTGGTGATGATCGCCTGGAAGGGGGTACCGGTAACGATACGCTTTATGGCGGTGATGGAATTGATCGCTTATTGGGTGGCGACGGTGATGATGTTTTGTATGGTGATAATGGCGATGACCGTGTCGAAGGCGGTGAGGGTAATGATACCCTGATCGGCGGTGCTGGATTTGATAGGCTGGATGGCGGAAACGGCATTGATACAGTCGATTATTCCAGCCATACGGCGGGTGTGACAGTCATTCTGGGATCGCATGCCGATGTGAATGGCGATGGCGTGGCCGATGATGACATTTTGTTTATCGAGAACGCCATTGGTACGGCCCATAACGATTCCCTGCGGGGCGATGCTTTAGGCAATACGCTTTGGGGCAATGATGGTGCCGATTATCTGGAAGGTAATGATGGAAACGATATTCTTTATGGCGGCGCCGGCCATGACGATCACGTCTGGGTGAATGGCGATAAGGTATCAAACGGGGGATTGTTTGGCGGGAATGGTGATGACACGCTGTATGGCGGCGAAGGCAATGACAGGCTGGAAGGTGGTAATGACAACGACACCCTTTATGGCGGCGCGGGCATGGACCGCATGACCGGGGGCGCTGGCAATGACCGTTTTGTTCTGGATGTTCTCGATGGATCTGTGGACAAAATCACGGACTTTGTCCTGGGTCAGGATATTCTTGATATCAGCGATGTCTTATCCGGCTTTGACATTAATACCAGCGACATCAATAACTTTGTGCGCTTGATCTATCGTGATGCAAACCGGACGGATCTGGTGATCAATGCCGATGGCGTCGGCAATGACGGCGTGACAGTGGCGCAAGTGTTTGGATCGAACCTGCAGGGCATGACGGCTACGGATCTGGTTAACAACGGCGCGTTGCTGACGGTCTAAGCACACAGTGGTCCTGTGACTTGTGCGGGTGCGCCGTTTACGGTTAGGTCTTCGCCACTGCCATAATTTTGCCCCAGATTACCCGGATCGGAAAATGGAAGATAAAGGACGGGGGCAGAGCCGGTGGGGATATTGCCATTGGCGCCAAGATTTACGGCCTTTCCGCTTGCGTAGAATTTATCAACATTTGTTGCGGGATCAAGATAGCTATTGTTGAACCAGTATTCCGCGATTTGACCAATGATTTTTTGCGTGACACTGGAACCATGTGCGCCCAGCCGGAACGGAATATTGCCTTGCCAGTTTCCTGAAGGCGAAGTGGAAATACACGAAGTTCCGTTAACGTAGACCTTATACGCGCTTCCGCTGCTGTAGGCGGCCATAAGATGGACCCAGCTATTGTTGGCGATGACTGTGGGGGCGGTTGTTGTGCTGGGGGTAATAAATATGGCGGGGATCGGCCCACCGGTTGCGCCTGTCATGGCGCCAAAATCTGTGCTTGTGATCTGTAGTTGCAGCTTGGCGGCGTTGGTGCTTGTTATGCTGCTGATGCTTTTTGCAACGCCGAATGCGCTTTGAACCTTGATCCAGCAGCTGATTGTAAAGGCCGATTCTGCGCTGCTGAGGGCGCTGAGTGTTGGTGTTGTGGTAATGCCAGAGGCAGCGCCGAGCCAATCATTTGTGCCATCGAATGAGGCACCATAAGCGAAACTGCCGGGCCGGTGTGGCGCGGAAAATCCTAAACCAAGTCCGATTTTCATTCTGTTTCCTCCCAGTCCTGGGGTTGGGTGAGGGGTGGGCAGGCGTGCTGCGTTTGATGATCGTAGGCAGCCAGGATTGCAGGGCTTAGGTAATCATCGATTTGCGCATCCTGGACTTTGGCGAAGGATTGTGTGCCTGCGAGATTGATCCAGCATGTAAAAAGCTGTTCACCGCGCGATTCGTGATCGAGGCGCATGGTCTCCATCAGCGCGGTATAATCCGCGTGGGTCGTATCAAGTAAATACCATAGGGTCATGTTACACCTGTGTGACGGTTAGGTTGGCGATGGCGCGCAACGGCAGGTCATTGCTGTCCTTGACGAGATTGGAAGGATTGACGCCAAGCATTGCGTCATGTGCGTACCAGAGCTTAACTGTGCTGCCGCTGCTGATGCTTGCAGACAGGGTCAGGGTAATAGTTGTGGCATTGGTGCGGATGGCGCTGCTAATTGTGGCTGCGATGCTGCTGACCGTGACGTAGAAGCCTTCTATGCCGCTGGCCGGCGCGAAGTCAGTGCCATCATCATGGGCGATGTTTACGCTGATGGTGTTGTTGTCGGCGATGTATGTCGCGTTTGCGACGCGCGGCCCATCATAGCCAGCGCTTGGCGCTAATCCGGTGAGGGATAATATTTTATTGGCATTGCGCGTTGCAATGGTCTCATAGCCGGCTTGATCGAGATGCACCAATTCAACAAGATTGAGGTCATATTTTTCTGGGCCGAGGTCGATCCAGTCATGCTCCGCGGCCAGCTCCTGCTGCACTTCGCGCACAGATTGCCATCCGCCGGTGTTGATGAATGTAGAAGCGCGGCCGATTGGCTCGATCAGCACACGTAAGTCTGGGGCAATATCTGCTCGCATCTGGTTGAAGATTGCCAGTAATGCGGCTTTGTATTCCGCCTTCGTATACGTCATGCCAATGGTGTTGGCATCGGTTTCCCCCTGTGACCATATAATCCAATTCGCTGGTGCTGCATGGGCGCGAAGCGCCAGATAGGCATTTGCAAACTGTCCAGTATAGGCCGCCCCTTTGCTTTCCAGGGCATTATCCCACCAGTAATTTGAATCTCCTGTGCCTTCTTTGTCTGCGGCGCTGGAATCTGTGGCGCCATTGGCGTGAATGACATCGCTGGCACCCATTAAGGCGGCACTGATGAAGGCTTTGTGCCCGGCTGCGGCATAAGTGCCAAATTTGTTTTCGGCGTTGCTTTGGCCTGATTCGATGATCCGTAGAGGATGTTGCAGCGGGATGTATTTCTTGCGCCAGTAATTGAGCAGGGCAGTTATCTCGGCATTGCTCAGCGCGTCGCTGGTGTGAAGAAATTCAGCGAAATATCCATCCAGCGGACCCGCGCCCGTGTCACCCAAATAGATACGGTTGAATGTATTATAGACATCCGAAGGGTTCAGTGCATCTGTGACGTTTAAGTCGTTGATAAAGACATCAAGCGTGCTGGCGTTCGTATAGCGTAGTACGACGCAAACGACACCGTCAAATTCAGTCTGGAATACAACATCGCTGGCATTGCTTTGATCGTTTTGATAGGTGATGCGCCCGATGGTGCTTTGCAGAAGCGAGGCAGATGTGCTGCGGTTTGTGCTGTTGCCGAAAGAGAAAAACCGCATGTTGTTGCCACCAAAGTCAGCCATGTTGTAAACGAACGCGATCGTTTGGGTGCTGGTGGCCGTGAAATTCGTGCTATAGCGGATTGCCTGGTTTACGGCTGTGAAGGACAGGCCGCCTCTGCCGTTGAAGGCGGTTGTGTCGTAGCGCGGCTCTTGTCCTGTGGCGTAGTCATCGAGTGCAATACTGCCGACGGACGGAGCTATGGAATCCACAATCGTGCCGCTTTTGAATGTGTACTTGCTGCTATTTGTGAAATCATAGTAGGCAATCAGATTATCCAGGGCGGCAAAATCGAATACAGATTTTACCTTCTGCGCTGGAGCAAAGCCAGGCAATGGGCCAAGATGCATATGTTATTCTCCGGTGGGGATGGAAAAAAGAAAAAGGCCCGATGCAACTAAAAAGTCGCAATTCGGGCCTTGTCAAAACCATAGTAGTATATCGCGCGGGAAATGTCAAGCAAAGAAATTGCTTATAAATTCCACAAAAGTTCCGGCCAATTCACATCTGGTATGGGGAAGTAGGGCGGATAGGCGCGCCCATGACGCGAATACAGGCCGTAGACAAAAATGAAATCCTTTTGCATGAGGGGGTAGAGGCGGGCATTGGGTTGTTCTTGCCACAGGAATTTATGTTTATCGGGTTGCGCTTGCCAAGCAGCAAGAGACACAGGCGCGTCGTTACGGTCCAGTGCAAGGAAGGGTGTTACACTGTCGATAAACATCCAGCCTAGGGCAGTGTGCACTTCGATGAGGGCGTGGCTGCGCATATCGGGCCCGGCTTCGTGCAAGATGACACGCCAGGCAGGCCAGGCCGACGGGCGAGCATAGAGTGAAGCATAACGGGTTTCATAGCCCACAAACCGCAGTGCCTTGTCCAGCGTCCGGCTACGGTCAAAACATTCCCCGTGCCGTGCTAGAAAAAGATTGCTAGGCTCGCGTTCCTGATTATAGGCAATCGGCGCTGTTCCTGGGCTGGCGCGAAAAATGGCGCGCTGGATGTTTCTGATCTGTCTGATTTGCGATGCATAATCTTCGGGCGCAGAAGAAGGCCTGAGATCAATTTTCGTCTCGAAAATTGCGCGATCTGAGGCTGTTATGGCGCGCGGTACATGCGAAAGGTAGAATACTGTCAGTGCAGCAAGAAAAATGCCGATTGCAAACGCGCAGATCCTGATCAAACGCCTGGCGTTCAGATGTGAAGGATTCATCTGTGAAGGATTCATTGGGTCGTATTTCTCTTATGACGCAATTATAATAGACTGCTTTTTACGTGTGATGTCTATGAAATTCAAAAGCGGATAATAACAGGCGATGAATACGCTCTCTCACGCAGCAGATTTTGCACATCCTGCCATGATCCGTAGACATGGTCGGGGTGCCGCATTCCGCGGCAATCTTTGGTTTTACGGCACCGTTCTGGCGGTTTTTATTTTTACAGCGCCGTTTTACATCATGCCTAGCGGTTACCCGCAGCCTGCGGATGCTTTGATGACGGTTATGTTGATTCCTGCCGTTATTACCTTGTTCTTGCAGTCGGGAAAGCAGGTGAGTCTGTCGTTCGTGGCCGGTATGATCTTCGTCTCGGTGACGATTTTTATTAATCTTCTAAATGCCGCATTTTTCCCGGATATAAAGTTTTTACTACATAGTATGATTTATCTGTTTAATTTTATGGTTTTTCTTGTGGTGGTGGAGTTGATCCGTAGTGACCCTGTGAGGGTACCCAAAATTATGCATGTGGCGCTGGTAAGCGCGATTATATTTCAAGTGCTGTGGGTGATTTTAGTTCCAGAGGGGCGGATGCGGGCGTCAGGCACGTTCAACGGCACCAATCAGCTCGCCTATTGGTGTCTGCTGAGCTTAATTAATCTGACCCTTCTACGAAACGGGCGACAGTTCGGTATGATGGATTACGTGTGTATTGTCTGTTTGTTGTTCATGCAGACGCTGGCGTTGTCCAAGGCGGCGTTGGTGGCATCGGCTTTGGCACTTCTCGTTTTGCCGATGATGGGGCAGTTTACGCAGGCGGGGCGATATTTTCTGTTCACCTGTGCGTTTTTTTCCCTGTGCGTCTTTTTAGTTAATCCTGCCCCTTTGTTGAACCTTTCAGAACGTTTTTCAAATATTGAGAATACAGTGCAGCGTTTGGAAAACATCGGGACTGATCCGGATGATAACCTGGAAGGCCGTGGTTATACCCGTCTTTTTGAATATCCCGAGTATGTTATTCTGGGGGCAGGGGAGGGCGCCTATACGCGCTTTAGCCCTGTGGGCAAGGAGCTTCATTCCGGCGTCGCGACCATTATCTTTTCCTATGGCTTGTTGGGTACGTTGGCTTTTGCGGGGTTTCTGGCCGCCGTTCTCTGGCGCCAGCACTGGGCCAATATTGTTCTGGTGGGATGTGTTATGCTTTACGGTCTGACGCACCAGAACATTCGATTTACTGAGTTCTGGATTTGTCTTGCGCTAGTCAGTGCAAGCCCCGCCATGATGCGATATATGCCCTGGTTGCAGGCGATGGGAAGGGGACGAAAATCATGACACAACGCAAGAAGGCATCGTTTTTTATAGTCGGGGCGCCAAAATGCGGAACAACGGCGCTGGCCGATTTCTTAGATCAGCATCCGCAAATCGCGATGTTGCGCAAGGAGATGCATCACTTCGGGAGTGATCTGCAGCTGCGTCGTCAGCGTCCGAGCCGAGCCGATTATGAAGCTGCGATCGCGCGCCTTCAACCCGATGCGGAAGTGGGTGATGCTTCGGTGTTTTACTTGCGGTCTGAACAAGCGGCGGCGGAGATTAAGGCTTACAATCCACAGGCTCGGATATTCATTCTGCTGCGCCCGCCTGTAGAGGCGATGTTTTCCCTGCATGGTCAGCTGGTGCAGATGGTGGATGAGGATATCCGAGATTTTGCGCAGGCTCTGGCGGCCGAGCAGGATAGGCGCTATGGCCGCAGAATTCCATCACACATCCATGCTGCCTTCGTGCTTCAGTATAGGCAGATGGTGGATTTCGCGCCTCAGATCAAGCGTTACCTCAATGTTTTTGGCCGTGAAGCTGTACAAGTTATTTTGCAAGAAGATTTAAAGAATGATGCTTTGGCTG
>JAKLKY010000059.1:0-2734 GCA_023150415.1 Alphaproteobacteria bacterium | reverse complement strand
ATATTCGTTTTCCTTTTCTGCGTATTTGGGAAAAATCTGTTAATGCCGAGACCAAGGAGCGTCTGAAATATGCGCTGCCTGCGCCTGTCCGGCGTGCCATTTCTTTCGCCTATCATACGCTTACGTATCGTTCGGCGTCCGAGGAACACATGGATCCAGATTTGAATGTGCAGCTGATGCAGGAATTTGAGCCAAAAGTAAGAGCGCTTTCGGATCTGATTGAACGTGATCTTACGCACTGGCTTGAACCCAAGCGGGAGGCCGCGTGAAATGAGCATTCCTGAAAGCCGCTGCGGTGTTGTGACCTATGCCACGAATAAGCCGTTGTATGTGCAGCAAGCAGTGGCTCTGGCCCGTTCGATCAAAGCCCATGCACCGGATCTACCGGTGGCGCTGTTTACCAATCTGCAGGCGGAGGCGCAGGCCTGGGGGCAGGGCGTTTTTGATCGCATTATTCCTTATGCCTGTGTGCATCAGCCCGCCGGAGAATTGGCCTTTATGGACAAGCTGAAGGTGATGGCGCAAGCACCGTTTGAGAACACGCTTTATTTAGATTCAGATATGCACGTTTTTTGTGATGTGCGCGATGTGTTTGCCCTGCTGCAACGCTTTCAAATCGTCGTGACTCATGGACATAACCGCCGTGTGCGTGACTTGGCAGCGCGTGGGCTCTATCCCGATCAGAAGGGAAGAACGCGTAAGATCATTGATGCGATGCTACCCGAATCATTTTCGCCGATACAAGGCGGCTTTTTGCTCTATCGTCTGTCGGATCCTGCGGTGAGGACGTGGTTTGAGACTTTGATAGCACGCTATAAGGACAATGACTTTTATGACGATCAGGTGGCGATCCGGCAGACGCTTTGGGAGGATGCACAGTTATCACTGTATGTGTTGCCGGAGGAGTATAATTTCACCGGCCTTTCCGCCTTCAGGCAATGGCAGCGAGCCGGCTTTCACAAGGCTGTGCCGCGTATTTTGCACTATACGGAGCATAAAAAAAATCCATTCCCTGCGATTACACGCATGGGCGCATATGCCCATGTCGTACCTGCGAAAGGCTATTGGATGCGGATGTGTCTCTGGGTCAAGAGCCTGCTTTAGGCCCAGTGGGAAAAGTCACGCGCCAAGAGTTTTTCTAATTTTCGAACCTCTGGAGAAAAAGCTGCTTTCAATTCGTCATGGAAATGCGGGGCCAGCGTTGGACGCGTTTCGAACCTCGATTGCCAATCGTACAGAGATTTGAGAATGCTGCTGGGCAAATGGGGATAGGCGCGTCGCAGCGCGCGTTTAATAGGTGTGAAGATATTGCTGAGATGGCGGATCAGGCGTGCTATGCCCTGCGCAGCGTGTGACTTGCGTTCATTGATGCGTGGAAAATGCGTGCGACCATCCTGCGGTATGCCTAAAAAATTAATGACCTGCTCGTAGATTTTTTGTGTGTCGTGCTGCAGATCATCAAAGACGAGAACAAGCCGCTGTTCCGCCGGGATTGTTTCAAAGAAGCGTTCGATCTGCGATCCCAGGGCGCAGACATCCCGATATCGAAACAGGCGTGGCTCATCTACATAGGATGGAAACTTGCGCGGTGTATCTTGAAGGCGCCATGAGGTTTGGAAATCGTCTTCTTTCTCCCATAAGGAATAGACAAGCTGCGCATGCCAGGATTGCGCCATGTCGATGGGGTTGCGGATGAGGGCGATAAACTTCGCGTGTGGATTCTCGGCTAGGATGTTCCTACATGCGACGGTAGAGAAAAGATGCCAGACGGAGCCTTCCCCGCACAGTTGACCGGCGCGCGCCGCACGAAAAAGATTGAAATAGGTAGATTCGTCCGGTATTTGGCGTCGCACATTTAAATCCGTAGCAAAGAAATTTGGTTCTTTAACGGCAGGCATAAAGATGTCAGGCCGGTCATTGAGATATTCATAAAGGGCTGTAGTGCCGCATTTCGGGGCGCCAATAATAAAAAAGTCGGGAATCGCGGTTGGCTTGCGCATGGAAAATCAGCTTAGCGTGCTCGCAGGAAAGATGCTATGGTCTTGAAGGGGAGGGATAATTCCTATGTTTGCACATCATTTGCCATTGCTGCGCTGCCCGAAATCTGGCTCTGAGCTCGAGCTGATTGTCGATGTCACAGAACATGGACAAGTGAAAACGGGCCAGTTGAACGCCAAAGTCGGCGATGGACGCTACCCCATCATTAATTTTATTCCGCGTTTTGTTCCTCTATCAAATTATGCGGATAGTTTTTCGCTTGAATGGAAGACCCATGCGCGCACGCAATATGATAGCGTTTCCGGTGTACCGTTATCCGAGACCCGTTTTTTTCAGGAGACAGGCTGGCCGCGGCGTATGGAAGGAGAAATTATCCTTGAGATTGGCTCTGGCTCGGGCCGGTTTACAGAGTGGGCGTTATCGACTGGTGCAACCGTTGTTTCCCTGGACTATTCGCAAGCGGTGGAGGCGAATTTTGCTTCTAACGGCGCCAATACAAATTTGTTGCTGGTGCAGGCCAGTATTTACGAGATGCCCTTTGAAAAGGAATTCGCCGACCGTGCCTTTTGCTTTGGCATGATCCAGCACACACCCGATCCGAAAAAGGCATTTATGGCGGTGCCGCCATTTATTAAGCCTGGCGGATATTTCGCCAGCGATGTCTACCGCAAATCATTGCGGACGATCATCGGCACGCGGCATCTGTTTCGCCTTTTTACCTCACGCATGGAACCGC
>JAKLKY010000058.1 GCA_023150415.1 Alphaproteobacteria bacterium | reverse complement strand
GTCTGTGCCCTGTAAATTTGCTCCAAAAGCATCACCCGCGCAAGCATGTGTGGCCAGGTCTGGGCGCCAAAGCTGAGGATTAAATCAGCGCGCGCACGCAACGAATCGCTTAAGCCCTGCGCGCCGCCGATTACGCACTGCACGTGGGGCGTTCCCTGATTTGCGCATTTTTCCAATGTGCGTGCGAATTCCAGACTGCGTAGTGTTTTGCCCCTCTCATCCAAGAGAATCAAGAATGCCCCAGATTTCAGACGCGCCTCGATCAGGCGATGTTCATCGCTAAGCCGCGCAGAATCTTCCTTTTTGCTGCTTTCCAATTCAATAAGGCGCAAGGGCCATGTGATCCGTTTGATATAGTCGCCTTGTAACGCGGCCATTGGCCCGCGTTTATTGGCGCCGATTGTGATAAGTTCGAATTTCACAAAGGCAAGTTTAAGCGCTGATTTGATCGCCGGCTATGATAAAAGGCTGCGGAACGCCCCACATCCGTTCGATATTGTAAAAAGCACGAACTTCGGGCCTAAACAGATGAACAATAACATCTCCGGCATCGATCACCACCCAGTCAGAATGACTCAGACCTTCGATCCGCACATCGTCAATACCCCGCGCAGCAAGACGGTCGCGCAGCTTCTCAGCCATGGCAGCGATATGTCGTGAAGAAGTCCCGGAGGCGATAATCATATAATCGGCCAGGCCGGTCTGATCATCAAGGGGAATAAGAGCCATGTCCTGCGCTTTATCTGCGTCTAGCGACAGCTCGATCAGCGCTTTTATATCTTGGGAGCTCTTGAGCTCCCTATTGCTATAGGTCAGAATGGGTTAGCCTCCTTTCGGTTGAAATAAAAAAGACCCTTGTCCCACCCCAGTGGGGCGGTGATAAGGGCCCGCAAAAATAATTGATATGAAAACAGAAAGGACGTGTAAGGGCGCTCATGCCTGTTATCGTTTTCCTTTCATACGTATTCCTTAAAAGGAGCAGTATAAATTATTCCCATACTTCTATTATACGCCTTTTTAGCGTGTGTGGCAAATCAAAACACCTGAGGAAAACCCTTTGTTTTCATGGCCTCCCGCAGGGCGGTAGATGAAATATTGACCATTTTTTTCTGCAACATCCAATATGTGATCCCTGGGCTCAATGGATATGCGCCCGCCTGATCGATCACGCGGTGTGTCTGAGCAGTGTATTGGCGCAAAGGGCAGCCACGGACTAACGATTTCGCAGGCGGCCGCGTAACGTGCACCATGCTGATCTCGGCCAGCAAGTCACGCCAATGATGCCAGCGATGCAAATTCAGAGCGTTGTCCATGCCGCTGATCCAGACAAACTGCGTGCCGTTGAAACGCCGCTTGAGCCTTCGGATCGTGTCATAAGTGATGGTGGTGCCCAAGTCACTTTCCAGATCGCTAACAAGAATGCGCGGATGATCGAGTAACGCGCGGCACATCGCCAGTCGCTGATCCAGCGGCAAAGGCGCTATATCCTTAATCGGGTTTTGTGGCGTCACCAGCCACCAGACACAATCCAGCTTCAGACCGCGCAGCGCGGCGATACTAATATGCACATGGCCTTCATGCGGCGGATTGAAAGACCCACCCAGAAGGCCAATGCGACGATCCTTCCAACGTCTGGAATCCAAGAGATGGGGCAGGGGATGCAGGCTCACACAGCCTCCTTTTCCGCTTCACAGGGAGCGGGCTTAATTCAGATAGATTCTCACATCCTGCATCGCTTGATCAATCAAGCGCGAATCTGCTTTGGCATCAAGGCGACGCGCGACAATCTCTGACGCTGCATCAATGGCCAGATCGGCCGCATAGGATTGTAATTCCGAAATTGCCGCCTGCTTCATCCGCGAAATGCGATCAGCCAATTGTCGTTCCTTCAGGGCAATCGTATCTTTCAAATCAATCTCAGCCTGCGCCAGCAAATCGCGTACGCTGTGATCTGCCTCGCGGCTAATACGCAAAGATTCCTCCTGAGCGGATTTTGTCTTGGCATGATACGAACGCAACAATTCATGGGCCTCTTCACGCAGAGCCTGCGCAGCCTGCAAATCGTTTTGGATCTTCGCAATTTTTGCGTCTAGCCCGGCCACAACTGATGGCCAGGCAGCCTTCCATAAAATCCCAAGAAAAATAAGAAAGGAAATTGCCAGCCAGAAATGCGCATCGTTGAGAATCTCTTCCATCATTATGCAGCCTTTTGATTAAGCGTCTGAACGACGCTGCGTGCCTGATCGATATCAGCGGGCAGGCCAACAATTTTCTCTGCAGCCAGGACAGCAACTTCCGCTGCAATTTGATCAATCGACTTTAAACTTTCGCGACGCATGGATTCAATCTCGCGTTCTGCCTCCTCAATCAGCGCCGAAGCCCTAGCGCGAAAGGCGTCAATTTGTGCCTCTGCGTTCGCGCGTATTTGGACCTCCGCCGCCTGTAGCTGAGCACCTGCCTCTGCATAGGCCGCACGAATCAGCGCATCATAAGCCGCAACTTCATCATCCGCCTGTTGCTTATATTGACGCGCCAGAGCAAGATCGCCTTCAAGTGTATCTTCGCGGCTTTTCCGAACCTTGCCCAGGCGCGGTATGGCAACACTGCTCATGAACCAGAACAGCGCACCAAAACAAATCAGCAACCAAAATAATTGGCTGGGGAAGGTTGCGACATCCATTTGCGGCAAGGCAGGTCCCACGGCTTCGCCGTGTCCTTCGGCGGCGAACACCGCCGAAGGAAACAAACTTACGCAAATGAATGCAACAAAACGATTCATCGTCTCGATTACAGAACGAACAAGATGATCAACGACACAACCAGACAAATCAGGCCGAGCGCTTCAGTAATCGCCAAAGAAACGAAGTATGTTTTGGACAATTTTTCTTCCGCGCTGGGGTTACGGCCCACGGCATCATGGTAGCTGGCAAAAAACTTACCAATACCCATACCTACGCCAAAAATTGGCAGAAGCGCCAATGCAGCAGCAATCAATTTTGCGGCTTCAACATTGCCTTCAGCCATCAGTTTTGCGGTTTCCAGATCCATGATTTCTTTCTCCTTCTTGGTTTAAACAAAAAATTCCGGCGTATTCATACACAATTAATGATGAAGTTCAACCGTATCCTTAAGATAAATGCAGCTCAAAATAGCGAAAATATAAGCCTGCAGGATTGCCACAAGCAGCTCAAGCGCGTAGACAGCCACATTTGTAACCACGGGCAGGATACTCATCGCGTATCCTAAAAATCCGAGCGTTATCAGCATCGGCCCAAAACTGGCAAAAATCTTGAGCATCACGTGACCGGCCATCATGTTTGCGAATAGACGGATCGCAAGGGTAAGAGGCTTAAACAGAAACGTGAAAATTTCGATAGGGATAATCAAAAACTTCAACGGCAAAGGAACGCCCGGCGGACAAAAAATGGAGAAAAAGTGCAGCCCGTGATTCCACAAGCCAAACACAGTAACGCCTGCAAACACCGTCAAACCAAGCGCCGCCGTGACGATAATATGGCTGGTCGGCGTGAACGACCCGGGAATTAAGCCCAGCAAATTGGCCAGTAATATGAAGATGAACACGCTGAAGATAAACGGAAAGTAGACATAGCCTTTCTTCCCGATATTATCGCGCACCATGTTGCCGATGAATTCGTAAAGCACTTCCGAGGCCATTTGCAAACGGCCAGGCACAACACCTGCCTTGCGGGTCGATAAGCCAAAAAAGATAAAGGCCGTGGCCAGACCCAAAACCATCCAAAGCGCAGAATTGGTGAAGGACACGTCCGCGCCCGCAATTTCAAGCGGAACGATCTTCTGAATTTGGAACTGATGTAAAGGTCCAGCCATACGCGTTAACTCCCCTGTTCGGCGTCTGTCTTAGCGACTTTTTTATTGTTTTGCAAGGTTATGCGATAGAGAAAATAAAACCCGGCTGCGATCCCGCCAAAAAAGAACAAAAGGAAGAACAGGGGCTTTGTGCCCAGCCAGTCATCCATAAAATACCCAACCAGTGCAGGAACCATAATATTAGCGAGAAATTCAATCCCGAGATTAAGTCCCTTTTTATCCATAACGATGCGAGGGCGCGATTCTTCAGCCTCTTTCTTGTCTTCCTTGATATCCTTTTCCAGGGCATCAATCGCTTGGCCAAGCGACTGCAAACGGGGGTCTTGGGAATCCGTCATATTTATGCTGCCTCCAGAAATTCAAAAGATTGCTGCAGATCGACCGACACCAGCTGCGACACGCCGTGCTCGGCCATTGTCACACCATAAAGCCTATGCATCCGCGCCATAGTCAGGCGGTGGTGGGTAATGATTAGAAAGCGCGTCTGACTGCGTGCTGAAATATCCTCCAGAAGGTCGCAAACGCGATCGACATTCGCATCATCCAGCGGCGCGTCAATCTCGTCCAGCACGCAGATGGGCGAGGGGTTGGTCAAAAACATCGCAAAAATTACGGCGATCGAGGCTAAAGTCTGCTCACCGCCAGAAAGCAAGGACAGAGATTGCAAAGTCTTGCCCGGCGGCTGGGCGTAAATCTCAAGCCCGGCACCCAGGGGATCCTCAGAATCAATAAGTTCCAGATGCGCCTTGCCGCCGCCGAACAAGCGCACAAAAAGGCTCTGAAAGTGTCCATTCACAGTCTCAAAGGCTGTCAAAAGGCGCTCTCTTGCCTCGCGGTTAATCTTTTGAATACCGCCGCGCAATTCCTCTATAGCCTGAATCAAATCATTACGTTCACTTAACAAGACGCTCACCTCGCTCTCAAGAGCTTGCGCCTCTTCATCAGCACGAAGATTAACAGGACCCAAGGCTTCGCGTTCACGGGTAAACTGCTCGCGCCTGGAATTCAGCACATCCAAGGACGTGTCCATGTCCGGATCCGTAGCATGTTCGCGTAACGCCGCAGGGGCGCATTCGAACCGCTCGGCAATAGAGCGAAGCAAACTATCCTGCCGCTCACGCACAGCAGCATGCGTCGCTTGCGCATGTGCGCGCGCTTCGCGTAAAATTCCGGCTTCCTCCTCCGCCTGACGCAAGGCCTTTGCCGTGCTCTGCAATTGCGTTTCCGCTTGCGCGAGATTTTCAGCCGCACGAGCGCGGGCTCCCTCGCGCTGAGCAATTTGATCAAGCAGTCTCTGTTTATCGGCTTCTTGTACCTGCGGCGCATTGTTCAATTCCACTTGCTTGGCTTGCAATGACTCAAGACGCTGCTGTAACTCCCTCACACGTTCGCGCGCGCGGATCAGGCGGTTCTGCAAAGAAATTTTTTCATCCGCAATTGCATGCGCGCGCGCCTGGCGCGTACGGCGCTCCTGCTCATGCGTATCAAAAGCGCGGATAGCATCCTGATGCTGGGCGCGTGCTTCTTGCAACAGGCGGCGCAATTCTTCTACATCCTCGGCCTTTTGCTGCCGTGCCGATTCTTCCAGCGCTGCCAGACGCTCCTGATCCCAGCGGATCACATCGGACAGCGTAGCCATATCCTCGCCGGCCGTCCTGATAATGTCCGCCAGACGCGCAGCCTCTGCCTCCTGCAAGGAGAGGGTATTGCGCAGAGCCATGATCTCATCGCGCATTTTTGCCAGCGCAGCATTGGCCTGCACCAGAGAAACTTCCGCCTCACGCAGCGACTGTTGGCATGCCTGATTATTTCGAGCAGATTCATCGGCGGCCTTTTGCGCCTCAGCCAGAGCGGCTTCGAGACTTTTCTCCTGCGCAGCCAGCTCTTGCAGATGCGTCTTCTGCTCAAGATAACGCGCATGTGGATCAGGCGCTTCGGCGCGCACCACCAAACCATCCCAACGCCAGTAAGTACCACGCGCCGAGACAATGCATTGCCCGGGCTTCAATTCATTAAACAGATCGGCAAAGAAATGGTCGTTCTCGGTATAACCAATCTGGCTCAGGGCAAGGTGCAATTCCTGCGGCGCGTCGACATGCTCTAGCATCGGCCGGATGCCGGCGGGCAGAGCGGGCATATTTTTCATTGTGCGCGCCGTCCAATACATTGGCGCATTGGCATCAAGCGATGCGCGCAGCGTGTCGCCCAGCGCACGCGATAAAGCACGCTCAAAGCCTTTTTTTGCCTTCACGCTTTCCAACACTGGCGCCTGGCCTTCCTGCCGCCCGTCATCGAATAGACGCTGCAGCAATGCCATTTCCGCGCGGTGCTGACCCATGCGTGCTTCCTGCTGCGTCAGCGCAGCCCTGGCGTCATCGCGCGCACCTTGCGCCATCTCTATCGCCTCTTGTGCCTTTTGCTTGTGCTGCTGTGCCTGCACGACGGCCGATTCCAGATCCTGCGCCTGTTTCTCCATCGCGCTCAAACGCTGCGATCCCGCAGCGAAATCCTGCATAGCGGCACGTTCATCTTGCGCCTTCTGTTCGCGCGCCTTGATTGTTTCAATCCGTGCCAGGTTCTGGGCGATCTGATGGCTCAGCGCCTCGCGGCGCGCAGCGACTTCGGCGCTGGATTGCATCAAGGCTTCGTAGCGCGTCTCCAACCCGACGACTTTGGATTCAAGCGCATCGCGGGCCTGTGTCTTGTCCTGAAGCTTGGCCGCATCGCCGCTTTCGCTGGCGAGAATATTCTTTTGTTCCTCATCCAGGCGCAGCGCCAGGCGCTCCCCGTCGGTAATCTGAGCATTTTCATGATCAAGGTCACGTTGCGTCTGGTCCAGCTGCGATGTCGTATCCGCCAAAAGCTGCGCCTGATGCCGTGCCGCATCTTCCAGTCTTTGCAGGGATATCATCGCAGCCTGCAGCGCCGCCGCTTCCTCCGCTTCACGCTGACGCAAAGTAGGCATGGCATTGGCCTGCACATTTTGCTCCTTGGTGAGACGCGCTACGATAGCCATTTTCTCGGCAATTTGCGATTCAATGCCAGCCAATTCCTGCACCAAAGATTCAATTCGTGCCTCGACCTCATCCCACTCACGGATCGCAATCAGGATTTCAAGCTGACGGATCTGTGCACTGAGATTACGGTACTTCGTAGCCTGGCGCGACTGGCGCTTCAGAGCGTTGAGACGCGTTTCCATTCCGCCCAACACGTCTTCGATGCGCACAAGATTCTGATCGGCTGCCTTCAGGCGCAACTCCGCCTCATGTCGGCGCGCAAACAAACCGGATATCCCAGCAGATTCCTCAAGAATAAGGCGACGATCCAGCGGCTTGGCATTAATGATCTGCGTCACGCGCCCCTGCGAAACCAGCGCAGGAGAATTCGCACCTGTTACCGTATCGGCAAACAGGATTTGAACATCGCGTGCCCGTGCGTGACGGCCATTAATGGTATAGGCAGAGCCATGATCGCGCTCAATCCTGCGCACGATCTCAATTTCGCTCTCGCCGTTATAGGCGGCAGGCGCTGTGCGGGCAGAATTATCTAGCAAAATCGAAACTTCAGCGATATTACGCGCCGGGCGGCGCTCGGTGCCGCCGAAAATAACATCCTCCATGCCGTCACCACGCATCCGCTTGGCCGAGCTTTCGCCCATCACCCAGCGCAGCGCTTCAACCAAATTGGATTTTCCGCAACCATTTGGGCCGACAATCCCAGTTAGCCCAGGCAGAATCTCCAACTCCGTCCGCTCAACGAACGATTTAAAGCCATGTAAACGCAGCTTGGAGAAATGCAGCATCGCTATTCATTTGCCTCTGCAGATGCTTCGGAAGACGGCGAGCTCGTGGACTTTGTTTCAATCTTTGCTAGGGCCTCGTCAATGGCCTTCGCAAATTCAGCATACGGCCGGGCACCATTCAGAACCTGGCTATTGTCAATGACAAAGCTGGGTGTAGAATCAATCTTCCATTGCGCCTGTGCGGCATGCACCTTAGCCACAATTCCATTTTGCAACTCCGTGTTGGCAAGACACGCCTTGAAAGTTTCCTCATTCATGCCGAATTCTGCCGCCCTGCCTTTGAGATAACTCAGATATCCTGCGTCAAAAGCCCATTGTTCCTGGTTCTCAAACAGGGCTTGCACAAAAGGCACGTACTGCTCGGATTTCAAACAGCGCGCAACCATGGTTGCATGAATAGCTGGCGCGTTAAGCGGAAAGTCCTGAAAAACGATATAGGCTTTTCCGGTATCGATATAATTTGTTTTGATCTCTTTGAATGTCTCCTTGTGGAAATGCGCGCAATGGCCGCAAGTCAGGGACGCATGCTCGCTGATTCGGATGGGCGCATTTACATCGCCCAGGATGCGATCGGCCAGCGCAGCCTGTACATCAATTTGCACTGCACCCACAGCGGGCTCTTGCGCGGCTGTTTGTGTCGGCAACTGCTGCTCGCCCGTGTTGCTCGCAGCACCGCTAATCAGGAAAAATCCCGCCACAACCACAAAGACGGAAGCCGTGAATATCAAAAATCGCGTCATGTTGTTTTGCATAGTTGTGAAACTCCCATGTTTAGGGTCGAAATGTCAAGAAAACTGCGCTTCCTGCGCGCAAATTATCCACATGCCCGGATCAGTTTTTTTAATGGCTGATAGCAACCCTCATTCGCCACAAGAATATTACCGGTTTCCACAGCATTATTGGAATCAGAATCCAGGTCGCAACCAAAACCACCAGCCTCACGCACGATCAGATACCCCGCCGCCACGTCCCAGGGCTTTAGACTGCGCTCCCAATAGCCGTCATACCGGCCCGCAGCCACATACGTTAAATCAAGCGATGCCGCACCATACCGCCGCAAACTGCCTCCGGCATCGATCACGGCATCACATTCTTTCAAGAATCGCTCTTTCTGGCCCAGCGAGCGGCGCGGCGCGCCGGTGGCGATCATGGATTCAACCAGGCTGACGCGCCCCGAGACGCGCAGGCGCTTGCGGCGCATGAACGCGCCCTTGTTCCGCTCCGCCGTGAACAACTCGTTCTTGATTGGGTCGTAAACCAAACCAGCCGTAATCTCGCCTTTTTCCTCATAGGCAATGGAAATTGCCCAATGCGGCAGCCCATGCAGGAAATTCGAAGTACCATCCAGCGGATCAATAATCCAGCGGGCAGGGTTGCCATCCCCAGCCTTGATCGGCGCGACGACCCCTTGCTCTTCCATCAGGAACGCCGTGTCGGGCCGCGCCTTGGAAAGCTCTTCATATATGATCTCTTCCGCCCGGCGGTCTGCAGCGGAGACAAAATCTCCCGGCCCCTTGCGCGACACCTGTAGATTCTCCACCTCACCAAAATCACGCGTCAACGACCGCGCAGCACGCTCTGCGGCCCGGATCATGATGTTCAGCGTGGCAGAAATTGTGGACATGAATTACTTCGCCCGCTCGACATACGAAGCATCTTCCGTGCGCACGACAATCTTTGTGCCAACATCAATAAAGGGCGGTACCATGATCTTCAGCCCGTTATCAACGATCGCGGGTTTGTAGGACGTTGTGGCAGTCTGGCCCTTAATGACCGGTTCAGCCTCCGTTACGGTCACAACAGCCGTGTCGGGGATCTGAGCTGAAAGTGGCTCCCCCTCAAAGCTCTCAATCTCGACAATCATGCCTTCTTGCAAGAACGCAGCCGCGGGCATGCCAATGATATCCTTCTTGACGACGATCTGCTCAAAGCTTTTGGTGTTCATGAAATTGTAATCATCACCATCGGCATAGAGGAACTGGAATTCGTCTTGCTCCAGGCGCACGCGCTCAACCTGTTCTTGCGTGCGAAAGCGCACATTATCCTTCGCGCCGCTACGCACGTCGCGCATCTCTACCTGCGCCACCGCCGCGCCCTTACCGGGGGAGAGGAGCTGGTTGCTCACAATCGCCCACAGCTTGCCGTTATGTTCGATCACATTGCCCTTGCGCAGGGTATTGGCGTTGACTTTCATTGCTTTTCTTCCAGTAGAATTGATTGACCCAGCCGGCCCAGCCGTTCGCGCAAATCGTCATCCTGAACGGTTTCCAGCATGTTGTAGAGAGTATTTTTTTCA
>JAKLKY010000057.1 GCA_023150415.1 Alphaproteobacteria bacterium | reverse complement strand
GGCGGAGGCAAGATTGTCATCCAGCGCCACGCCGCAGGGATTTGCGTGTTTGACGATGACGCAAGCGGGCTGGGCAAATTCACAAACCAGATTAAAGGCCGCGTCAGTGTCGTTGATATTGTTGAAGGAAAGCTCCTTGCCCTGCAGTTGGCGCGCGCGCGCCGCACCAGGGCGCAGATCATCGGGGCGCAGATACAGCGCGGCTTTTTGGTGCGGGTTCTCGCCGTAGCGCAGCGTTTGCACCAGCGTGCCGGCGAGGGTGAAGTTCTGAGGAAAATCGATTTCAAGAGAATTGTTGTTGTTCAGCCAGCCAGCAATCGCGGAATCGTAGGCGGCGGTCAGGGCAAAAGCCTTGCTGGCCAAGGATTGTTTTAAAGTTTCACTGAGGCTGCCAGCATGGGTTTCAAGATCTGCCAGCACCGTGGGGTAATCGGCAGGGTCGATCACGACTCCCACATGCGCGTGGTTCTTGGCCGCCGCGCGGATCATGGCCGGGCCGCCGATATCGATATTCTCGATACAGGTTTTGCGGTCCGCGCCTTTATTCACCGTGTCTTGAAAGGGATAGAGATTGACCACCAGCAGGTCGATGGGTCCGATGCCGTGATCATCCATGGCTTTGCGATGAGCGGCGTTGTCGCGATCGGCCAGCAGGCCGCCGTGGATTTTGGGCTGCAGCGTCTTCACCCGCCCGTCCATGATCTCGGGAAATCCTGTGTAATCAGAGACTTCGCGCAGTTTGATACCGTTTTCTTTCAGATGCGCCGCCGTGCCGCCGGTGGAAAGAATTTCAATCCCGCGCGCCTGCAGGGCCCGGGCAAAATCCACAAGGCCGGTTTTATCGGAGACGGAGAGTAGGGCGCGGGTGATTTTGGCGTTCATGCGCTGGCAGTCTTGGAGACTGCGGGCGCGGTTGTCAAGTGTGGGCTGTCCTTGCGGACATAGAGGCCGCGCTGCTCGGGCAGGAGGCGCCATTCCTCGGTAATGCCAAGAACAGTCTCCGCGCCGCCAAGCAACAGAAAACCATCGTTTTCACATTGTTTGGCCATGCGCTCGAGGACGCCGCGTTTGGTGGGTTCATCGAAATAGATCAGCACATTGCGGCAGAAGATAATGTCGAACCGGCCTAATGCACTCATGTTGTCAAGTAGGTTGAACTTCTGGAATGTCACCTGCTTTTTGACCGCGTCGCTGATTTGCCATTTGTCACCGTCTTGAACGAAATGCGTCATCAGCATCTGAATCGGCAGGCCGCGCTGGACCTCGAATTGCGTATAAACGCCCTGGCGCGCCTGGGCTAAGATGTCGTTGGAAATGTCTGTGGCCAGGATTTCAACTTTCCAGCCGGGCAGTTTTGCCTTCATCTCCTCCAGGATCATAACCAGGGAGTAGGGCTCTTGGCCGCTGGAGGCGGCGGCGCACCAGATGCGGATCTTTTTTGTCGCGGCACGCTTTTCCATGATTTTGGGCAGGATCACGGCTTTGAACTGGTCGAAGGGGCGCGTATCGCGGAAGAAGGATGTTTCATTGGTGGTCATGGCTTCGACCACGTCATTCACCAGCTCTGGCTTCGGCGCACCTTGCAAAGCGAGAGTGAGGGCTTCGAGACCCGGATAACCCCATTTCTTCGCCACCGGCCCCAGACGCGATTCCAGAAGGTAGATTTTATCCTGCGTGATGATGAGGCCGGATTTTTCCTTCAGCAAGTCGCGGTAAATGTCAAAATCTGTCAGGCGCATGGTGTTTAATTCAAACCTTTCCTGCCACAGCATTCTTGACCCAGGGGCCAATCTCTTTCAATGGTAAAACGGCCGTGCAAATTCCGGCGCGTGCAACCGCACCTGGCATGCCCCAGACGATGCTGGTCTCTTCGTCTTGTGCGATGACGCGTCCGCCGCGCTCGACCAGGGTTTTGCTGGCTCCCAGGCCATCATTGCCCATGCCGGTAAGAATAACACCCAAAACCTTGTTGCCATAGAGGTCAATCGCGCTGCGCAGCATTGGTTCCACCGATGGTTTACAGAAATTTTCAGGCGGGCCATCGTTGAGCTGAATGACCGTGCGACCCTCCTTTTTCACCAGAAGCATGTGAAAGCCACCAGGCGCGACATAGGCATGACCATTCTCTAAAACCATATCCTGCGCGCCCTCATGTGTGGGTACCCCCGTTTGCTGGCGAATGTGGTCCGCAAGAATTTTGGTGAACGTGGCGGGCATATGCTGGGTAATCACGATCGGCATTGCAAAACCGCTAAAGCTTTTGACCACTTCGAACAGGGCCTGCGGCCCGCCGGTGGAGCTGCCGATGGCGATGAGATCTGGCCGACCGCGATAGGCGCCGGGGCTTTGATTTAAAGCGATGGGCGGCTTGGCGATGCGTGCCGGGGTTGGGATAGCTGATGCTTGCGCGGGGCTGGGCGCTTGTGCGGCTGATCGTGGTACCAGCCCGCGAATTAGGGCGAGAATGCTTTTCTCGAATTCCGAGCCTTCACCTACCTGTTGCGCGGCGGTGGGTTTGACCAGACATTCCACTGCACCCAGCGAAAAAGCCTTCAGCGTAACAGCGGCCCCTTTTTCCGTGAGCGAGGAGAACATGACGACCTTGGCGCGCGGCGCAGCCTCGAGCAGCAAGGGCAGGGCGGTCAGCCCGTCCATCACCGGCATTTCAATGTCGAGGATGATGATGTCAGGCTGCGTACGCCGTGCGGAAGACACGGCCATTTCACCGTTGACCAGTGAACTGATGATTGTAATATCGGGCTGTCGATCGATAATCCGGGTCAAGGCCCCGCGAATAACGGCTGAGTCATCCACCAACATGACACGGATTTTTCCGCTATCGGGTGTTTGACCGGAAGAAAGAGACGAGAAAGACATACGCTGGGTTGATTATCCTTCTATAAGTCCGACTTGGCGGAATTTGTTTTCGATGATTTCACTGTCGAAGGGCTTCATGATGTATTCATTGGCACCGGCTTGTAATGCGCGTTTTATATGCGCCACATTGTTTTCAGTGGTGCAGAAAACGACTTTGGGGTAAGACCCGCCTTCCATCTGGCGCAGTTTTTCAAGAAACTCGATCCCACTCATGACCGGCATGTTCCAGTCCAACAAAATCGCATCCGGCATGGATTTCTGGCAGGCCTCGTAAGCCTGCTTTCCGTCTTCCGCTTCGATGCAGGAAAATCCCAGATCCTCAGCAATGCGGCGGGCGACTTTTCGGACAACGCGGCTATCATCCACCACTAGACACGATTTCATGCATCTCTCCTTTAACAGATCGAATCGCTATTTTTTAAATTCTATGATGTGTGCGAAAGGTTTAAAAGCCTGGGTATATCAAGAACAACCAATAATTCACCCTGGAGCCGGTAAATTCCTGCAGAAACTTCGCGCCAGAGGGGGTCAAGCGTTGGGGGATTGCTTTCGAAATCATCCGCGCTAAGCGACATAACGTCGCCGACTTTGTCAATTACCAGGCTATAGAGTTCCTGGTCATGCTCTACCACCACGCCCATGCGCTTATGGCTGCTGTCTTCATAAGCCGGAAGCGCGAGCCGCGTGCGGACATCGATAGCCGTGACGATACGCCCGCGCAAATTCAACGATCCTGCAACCTCGGGCGGGGCGAGGGGGATTTTTGTGACGGTCTGTTCGCCCAAGACATCCTGCACTTGCAGAATAGGAATACCGAAGCGCTGGCCGCCAATCATAACAGTCAAAAGATCAGTGGTTGTGCTGGATGCTTCTGCGTCATTGTTCTCCGGGGACATGATGTTCTTTTGAGCGAGAGCGTTCATTCGGCGGCCATTTTCTGTTCGGTGATGGTTTCTGAAAGTGTGCTAAGCAGCGTATCGCGATCGAATTTCGCGACATATTTCTTAAAGCCCACGGCAAAACCGCGATTAACGTCCTCAGCCGTGGCATGGGAGGTCAGCGCCACCATAGGTGTATTCTGCCAGTTGGAACCCGCCTTGACCTTTTGCGCGAACTCGAAGCCGTCCATATCCGGCATTTCGATGTCGCTGATGATCACATCGAATTTCTCGCCGCGGTCGCACATTTTCAAGGCTTCACCGGCGCTTTCCAGTGATGTGACCTGATACCCTGCAACGGTCAGCAATGGGGTCAGCATATTGCGGAAGAAGGGAGAATCATCCACTAGCAGAATGCGCCGCGCCCCTGATTTTGCGCCTTTCGAATAAGCATCATTGCCGTGATCGCGGAACCAGTTCTTGTTAACGCTGCTCAGGAAATAAGCCACGTCGATGACATCCGTGGCCTTACCATGGAGAATAGCACTGCCTAGAAGGCCTTTTTGATCGCTGGCCAGTTCCACCTCCAGATATTCCTCGGCGATGTCGATGATTTCATCAACGACGATGCCTACCGTGTGCGTCTTGTCGGAGAAAACAAGAACAGGCTTTTCGCCTTGCGAAGGCAAATCTGAATTGCCGTAGGAGACCAGCGGCATTAAATGCCCGCGATATTGGATAACGTGCTGGCCGCTGGAATTTTCGACATGCTCCATCTGAATGCTCTCAAGGCGCGCAACAAGTGAAAGCGGCACGGCCTTGGGTGCGCTGCCTCCGGCTGAAAACAGAAGCAAGGCCACTTTCTCGCGCTTGGGACCAAAATCCTGATCGTCGGCTGTGGTTTGGGACATCGAATCAGAGCTTCCGATCTCACCTGTCGCGCGCGCGATCCCGTTCGGATCGAGGATCATGATAACGCTGCCATCGCCGAGAATTGTATTGCCGGAGAATAAATCCAGATTGCGCAGAATTTTCGCCACCGGCTTCACGACGATTTCCTCGGTGTCGAATACGCGGTCGACGATGATACCAAAAGCGTAAGCACCGACTTGTGTGACGACAATATAACGGCTTGATGCTTGAGCCGATTGCGCGGTTGTTTTGAGTTTTAGAAGATCGCTGAGCGAGACAAGAGGCAGAAGGCGGTCACGCAGGCGCAACACAGGCGCACCACGAATTGTTTCGATCTTGCTTTCGCTTTTGCTGGAGACCATGACCAGCTCGCGCACCGCCAGCTGCGGGATGGCGAAGCGTTCGCCTGCGGATTCGACGATCAAGGCCGAGACAATTGCCAGTGTCAGCGGAATTTTAATGGTGAACGTCGATCCTTTGCCTTCAACGGATTTAAGCTCGATCGAGCCGCCGATGCGCTCGATATTCGTGCGTACCACGTCCATGCCCACGCCTCGACCGGAGACAGAGGTGACTTGTTCGGCTGTCGAAAATCCGGCGCGGAAGATGAATTGCTGAATTTGCTGGGGCGTCATTTGCGCCAGCTCTTCCTCGGTCGCAAGTCCGTTTTTCAGGATTTTCCGCCTGATCTTGTCCAGCGGCAGACCCTTGCCATCATCAGCGATGCGGATGATGATGTGCCCGCCTTCATGAAAAGCCTGAAGCAGTATTTTTCCTGTCTCGTTCTTGCCAGCCGTCGCACGGGATTTTGGATCTTCAATGCCGTGATCGGCGGAATTACGCACCATATGCGTCAACGGATCTTTGATAAGCTCCAGCACCTGGCGGTCCAGCTCGGTTTCCTGACCTTCCATCACCAGATCGATTTTCTTGCCCAATTCATGCGCCAGATCACGAATAATGCGTGGCAGCTTGGCCCAGGCATTGCCGATGGGCTGCATGCGTGTTTTCATCACGCCTTCTTGCAGTTCCGACACTACTTGATTGAGGCGCTGCAGCGGCGCTGAGAAATCGGTTTGCGTTTGTGTGCGCGAGATTTGCAGCAACTGATTGCGTGTCAGCACAAGCTCGGAAACCATGGTCATCAAATTTTCGATGACATCGACATTTACGCGCAGGGTTTGTGCGGCCAGTGCGGATTCTTTTTGTGCATCTTCCTTATGTTCCGTTTTTATTTCAGCCTTCATTTCTGGTTTTGCCTCTGCCTTTTCTTCGGGGGCGGGGCCTGTCGCGAATGCGGGAACGGGCACAAAGATTTCATCTTCTGGTGTGGATGCCGGGGCTGTTGCAGCCGTGGAAGCGCCTGTATCACGTCCCTCATAAACAGAGTCCAGCTTCTCAATGAGGGCAGTATCGTCGCCTTCTGGCTCAGCGCCGTTCTGTTCCAGCCCCGAGACGATTAATTTAATGCGGTCGATAGATTCAAGAATGAGCGTGACATAGGCGGGCGTGACTTCCAAATCCCCGTCACGAAAGCGTCCCAGCACATTTTCAGCGCGATGTGCGACTTTTTCAAGGCGTGGCAGGCCCAGAAATCCGCAGGTGCCTTTGATGGTGTGCATCAGGCGGAAAATTTTTGATAGCAAATTCTTGTCGTTAGGGTTTTGTTCTAAATGAACGATATCAAGATCAAGTTCCTGAATGCTTTCATTCGTTTCTGTAAGAAATTCAACGACAAGCTCATCCATGACCGTACTTCCCTGTCTTTTAAAAATGCCTGAAGAATATTAAGGACGCGTTACTATCGGGCAATTGTAGCACGATTTTTATAGAAGATGAATCCGCTTATGCGTGTATAACGACAATAAAACATACGCCTACAGTTGCATTCAGGACTGCCCTAATACTGTTTTTGTTGATTAGGTAATAGGCGGTATAAGCCTTAGGATACAGGCCTTATCCTCCAGGAGATATTCCAAAAGAATCCCATAATGGCGTGCGAGCGTATGTGTGATTTGCGCATGCGCAGCGCGGGGTTCAATCTGCCATTCCCCGTGTTGCGCTAAAGCATCTTTCTGCACATCAAACAGGCCGGCCTGTTCGCCGTTGGCGATGATGTCCCAGTGGCCCGTATGCTCTTGCAAATCCAGCGTCCCACCGCGCGGCAACGCTTCGGCCATCAGCATCAGTCCGCAGGCAACGATTTTGGGCAAACCCCGGGGAGCAGGATCGGGCAGGGTGAGGTCATGGGGGCTCCAGATCTGCCGGATTTTACCGTCGCCCGCCAGATAGCCGTTTAGGGTTTGATGCACATCGCGCAAGGTTATATCGCTATTAGCGCCGCCCAGACCATAGGCCAGTCGGAAAGTTTGCAAGCGGGCGCTGGCTTGTTTGGCGCTTTCAGCAATCAGTTCAATAACATCATCGGGCACAGAAGGACCGTCAGCCAGTTCTTCCATAATCTCAAGACCGTTATGGATGGCACCGATGGGGCTGATGATGTCGTGACAGATTTTCGAAGCCAGAATTTCTAGGGCAATGGTGCTGGTCATGGGCGATCTTTCGGCGGGGTGTGCTATAGTGATGATGGAAAAATTCATGCGGTAAAAGTTACTCGCAAAGTTTAATCAGCTTGTGATAAAAGCTCAAGATCATTATGGCCAAAGCAAAGAAAAGCGTCTTTTCCCCCTGTCGGGCGTGTCCTACCCACGCGCCGAATGTGCTGCGGCACGCGCAGGATTTGGCCGCCGCGCAGGGGCAGCGCTGGACCGAGGCGCGCGAAAGCGTTTACAAGGCGTTGCTGGCGCAGGGAACCCCCGCGACGGCCTATGCACTGGTGGATTATCTTTCGGCCCGGAAGCGGAATAAGGCACTTAAACCCATGAGCGTTTATCGCGCTTTGGAGGCGTTGACGGATCTAGGACTGGCGGTGCGGATCGAAAGTTTAAACGCTTACACCGCGTGTCAGCACCCGCATCATACTCATCAGCACGTCTTTCTGATCTGCCAAAATTGCGGCCGTGCGGAGGAGATCGCGGATCAGAGCATAAGCCACACACTGCGGCAGCAAGCTGCTACATATGGTTTTACGCCCAGCAAACAGGTGCTGGAACTGCATGGTGTATGTAAGGACTGCATTTAGAAAGCGGTCAGGGACTGGCAGGTTTCAGAGGCGGGGTTTGTGTCGTGGCAGACGAGATGATGATCGCGCGCGCCTGTTCTATTACAAACTCAATCTGCTTTCGCTTCCATCCGTGTTTTTCAATCAGGTGCGCCATGGCGGTTTTCAACATAGCTTCGTTGATCAGCGCTT
This sequence comes from Alphaproteobacteria bacterium, assembly GCA_023150415.1. Taxonomy (GTDB): domain Bacteria; phylum Pseudomonadota; class Alphaproteobacteria; order Micavibrionales; family Micavibrionaceae; genus JAKLKY01. Next base: position 2,228 of record JAKLKY010000057.1, on the reverse strand, counting down.
TGGCCTCCTCGTTCTTATAGCCTCGTATGGATTGTTCCCGCATCCTGTGCGCGGAGGCGATTTTTGCGCTCCATGCGCTGGGGTCGTGGGTCTTTAGGGGGTCGAGTTCGTAGAGGAAATCAAGCGTTAATCCGCCGTCGAGGGCGAGTTTGTCCGCGTCGATCGCCAGTTCAATGGACGGGGCTTCCGCTTGCGGCAGGCTGACCTTGAAATCGGGTCCGTTGGGATTGTGTTTTGGCTTGGTTTCGCCGGATGGTGGTGCGGGCTGTGCGAATACGGTCGCTGCGACAACCAGGGGGATAGCGATCTTCGTTCTCATGATTCTTCTATTGTCTTTCATAAAATGTTACTTTATAACACTGATACAATGTAACATTCAGGCACGCAAGCAAAAAGGGAAGATGATGGAAAAAGGAGTGATGTGGATTGTTGGCGGATTGTTGTCCTGCGCATTTGCCCATGTGGCGCTGGGGGCGCTGGGTTTGAACGGGGTGATTGCCGGGGTGGCACAAGCCGGGCATGATCTGATTTATGGCGCATCCGCCAGCGTTCCAGCGCTGAAAACTGTCTTTGCCAGCGCGGCAGGGAATTTGCCCTTCATTGATGCATGTTGTGCGCCGTTTGATGTTACGGCGCCAGCAGCATTGCCTGCGCTCTTGCCTGCAGCGCCCAGCTTGCCATCTGTGCCAGTTGGCGACATGCCGACGCTCGCGCTGCCAGGTTAAAGGCGATAGCCCACAGATCCCAGTGCATCGGCTAGCATATTTTTCAGGCGCTCCAGCCCCTCGGTTGTTTTGCCTTCCGCGCGCGCGACCAGAACGCTCTGCGTGTTTGAGGCGCGCAATAGCCACCAGCCGTCTTCCGTTGTCACGCGCACGCCGTCGATGGTGGAAAGATCGAGGCCCTTGTCCTTCAGATTTTCATGCACGCGCGGCACCAGCGCGAATTTTTCTTCTTCCCTTACGTCGATGCGTATTTCCGGTGTGCTGTGCAGGGTAGGTATGTTTTTGAGCAATGAAGAAAGGCCATCACTGGAATCCTCTAACGCATTGAGCAGACGAATAGCGCAGTAGAGCGCATCATCATAGCCGTAATAATGATCGGCGAAGAAGATATGGCCCGAAAGTTCGCCCGCGAGCGGCGCGTTCAGCGTACGCATTTTATCCTTGATCAGGGAGTGCCCCGTCTTCCACATTACGGGCCGCCCGCCCATTTTAGCAATCTGCTCAAATAGCACGGAGGAGCATTTGACATCGGCAATGATCGGTGCGCCCGGGTGGGTCTGCAATACTTGCCGCGCATAGATCGTCATCAGCATATCGCAGCGGATGACAGCGCCATGCTCATCCACGATGCCGATACGGTCGCCGTCGCCGTCGAAGGCGATACCAAGATCACATTTATTTTCCCGCACTGCCTTTTGCAGGTCGCGCAGATTTTCATCCACCGTGGGATCGGGATGATGGTTTGGAAATGTGCCGTCGATTTTGTCATGCAGCAGGATATGCGTACCGGGCAGATTTTGTGTCAGTGCACGCATGATTTCACCCGCTGCGCCGTTGCCTGCATCCCACGCCACGCGGCGCGGCGTCATGCCCTTGAAATCTTGCAGCAGACGGTTGATGTAAGCTTGCGTAACATCCAGCTCCTGCATTTTCCCTGCGCCTTTTGCGAACATTGTACTTGCGGCGATGCGGCCGATTTCCTGTATGGCGGCGCCGAAGACGGGCTCATCCAGCAGGGTCATTTTAAAGCCGTTGTAATCGGGCGGATTGTGCGAACCCGTAACCATGATCCCCGCATCCGCCTTAAGGTGTTTGACGGCGAAATACAGCATTGGCGTGGGTCCGCGACCGATATTGACCACGTCTGCGCCTGTGCTAAGCAAGCCCTGGATCAGAGCATGGCTGAGCGATGGCGAAGAAAGGCGGCCATCAAAGCCAACGCATATTTTCTTTCCCCCTTTGATATTCACGTAGGTGCCGAAAGCCTGTCCGATTCTTTGTGCGGCATCATCCGACAGATTTTTACCCACCTGGCCGCGAATGTCGTATTCGCGCAGGATCACCGGATCCAGCCCGCCGGCTTTGATTTCCGCTTTATTCAGCTGCGGCACGGTTCTCATCCTTGAGTTCGGCGGCGAACGAAGCCACCAGTTTCTTGACATTCGCACCGATGACAGGGTCATCCATACCAAAGGCGATATTGGCTTCGATGAAGCCGAGGCG
>JAKLKY010000056.1 GCA_023150415.1 Alphaproteobacteria bacterium | reverse complement strand
CCGTGAGGCAAGAAATGATCGCCGTGACCATCGCCGCACCAGCGGAAGGGCCATCTTTGGGCACGGCACCTTCGGGTACGTGGACGTGAACTTGCTGCTTTTGCAGCTTTTCGTAGTCGATTCCGTATTGCGGCGCGCGCGATTTCACCAGCATCTCCGCCACTGTGATGGATTCCTTCATCACATCTTTTAAATTCCCGGTCATAGACACTTTGCCATCCTTGCCTTCCATGCGGACGGCTTCGATGGCCAGAATGCTGCCCCCCACTTCGGAGTAGGACAGCCCATTGACGACGCCGATATTATCCATGTCGTCGATTTCGCGGTTACTGAAGCGTTGCACGCCCGCATATTTATCCAGGTTTCGTGGTGTGACAGCGATTTTGCTCCGCTTTTTCATCAAGATCTCCTTGATGGCCTTGCGGCATAGGCCAGCGACTTCACGCTCCAGATTTCGCACGCCCGCCTCGCGCGTGTAATGGCGAATGAGATCGCGCAGTGCGCTGTCAGAAACAGAGAACTCTTCGTTCTTTAATCCGGCTGCTTTCATTTGCTTCTTGAGAAGATGGCGTTTGACGATCTCCATTTTCTCATCTTCGGTGTAGCCAGCCACGCGGATGACTTCCATGCGGTCGAGCAGCGGGCGCGACATGCCCGAAACTGAATTCGCGGTACAGACGAACATGACATCGGAGAGATCATAGTCCAATTCCAGATAGTGATCCTGGAATGTTGCGTTTTGTTCGGGATCCAGAACTTCGAGTAATGCCGAGGCCGGATCGCCGCGCCAGTCATGCGCCAGCTTGTCAATCTCATCGAGCAGAAACAGCGGATTACCAACTTTTGCTTTCTTCATGCCCTGAATGATTTTACCGGGCAGCGCGCCGATATACGTGCGACGATGGCCACGGATCTCACTTTCATCGCGCACACCACCGAGCGACATGCGCACGAAATTGCGATTGGTGGCGCGGGCAATCGACTGCCCCAGCGATGTCTTGCCAACGCCGGGCGGACCGACCAGGCACAAGATCGGGCCTTTGACTTTCTTGGTGCGCTGCTGCACGGCCAGATATTCCAAGATGCGCTCCTTGACCTTCTCCAATCCGTAATGATCGTGATTGAGAATACGCTCTGCTTCCTTGATGTCCTTCTTAACGCGCGTGCGCTTGCCCCAGGGGAGATTGGCGATCCAGTCCAGATAGTTGCGCACCACCGTGGCCTCGGCTGCCATGGGGCTCATCTGTCGAAGTTTTTTAATCTCTTGCTTTGCGCGCTCGCGCGCTTCCTTGCTCAATTTTAGAGCTGCGATTTTTTTCTCCAGCTCCCCAATTTCATCCAGCGGTGCACTGCTGATGCCTTCTTCCCCTTCGACAGGGGGTTCGCCGCTGAGTTCGCGCTGAATAGCTTTGATCTGTTCGTTCAAATAGTATTCGCGCTGCGTCTTTTCCATTTGCTTTTTGACGCGGGTGCGGATTCGTTTCTCCACCTGCAGAACGCCAATCTCGCCCTCCATCAGTGCGAATATCCGCTCCAGCCGCTCGAGTACATTGATGATTTCAAGCAATTGTTGCTTCTGGTCAATTTTTAAAACGAGATGCGCGGCAATCGTATCGGCCATGCGCGCCGCACCTTCGATCTGGTTTGTGGCCAGCATAACTTCAGGCGGAATTTTCTTGTTGAGCTTCACGTAGTTTTCAAACTGCGCCATCACGGCGCGCAACATCGCGTCTTGCTCGGTGCTGGATTCCAGCACATCCGAAACCGTTTCCGCTTCTGCTTCCATGTAGAGCGGATTGTCCAAATACCGCATGACGCGCGCGCGCTGCTGCCCTTCAACCAGGACTTTGACAGTGCCGTCTGGCAGCTTCAGAAGTTGCAGAACTGTTCCAACGGTGCCAAGGGTGTAAAGATCACCTGTTGAGGGATCCTCTTGCAGCGGGGTTTTTTGTGTCACCAGCAGGATTTGACGACCCTGCTGCATCGCAAATTCAAGGGCGCGAATAGATTTTTCGCGTCCCACAAACAACGGCACGATCATGTAAGGAAAAACAACGATATCCCGCAAGGGCAGGACAGCATAGTTTTCAGTTTTCGGCGCACCCGAGAGGTTAAGCATGATTTATGATACCCTATTAATCTTAAAAAAAGATATTTGAGCTTATGCCCTTTAAATCAAGCCCTGCTTGAGAAAGAGTCTGATCTAGGCCTTTTTTGCTTCTTCTGGCGTTGCCGGCCGCGAAGTAACGACACTGTCAATCAGACCGAAATCCTTGGCTTCATCGGCGGTCATAAAATTATCGCGGTCCATGGCTTTTTCGATGGTCGAAAGTTTTTGTCCCGTATGCGTGACATAAATCTGGTTCAGGCGTTCGCGCAGGCGTAGAATTTCACGCGCCTGAATTTCGATGTCCGTCGCCTGACCGCGCGCACCGCCGCTGGGCTGGTGAATCATAATACGGGCGTTGGGAAGAGCAAAGCGCTTATCCTTTGCGCCAGCCGCTAGCAGTAAAGACCCCATGGATGCCGCCTGTCCGATGCAGACTGTGGAAACTTGGGGCTTGATATATTGCATTGTGTCGTACATCGCCAAGCCGGATGTCACCACGCCGCCGGGAGAGTTTATATAGAAGGAAATATCCTTCTTCGGGTTTTCCGATTCCAAAAACAGCAACTGCGCGCAAATCAGGCTGGAGACGTGATCGTTCACCTCCCCCGTCAGGAAGATGATGCGTTCCTTCAACAGACGCGAATAAATATCAAACGCGCGCTCCCCGCGATTGGTCTGCTCGATAACGGTGGGTACAAGGTAGTTGTTATAGACTTCTAAAGGATCGCGTTCGGTCATAAGGCTCTCTGTCCGTTGATGGATATTGACTTAGCTAAAGGTAGCGGGAAGGAAACCTAAGTTCAAGGGGCATGAATAAAGTCGGAAAAGGGACAGAGTGAATACACTCTGCCCCCTATAAATTTACTTCTTTGCCTTTTTTGTCTTTGCTTTGGTTTTAGGTTTTTCAGAGGATTCTCCGTCTTCATCGCCCTCCTCCAGCAAGGTGCGTAGTTCATCGGGCGTGATGTCTTTGGTCTTCACATCCGCTAACTCAAGAATGAAATCGACAACTTTTTCCTCAAACAGCGGCGCGCGCAGGCCTTCCAGCGCCTGACGGTTTTTCGAGAAGAAATCAAACACCTGACGCTCCTGGCCCGGATATTTCTGCGCCTCGTTGATCACCGCGCGTTGTAATTCGGGGTCGGACACCGTGATGTTGTTCTGTGTGCCGATTTCGGCCAGAACCAGACCCAGGCGCACACGGCGATCGGCAATATCCTTGTATTCCGCCTGCTCGTCCTTCGAGAGTTCCTCGGCGTTGCCCTGCTGCTTCTGGTAGGCCTGCACCTGATCAACGATACCCTGATACTCCAGATCCAGCATGCCTTGCGGCACCTTGAACTGGTGTGCCTTGTCCAGCGCGTCCAGCAGATCCTTCTTCACCAGCATCCGCGCCTGCGAAGCCATTTCCTTTTCGATCTGCTCGCCCACGGCTTTTTTCAGCGCATCCATATCCGCCAGGCCCAGCGACTTGGCGAAGTCGTCGTCTAGCATTGCCTCGGCGTCTTCGTGCAGATCTTTGATCTCCGTTTCGAAAATCGCGTCACGCCCGGCCAATTCCTTTGCGCCGTAATCCTTGGGGAAGGTCACTTTCACGTTAACGCTGTCACCCTTTTTGTGGCCGATGAGCTGTGCCTCGAATCCGGGGATAAAGCGGCCCGAACCGAGCTTCAGCGGATGCCCCTGCCCGCTCATGCCGGGGTGTTCAAAATTGTCATCCGCCGTGCGGCCTTTGAAGTCGATGATGACGGTATCGCCGTCCTTGCTCTTGCGGTTGCCTTCCACAGGCTTGGTGCGAGAATTGCTTTGTGCGATGCGCTCCAGCGCCTCGTTGATGGATTTGTCGTCTGCCTTGGCGACTTTCTTTTCCAGCTTGATGGCTTTCAGATCGGCGATCTTGATCTCAGGCAGAACTTCAACTGCCATCGTAAAGGTGAGATCCTTGCCCTCGTCGAATTGCTTGACTTCGATCTTGGGCTGCAGCGCCGGGCGCAGATTGTTATCCTGCAGCGTCTTGGCTGTGGATTCATTGACGGCGATGTCCAGAACCTCACCCATCACCGCGCGGCCGTATTTCTGCTTCAGAAGTTTCAATGGCACTTTGCCGGGGCGGAACCCGTCGATCCGCAGCGTTTTGCCGACTTCCTGCAAGCGAGCTTCGACGCGCTGATCCATATCCTGCGCCGAGAGAGTAACTTCAAATTCGTGGTTCAAACCTTCTTTTTTCAATACTTTGACGTTCATGTGTAACCTTTTGTTTGTGTATCGTCATTTTCTGGCTGCGCCAGGCGTAGCATTAATTAAGCCCGGCTTCGCCATAAAGCTCGCTACTGCGAAGCCTGGTGCGGGTGGAGGGACTTGAACCCCCACGCCTTGCGGCGCCAGAACCTAAATCTGGTGCGTCTGCCAATTTCGCCACACCCGCGTTAGAAAATCTTCAGCGCAAAGCGCTTTAGATAGCGCCCCCTAAAAACCAGACTTTCCGGAAGATTTCAAGAGAATTCCTTTAATACCCTTGGAACAGCATCCAGCACATCACTGGCCACCAGCCCCGCCCCGATCCGCAAGCCGCATTCGCCGTGAATCCAGACGGCGGCGCAGGCGGCTTCGAATCCTGGCATGCCTTGCGCCAGCAGGCCTGTGATCATCCCAGCCAGCACATCGCCTGTGCCGGCACTGGCCAAATAAGGGCAGGCATGGCTATTGACTACACACCGGCCGTCAGGCGCGGCTATAACGGTCATGGCGCCTTTCAGGACCATAATCGCCTTTGTCTGCTGCGCCGCTTGGATGGTACGCTCCTCCCGTGTGCCCTGAATATGCGGAAAGGCGCGGGCGAACTCCCCTTCGTGGGGGGTAAGAACAGATCCACCAATCCCCGGCTTTATCGCCTCCGCATCCAACACAGCAGCAATGCCCTCTCTCAAATTGACCGGACACGGCAATCCCCCGCTGCCCCAGAGCATTGCTGTGACGCGCTCATCCCACCAGTTGAGATCATTGCGCACCAGAATATGTGCCGGCAAAGAGGCCTTATAAATGCTGGCTGTTTGTTCTGTGCATAAAACGCTGACCATCCCTGCCCCAATACGCGCGGCTGCAGCAGCCGCCAGCCGCGTCGCACCCGTTAATTCTGGCGCGCCGTAAATCACCGCATGCCCACGCGTGTATTTGTGGGAATCTGCGCCCGGTTTGGGAAAGGACGTATGCCATAGATCGGGTGTATTAATCATCAAGGCGAAGGGTACACTTACGGCACTGGTTTGTCATGCCTGGGGGGCATGATCTGGTCCTGCTGATGTAAGAAATTCTTTTGCCCATTGGGCCATGCGCAGGCCGGGAAGAAGCTCTGCTTCAGCAGAACCCGCGGTACAAGCATCATGCTGTGCCTTAAAATGCTGCGCGCAAGGGCGCGCCATTAAATCCCCATCCGTCTGAAAACCATGACAGAGCGTGTTTAAAATAAATTCGTAATAGGCCGGCGAGACTTCCCGTTGATGGGCCTCGCGCGTAGCCTCAAAGCTGGCTTGAAAGCCTTGGCGGGCTGGGCTGGCACTTGCGACATCAGTTACTCCTTTAGCCGCGCGTAAATAGGCATCTTTGAGCGCATTAATAAAAACGCAGATTTGCGCATCTGTATGCGCTTTTAGGTGATCAAAAAGGATCTCTGCAACGGACGCTGGCAGCATTTTATAAAGAGGATCCCCACCATTTGGAAGAGTGGGAAAATGTTGAGCGCAGACAGTGACATCAGGAACAGTGTCGATAAGGGCAAGCACATAAGAGCTAGGCTGCAGTAAATCTTTATCACGAAGGGTGCGGAATTCAGCTGCAATATCACGCTCTAAAGAACTGTTTCTATCCATCGTCATGTATTCTTATTATCAGAAATAAAAGCAAGTTGCAAATTGTTAACTTGGCTGCGGCTTGCCAGCACTATCCGCGGGCGGAGATGGTGGCCTTGGCGTATAGCCGGAAAAAGAACTGATCAGTTCCGGCAAATATTTATGGGGGCGCACGTTAAATCTCAATGCATCCCTTTCTATGTCTTTCGCTTCATATGCTTTGATGTGTTGCCAAAGAGGCGTATTCAGTTCAGGAAGCAGATGGTAGAAGGTGTTAATCATTGCTTCTAGCACAAAAGTCAAAATTATCTCTTCCCTCAGGTCTTGATCGAGTACCCCAAGAATATCCTCTGTATCATTTGGTGCCCTGTGTCCTGCCCTATCTTCCTGAATTTTGCCCCTGGCATTGTGAAGCAAATCATCAAAGCGGCGGTTAAAGTAAAACACTAAATCCAAAAGAAGCGCGCCTATTTGCTGATCGCTTAATGTTTTTAGACGGGTTAGCAAAACATGGCTCAGCGCAGGCGGAAGAATTATGAAGGAACCATTGCAATAACGCATGTCTTCTTGATGGCTGTTGTATCTGTGTTGGCCTTGTAAAAAATCATGACAAACGGCCGCATAAAGAAGTTGAACTTCTAAAAACTGGTTTTGTGAAAGTTGCTCGATCGCGCTACCCATTATTTATGTCATATAGTAAGGATCAGCGCTACGCAATGTCTTTGAATGGGGCGACCGACGGGGATCGAACCCGCGACAACTCGGACCACAACCGAGGGCTCTACCACTGAGCTACGGTCGCCACAAGAGATTGTTACCACTATCCGTTTGTGGTAGCACTGGTCAAGGTTTTATTCATTCCCGGCCCGGAGGTTGCCATGTCCGTTCATAGTCTGCGCTTTAAGAACAATACTGAATTATTTCAATATATTGACGAGAATCATATCGAATTTATCGACTTCAATTTCACTGATTTGCGCGGGGCCTGGCACCACACCACCCAGCATGTGAGCGCCTTTGACAAAGACATCATGGATGGCGGGATTTTCTTCGACGGTTCCTCGATCGCCGGGTGGAAGGCGATTAACGATTCCGACATGATCCTGCGCCCAGACCTGCGCAAGGTGTCTCTGGACCCATTCGCCGCACAAAAGACCATCAAAATGTTTTGCGACGTTTACGACCCCGCCACCAAGGGCCCATATAACCGCGATCCGCGCAGCATTGCCAAGCGCGCCGAGGAATACATGAAAGCTTCAGGAATCGCCGATGCGGCCTATATGGGCCCAGAAGCGGAGTTCTTTATCTTCGACGATGTAAAATTTGCGGTTGAGATAAATCGCGTCGGCTTTGAAATCGACAGCGAAGAAGGCCCCTATAATACCGCCCGGGCGTATGAGACTGGCAATATGGGCCATCGTCCGCGTGTAAAAGGCGGCTATTTCCCCGATGCGCCGGTCGATAGCCTCTCCGATATTCGCGGGGAGATGCTGACCGTCATGCAGTCCAGGGGGGTGCCGGTGGAAAAGCATCATCACGAAGTTGCCGCCAGCCAGTGTGAGCTGGGCATCCTGTATTCCACAGTCACCGACAGCGCAGACAACATCCAGATTTACAAGCATGTCGTGCATAACGTGGCGCACAGCTACGGCAAGACAGCCACTTTCATGCCAAAGCCTGTCTATGGCGATAACGGCTCGGGCATGCATGTGCACCAATCGCTATGGAAGGGGGGTAAGCCTCTGTTTGCGGGGGATCAATATGCAGGCTTATCCGAAACCGCCCTATTTTATATCGGCGGGATTATCAAACACGCCCGCGCACTGAACGCTATCACCAACCCCACCACCAACAGCTATAAACGTCTGGTGCCAGGGTATGAGGCGCCGGTGCTGCTGGCCTATTCGGCGCGTAATCGTTCAGCATCTTGCCGCATTCCGCATGTCGCCTCGGCTAACGGGCGGCGGGTTGAGGTGCGCTTCCCCGACCCTTGCGCCAACCCTTACCTTGGTTTCGCTGCCATGATGATGGCAGGTCTTGATGGCATTCAAAACCGCATCCATCCGGGCGAAGCGATGGATGCAAATCTCTATGAATTGCCTGCCGCAGAATTGGCACGTATTCCGAATGTTTGCGGCTCCCTGCGCGATGCGCTGACCGCGCTGGAGGCAGACCATGCCTTCCTGCTCAAGGGCGACGTCTTCACCGTTGATATGCTCGAAGCCTACGCAGCCCTAAAGATGGAGGAAGTCGAAGCCTATGAGACTATGGTCCATCCGATTGAATACAAGATGTATTATTCGTCGTAATTCTAAAAGGGGACGGAACTTAAGTTCCGTCCCCCCGTTTAAAGGTGCCTTGCCTCTCAGTGAGTCTTGCGCAATGCTGAAGGCATGAGCAAATACACACCCTCCTTCACTCTGCCCTTTACGGCCAACGCTAAAAAGAATATTTGCCGATTGCACTTGGAAACCGCTGCCGATAACAAACCGGCGCTAGAGCCTGTCTATGGTTCCAAGGGCGACTTACAGGCGCTCTATTTAAAAGTGGACCAGTCGGCCATGGAACGCAGCGGCGCTGAAGCCGCCGCCCGTATCCAGGGCTTTTTCCCTGCCACTGCGTTGAAAACCCTAACCTTCGACATTGCCAAGGCGCCTAAAGGCTTTGACCCCACGGCGTTTTGTTTGGGCTGGGCGCTGGCGTCGTACCGCTACCGCCGCTTTAAAAAGAACGGCGAATCCTGGCCCGTACTGCTCTGGCCCAAGGGCACAGACCGCAAGCGCGTTCAAGGGCTGCTTGAAGCTACGTTTCTGCTGCGCGATATTGTCAATGCGCCCGCGAATGTGATGGGCCCGCAGGAGATGGAAGAATCTGCCCGTGTATTGGCCCGCACTTTTAACGCGAAAATTACTGTGACTGCGGATGAGGCGCTGCTCGATAAGAACTTTCCGCTGATTTATGCCGTCGGCAATGCCAGCCCGCGCCGCCCGCGTCTCATTGATTTGCGGTGGGGCCGCGCGAAGGATCCAAAACTCACACTTGTTGGCAAGGGGGTCAGTTTCGACACCGGCGGTCTGAACCTCAAGCCCGGCGACATGATGCGCCTGATGAAGAAGGACGTCGGCGGCGCTGCGCATGTGCTGGGCTTAGCCTATCTTATTATGGATTCTGGCCTGCCGGTGAATCTGCGCGTGTTGATTCCAACGGTGGAAAATGCCGTCGGCGGCGCGGCCTTTCGCCCTGGCGATGTGTTTGTAAGCCGCAAAGGGCTTAGCGTTGAAAACACCAACACCGATGCCGAAGGACGTTTGATCCTGGCTGATGCCTTAACGTATGCCAGCGAGGATATGCCTGATTTTATTATTGATTGTGCCACCCTAACGGGGTCTGCCCGCGCTGCGCTGGGGCCGGACATACCCGCGCTTTTTTGCAACCGCGATAAAATCGTCGCGCAGTTACAGGATATCAGCTTTAAAATGGCCGATCCGCTGTGGCCTATGCCGCTCTGGGCGGGCTATAAAAAGCATCTGGCGAGCCCAATCGCTGATATGGTCAACAGCGCCCCCCTGCCCGGTGATCTGATCTATAGCGCGCTTTTCTTGCAAGAATTCGTCGATCCGAAGATCGACTGGGTGCATCTTGATCTCTATGCGTGGGAGCATACCGGCAAGCCTGGCCGCGTTGTTGGCGGTGCGGAAAACGGGCTGCGCGCCATGTTCGCCTATTTGGAAAAGCGCTATGGCTGAATGGCGCGTTGTTACACCTACCGCTGATATTCTGGAAGAACCTGTTTCCGGGAAACAAAATATCGGCCGACGCGAATCACAGATGTTGTACGGCGAATTGTTTCACGTGAAAAAAATCAAGAACGATTTTGCTGAAGGCCACAGCGTTCATGACAATTATGAAGGTTATGTCGCGCTGGCACAGCTGCGGGAATCGCCGTCACCCGCCACGCATCGCGTCAGGGTTCGCAGTTCTCATATTTATCCTGCGCCCGATTTTAAAACTAGGCCCCTTGCGGCGTTAAGTTTTGGTTCCCTTTTGACGCTACGCGAACACGAGCCTGAAAAGGGCTTTGTCCAAGTTGAAAATGACGTTTGGATTTTCAAAAGCCATCTTGAAGCTGTTTCGGCCCAGCATCCCGATTTCACGGCCACCGCCCTGCGGTTTCTGGAAACGCCCTATCTTTATGGCGGGCGGAGCAGTTTTGGCATTGATTGCTCCGGCCTTGTGCAAATCGCCGTGCAAGCTGCGGGAATTGCTTGCCCGCGCGATACGGATCAGCAGCTCGCCGCGTTTCAGAAATCCGTTGAGATAGGCGATATTAAGCGTGGCGATCTGGTCTATTTCCCCGGCCATGTTGGGATTATGGTTGATCGCGAAAATGT
>JAKLKY010000055.1 GCA_023150415.1 Alphaproteobacteria bacterium | reverse complement strand
CCGAACAAGATGTTATTAAGACTTACAACCTGCATGCCAGCAGTTACATCACAAAGCCGATTGACCTGGAGAAATTTCACGAAATTGTCACAGCGCTGGAAGATTTCTGGTTCAGTGTTGTTGTCCTGCCAAAGACATAGGTTTTAGGTCCTCCATGCCGCAATCAAAAAACAAAGCCAACGCGATCGCCAAAGAATATGAGGAGTTCGCGTATATCGTATCCCATGACCTTAACGCGCCCTTGCGCCATATCCGTGAGTTCACGCGTCTATTAATCGATGCGCGCGCCAATCCTAGCAAGGAGGAGAAGGAATATATCGGATTTCTTGAGATATCATTGCGGCGCCTGGATCAAATGCAACAAGCTCTGCTGACATTCTCCCGGCTTAATACCCGCGCGGCTCCCCTACGGGAAATTGATTGCAATGTGGCCCTAAGAGCAACACTGGATAATCTTATAGGCACAATCAATGCCAAAAAGGCAAAGATCGAGATTGATACGCTTCCCACCATTATTGCGGAACCACATCAATTTCAGCTTCTGCTTTTTTTTCTGATCGACAATGCTCTGAAATTCTGCACAGAATTACCACCTCATCTGCAGATAAGGGCAAACAAAGAAGAAAAGCGCTTTGTCTTTGAAGTGCGCGATCATGGTATCGGCATTCCTGCGCCATATCACAAGGAGGTCTTTAAATTTTTCCGCCGTTTGCACACGGGTGATCGATATCCCGGCATAGGCGCAGGACTGACCCTGGCGCAAAAAATTGTCCATCGTCATGGCGGCGAGATCTGGATTGAATCGCCGCCGCAAGGCGGCACCAGCGTGATTTTCACCTGTCCTCGTTCAGCACCCGAAGCTAGCGCCGGAGCGGACCTTTAAACTGCGCTATGACCGCGCGCATGAAATTCTCATGATACACGCCCCCTTGCCTTTGATGGTGTAACGGCAGTTGCGACCAAGACAGTCCGGGATGCGCATGATGCGTGGCATGATGATTGAAGTGCAAAATGATGCGTGAAATTAGGAGCGGCACCCGGAGTTCCTTTGCAGGGATGGAATTATCAAGGGGAGTTGCATAATGATAAGCATTATCCATGATCGAAATCATGAGCGCGCGGCCGCCGATCAATAAAAGACAAAGCGGCCAAAGCGCGCCATAAACCCATAAGCTTGCGGCATAAAGACTAAAAATCAGGAACGCATCCAGACGCACCAACCCAATCTTCTCCGAGGAGAGTAAATTGCGATATGCGGCTTGCGCATGCTCTGGATCAGGAAATATTTTCTGCGCTAAGGCTCGCGATGTGCGCAAGCGTAGCAACGCCATGAGGAAAGTCAGAATCACCTCCGTAAGATACAAACCGCCGAGCATCTTAAAATAATGCTGAAGGGCGGCAAAAATATAAGGCTCTTGCCGATCATAGAATTCCGATTCCCATTCACGGTTATACTGATGATGCATGCGATGGCCAAAGCGCAGAACTTCGAAGCTGGCGCCAAAAACTAGGGCCATGCACCGCCCCATCCATTCATTAACCGCACGGTGCGGATGAAGATTTTTATGAATGGCCTCATGAATGAGGCTCCAAAAAGGCGTATTCAGCGGCAGACTGAGTATGATAATCCCGCCCATCAACCACGGAGATTCCAGCCACAACGGCAGAAACAACACCAACCCCATGAAGGCCGTCATACTCAGGGACAAAAACAAATTCATCCAAACGGGAATTGCGCGCTTGTCGGTTCGCATAACAAAACAACAGCGCATAAGCGCAAGCAGTGAAGGGATCAATAATTCTGAAATATAATATTGATATTATTGAATAATGTTAAATTCGAACTATAAAGTTACCCCCATTTGTACCCCCTAAATATCTAATTCTTTTTGCTAAGAAATAAAATGTAAAATTTACCCAATCAAAACCCAATCAAGAAAATCCTTTAAAGGAAAACAACATAAGTATTTGATTTATATGGATTTTAATTTTTAGCATTTTGCCTCTCCGGCCAATAATCAAAAGTGGATCAAGAAATATACTCACCCCCAGAATGGGAAATATCCCGCTCTTGGATGATCTGGATCAGCCGCCTTGATTTTCCCTTCTTCCATAGCAGCGCTTATAACCTGACTTGCTTGGGCGGCATTTCTCTTATCTATGCCGAAACGCTCGCATAGCGTAGAGTTTCTCATTTTCTCTCCGCTCAGCCATTTAAGTACTGCATGCTGATAACAGGCCCTTACCCGCTCTGTCCTGTTCATTTCAGCAAAGGAACGCGGGCCGTATAAAATTACCTGCGTCGATCCGCCCTCGGCTTGTATTTTCAAAGGCGGGAGCTGATAAACCTCAATACTCATAACCACCTTATCAAGACCACTGCCTTGTTCTTCGCAAAAGCGCATACGCCGCATAAGTGAAGCCAGCATTTCATTTCGTGAACGCGGCGGCAGGTCGATCATCCGCTCCGGCTGCACCAGTGGGTCACCGGGGTTGGTAATTTCAATACGATCCTGAAATAGCTCTATTTGAGGCCCTGCACCCTGTATCGTCATATCCTGATGAATCAGTGCATTGGCAATCAGTTCCCGAATGGCAATTTCGGGAAAAAGCGGACGGCTCTCACGCAAGGCAGCTCCGATATGTTCATTCACGGGAAGTAAGCCATTGATATACCCCACCAGTCCCTCAAAGCCGGAAGCATAGCCTTTCACGCCGTCATGGCGGTGGGTAACGGTGGTCGATCTATTTTTTCCGCCATATGCAATAAAACGAACTGCTTTACGGGCTAGAGACGTATCAAATTGGCTAAGGTCAACGGCAAAAAGGATCGCGCCTAGATTGGTTATGTTCCAATGCCCGCCAACATCCTTGGTAATCAAGTGATCGGATTCCAGCCGCTCCATAATGCCCGCCTTGTGATCTGGCAGGTTCTGAGATGCCAGACTGAAATATTTGGGATAATCGAGAAGCTTAAGAACCTCATCCGCATCCAGATAGGTTTTGGCATTTTCTTTCTCCCAGCGGTAAGGGCGAAGATTATTAATCAGTTTCTGAAACCGTTCTGGATAATCCGATAATTTCGGTGTGGAGCTACCTATTCGGCAGTAGGCCGTACCTTTAAACTCGACCGGCGCTAATGTCGCCGCCGGAACCTCCAGAATAACAACCTTACCGTCAGGGTGCTGAACTGTCCGGAATGACAGCGCTATATCCGGCTTAAACATCTGCGCCAACCAGAATTGAAAATCCTGATTGCCGACTTTCTGTGTATCCGGGCTGAACGTGGTGCCGATGACATCATGGTTGCTATCGTCAATGCCCCACAGAACATAAGCCACGGCCCTATCTTCTATCCTGGCGGCATTGGAAAGCGCCGAGCATAAAACTCCAATTCGGTCGGGATCTGAATTGTTCCACTTAAATTCGACACAGGCCTTTTCCGCATCTGTACCGCGCAATTCATCAATCAGGGCGATATCACGTTCTTGTTGCATAAGTTTAAAAGACTTTTCTAAGGAAAACTGAATGTACAATAATCATAATGATTAATAAGTATTTTACAACGTCGAAGCTGAAAAAGGCCCCAGTTAAAGAGCCTTTCTCGGTGGGGTCAAATGACAGACAAATCCGATGGCGTCGTCGAAATTGTATCTAATTCGGGCACTAAAAAAGCCAATACTGGTATGGCTTTGTTGCCAATTCCAGGTCAAAAATCGGGCACGCTGAAGATCAGCAGCGCGCGGTTAAGTCGATCGTCAGAAAATTTTATCGCGAAGTTTTCTGCCGCGACGGGAATTCCCGCCACGGGATTAATTCACTATGGCAGGCGAACATCCAAAATAAAAGGGAGCCGCAAAGCTCGCTTAAAGTTTTAGCCAACATATGATTATAGATTAAGCTGCAATTTTACCCTGTTCATTGATTTTAATGCCATACAACAGATCAGAACACTTACTGCCTGGAGGCGGTGAGGAGATATTGGCCAATTTTTCCAAATCACGCGCGACAAGACCATGAACATTTTTCTCATTATCATTGATCCATCCATCGCCGTCGTATTGAGATTCAATAAGTCGGGCTCTTACTAACATTTCTTCTGCTGTGGATGCAGGAAACGCTATGATTTTACCCTCTAGCGCCTTCTGCTTTTCACTGATTTCATTGATAAGGCCTTCGTACTGCTTTTTAGACATTTTCTCTTCATTGCGAACAGCTTGGCTGTGAGCCTCGTAAACTTCATTCCATTCTTGTGCATATTTGAAGATCTCACTTGATGACAGATCATTATCTTTTTCGTGATAAAAATCTTTTAGGGCCTTTGCTTTTTCGTTAACCGCTTCCATTGTAACGCAGAGTTTGCTTCCGGGGCCGGAACCAGGGCCATCTTCAATTTCCAGCCAAATGTCGATCATTATTTCAGTAAGTACATGCAAATTAGCAATCATTGGCTCCAGATCAGAAAATTTCTCTGCGTCTCTTACTTCGCTCTCCGCTTGTTTTTTAGTTAGGGGTACTCCCCACCTGCCGCAGACAATATAAGGCTCGGGCCCCTTTTGAGGGGAAGACATTTCTTTGAATTCATCAGAGTGCTTTCTTAAAAGATCGAAGAATTTATTTTCAGCACGAGAAATTTTCTTCATGATATCGCGTTTCCTTTTTTCTTGTGGCGTATCTTTGCTTTTCTTATTGGCGATTGAGCTATGAAGTGCCGAGCGTTTTTTGCGTTTTGACATTGGTCTTCTCCTTTTTCCGTTTGAGGTTAAACAATCCAGGCATTAGAGTTTGAATCCACCAAAATGGTGCCTGGTTGGGGGCCATAGAGGCGGATACGCAGGGTATTGATGAGACGCTTGAACATGGCCTTTATCCTTGCTTTTTTGAATTTTGCATGATACAAAATGTATCACTTATTATCGCACTGATATCATTAAGGGATCGTAAATGCAACTAAAAAAATCTTATTACATACAAAAAGGTTCAAATAATGGTTGAAAGTAATCAAATACGGGCCGCAAGAGCCATGCTAAATTGGTCGCAAACTCAGCTGGCTGAGGTGTCTAAGGTCTCGTTGCCCACCATTAAACGTATGGAACAGGACACCAGCACATCTAGCTTTGGGTATGTGAAGAAAGTACGTGAAGCCTTAGAAAAAGCTGGCCTGCGATTCACTGAAAGCGGCGGCGTGGAACCAAAAGGCAAGTAATCAAGACCATTAGCGTCATAAGAGAATCTTATCTCCTGTCCAAAATGCGGCTATTGTGAGAATGCTCCAAGAGGCCCTGCGTATGTACGATTGCCGTTTGCAAATAACGATCTGGTTTGATGAACACGAAACCTATGGCCAGCCTCTCTATCGCTATTTCAAGCTGCCCTTTGTTCCCGTGCCGGAGATTTATATTGATACCGGACGCACTAAGGAGCTTATTCACAGTGTTGTATGGAGTGTTAAGCAAGAGCGCTTTGAATGCCTCATGCTGGATGAATGTGCCTTTGGTGAAGAGGTGGAATTTGAAGAGCTCATAGATCGCTATCGCTGGCTTGGCTGGCGGAAAGCAAGAAGCGCCACTGGCACGAAACCAGAGGTAAAAACAGCCTCCGCAAAAATTATTCAACTCAACGCTTACCAATTACGTCCTATACAAACCTCGTAAAAATATCTGCTGTCCCTGAAAGAAGGGTTGCGCCAAGAAGCCCTTTCGTTCCAATTGCCATCCCACCTGCAGTTGTCCAGAGCGGTGATCCGAATAATGTAGCTGCCATATAATTTCTCCTGTTTCTGTTTATATTGCTTCAAAATGCTCTTTCAAAACATTCTTATATTCCTGCGTTATTTGAGGATCAGGATTTAGATCGCAATCTTCGGCAATCATAATCAGCCATTTAATAGTAAAATGAGGTAAGTCGCTGTGAGCTTTTTGCATGGTGGATAGAGGAATGTTGCTTTCCTCTAAAAATTCATGCCAGGCGCGTTGAACACTTATCATTTTAATTAATTGTTCTGGCTCTTGTTCTACAAATTTATAGACACGATCCCATTTTTCTTGGATTACCTTACTTTCAAGCCATAAGAGCATCATGAAATTCAAGGCGTGTCCTCGCATATCACACTCTACACTCACAACCATGTTTTGGAGCGCCTCCATGAAGCTGCAATACCCATGATCGTTCATGCGATAATTCTTTTTGGGACACGTTTCGACCAGGCGTTTTTTCTCCTCCTGGTCATTTCTTCCCAAAGCCTCAAGCGAAGCTATAATACGCTCGTGGTTACTCAGCTTTTCGTACACAATGGGCGATATATTCATTTTCTTCTCTCCTTAATTGCTCGTTCCAAAGATTCCAGTCGTTCTTTCACATTCTCTAACTCCTCGGTACGTGCCACACTGGCAACGGCTGAAACCAATTGAGCAGCGATATCGGGAGCGATTTCACCTTGAAATGCCGCTTTAACAAAAGCATGGGCGGTTTCAGTGAGTGATTCAGGCATGGGCGTTTCTAGTGTGATTGTGGGGGCTGTAGCTTTAAGGGCAGGCGCGATGCGCTCCAGACAAAGGCGCAGAGCCGTCACATCGCCTTCTAAAGCTAGCTCTATCGCCTTACGGGTGAGGCTCTCGCTTTCGCCAGCCAGCAGCTCTTGAGCCGCCAGTGTATATTTATGACGTGATCCCTTAGGGCGGCCAGCAGGGTTTCCACTTTGACCAGGTTTAAAGCGCGTGTCCTGTTTTGGATGTGTTGTTTCAGGCTGCATATGCACCCCCATCGAACTGTTGAATAGCTAATCTTTCTTCTTCATCCTCTGAGAGGGGGATTTTATCCGCTACGCCGCTACTTTGGCTAATTTCTGCGGGCTTGGGGGTAGCAGAAGCGTTTTTATTGCCGCTCCGTAGCGTTTGATCCGCTACGCTGGAGATTGGCTCTGATAGTGGGTTTGAGCCCAACTGAGCGGAAGTAGCGGATAAATCACCCCCCTCATGCGAAGCATATAAATAGCGCGCAAAAACATCTTCAAATTGCGCCTTCTCATATCCTTTGGGGCGCGCATGACCAATACAAAGATTTTTGGATTTGATTCCATACTCTCCCAAACGCTTGGCCAGTTGACGCGGTGACATCGACTTGCCTCGATTGTAAGTTGCCCAGGGCTTGAGATCATCAGCAATCAATGCTTCAAGTAAAGCTTTGGTCGTTATGTGAGGGTACCATTGGCATTTGTCTGCCAATACATCTCGAATATCTGCCAACAATTCGGTTGATAAAGACAATGCATCATGCTCACTTCCAGAAATCTTTAGTGCGGCATCTCGCGCACGTTGCGGCCATTCCCCCCCAGCATAATCAGCAATAGCCAATAGTGGCTCCCAATTATCCTGAGCACGGTCATTGAGTTTTTCCGGAAGAGCGGGACGTGCATGTGCAATAGCATCGCCAGTATCTATAGCAAAACGATAAAGCTGGCGTTTAAAAACCTCAAATTGCAAGGGCTCGGCATACCGTAATCTCTCAACTTTTTCATGTTCTAACTTGCGCCGCAACTCCAGAACAATGGAGCGGTCCATAATGGTATCAGGCAAAGAGCCAATTCCAGAAATCGCTTTCGCACCCCATGTTGAGAACTGTTTAGGCTCATGGTTGTCACCAACCAGCCTTATAACCTGCGCAGATTGACGCGTATGGCCGGAATTAATCACACAGCGTATTTCCTCATTATCTTTCATGAAGGCATCGGCCTCATCGATTAGAAGCGTCGGTGCATAAGCTTCAATTACGCGGAATATAGCTGCCGGTGAAATATTGGACGCTTGCAACGGACGGCTTGAAAGCTTGCAAATCAAGCTTAAGAGCTGCGATTTTCCGCAACGCTTTTCAGGTGCGGTAATCATAGCAATTGGTGCAACCTGCACATGGTCGATAAACCAGGTAAAGGCAATCCACAGAGCTGTGGCAATTGCTGTCTCTGTGCTGCAAACAATGTAAAAGCGTATCAGGGATTCAATGTCGTTCAGTAACGAATTAGGGTCTATAGATTCTGGCCATGGATCTAGAGTTTGAAAAAGTGCACCCATACCCTCAGTGCCGATTTCGCCATTTCGAGCTTTACCAACCTCTTTATCCAGAGTTGATGTTCGTACACCCAGCTTCTCCGCCTCTGCTTCACGTACGCGGTCATAGTCTAAGGGAGATAATAACGCCAGACGGGCAATAGCCTGTTCTTGTGTTTCAAGCACTGGCATAGCTGCATCTATTGCATCACGTATAGGCTGGGCACCTTCTGTCGGAACTAACATGCTGCCCCCATATACAAATCGTTAAAGTCACCCGGACATGGTGGTACAGCCAGCAATGCACCACAGGCCGCAGCCGCTTGTCGTGCTTTCGTCAACCCAGGGTTGCCAGGAGTATGTGCGTCATTATCCGCGCACAGGGTAATTTCAATTTCAGGAAACTTGCCGCGCAATGACCGCGCCACGGGTTCAAGATTCCCCGCATCGAATGCCACGGCCACAGGAAGGCCCGTAGCTTCGTAAATACTCGCAGCGGTCGCATAGCCCTCTGCAATACAGAGGGACACCACAGGGCTTCCTATAGCAAAATAGCAACCCCCTTTGCGCCCACCCGATAAAAACCGCTTATTTCCTTCCGCGTCGATTAATTGCAGGCTATGGAGGATTCCGTAACTATCTCGCATAGGAACAACCAGTGCCCCTTTATGCAGGCGCAGGCCATGATTGCGGACGCACTTTTTTACCAGATAAGGGTGATCGGGTGGCGCCGGAGGCGAAGACTTCCAGATCGCAAGGGCTTTCTCTCTGGCCGCATTGCGCCGCGCCTCTTCTTCCATCTCGCGGGTTTTTCGGGCAGCATCCATGCGCCGCCTGAATTCTTCCCGTTCGGCGGCGGTTAGAGAATTTTCAGCCTTCGCGCACCATGTTCCTTTAAAACCAGTTTTCCATGATCCGAATGAGCCAGCGGGCAGACCGTCACCATACAGGACATACCAGCCGTTTTTTGATCCCGGCTTATCG
Source organism: Alphaproteobacteria bacterium (assembly GCA_023150415.1). Lineage (GTDB taxonomy): Bacteria > Pseudomonadota > Alphaproteobacteria > Micavibrionales > Micavibrionaceae > JAKLKY01. The sequence goes on along the minus strand of JAKLKY010000055.1, from coordinate 1,776 downwards.
CCCTGGACAGAGAAGCGGTGCAGCTTTCCGTCCGTTGTGATTTTATCCTTTGTGGACAGGCCAGCGGATTCCAGCGCGGTTTTGAAATTGTCCTCGATCATCGCAGCGCCTCCTGGGCAAAGGAAGATTGCCAGTGTGCGGCCATGACCTGTGCAATGCGCCGATTTACGGGGGTGGGATCTTTCTGCAAGTTTTGAAATGACTGCCTGTAAGCCTGCCAATTCAAAGGTTCTTGCGGAAAAGATTTTGGCTTGGTAAGTTTTGGATACACGCATTTACCAGCCCCTTCGCGGTTGCCGCCGCTGGGGGTTTTCTTTTGATCTGACATATAATTAAGCTCCCGCACTTGCACTATGTGAAGGCTCGTAATTGGGGCAGCGTTCGATGTAATTCAACAAAGCAGAGAGTTTTGGTTTGGTCAGACGGCCAATTTTCTTGACCCCACTAGGTTCCGTTCTGGCGATCTCATTAAGAATTTCCCAATATTTTGTCTTACCTGGATTACCAAGAATGAGTCGTCCTTCCGTCTCATTGCAAAGCTTATCATTCATAATCTTCTCCTTTGAAAAGTTTTGGCGAACCCAGATGGGAACGCTTATTCAAAAGATATGCTTATAATTTTTATTGTTTCAAATGTTTGGAAGACGAAAACAGGAAATGCGAAATTATCAGCGTATTTTTTTCTTTATTGATTTCGTCTTTTCACGGTCTTTTGTAACAAGGCGAATATTATCTGCGCTAAAGTGGCCTAAATCGGGACGAATCTTATTTAATATTCTCGAAGCCATTGCATGATTTGAACGTTTGTAGGAATGAATGAAATCGACCAGACCGGAGACTCTGTGAATAAAAAACACTCTTTCAGATTTAAAGCTATCTCCTATGCTTGCGGGCCATTCAGCGTGTGTTTTTGTTTTGCATTCTTTAATTTTTTCTCTCATTCGAGAAAAAAACATATTTGGAGAACACATGAGCGGAGGAAATCGACTTGGTAATTTTCCAATTTCTGGATTGAGTGTAGAGTAATCCTTTAGGGAGTCGCAGAAAGTTTCTAAAAGACCTCGACCTATATAGTGATTAACACTGTTATCTGATATCGAAAGATTGGCAACTTCTTTTAGAAGTTTGTCTATATTTCTAAGCCGCTTATTTCTCACCGTCTCTGTAATCCTGGGACCAAGGTGGTATCCAAAAAACATTCCTCCAAAGCTACCCATTATCGAAGTCCCATCATAGCCAGTTTTGTTTTTTGTCTCCCACACATCTCTTAATTCTTCATGGGTACAAAATATTTCTATCGCTCTATAATTTATTTCCGCACGTTTGCTAGAGGTATCTTTACGTGCCAGTGAGACCAAAACCTCATAAAGTTCTTTGTATTGAGAAAGCGCAAAATCAGCTTCTTGTTTTGGAACCCAAGCAGCAGGTTGAAATTTCATTTTATAAGTTTTTTCTGCTTTTTGAGTTGTCATGGCTAAGCTTTTCTTTTCTCTCTAAAAGATATAACTCTCCCCCCGTTCGCCACCGCATCCAAATAATTCGCCCATTCCTGCATCATCTTCTTGCGCTCTGGAAGAAATTGCGCACGGTCATAGGCACGTTGCACCATGCTTTGCGGGGCGTGGGCTAGCTGGCGGTCAATTACTTCGTGGCGATAGCCAAGCTTTTCCTTGATCGTACTCATTGCTAAAGCGCGAAACCCGTGGCCTGTCATGCGGCCTTGGAAGCCCAGACGCGCAAGGCCCTTTAAAACAGTGTTATTGCTCATGTGTTTGC
>JAKLKY010000054.1 GCA_023150415.1 Alphaproteobacteria bacterium | reverse complement strand
ATCGGCGAATTCGGCGAATACGCCTTCGATCACCGGGCGCATGGTGTTGAACACGTCGTCTTGCGTGACGAAAGACATCTCGACATCGAGCTGATAAAACTCGGCCAGGCGGTCGGCGCGCCCATCTTCGTCGCGGAAACAGGCGGCAATTTGAAAATAGCGATCAAAGCCCGAGACCATCAATAATTGCTTGAATTGCTGAGGTGCCTGGGGCAGGGCATAAAATTTTCCGGGATGCAGGCGCGAGGGCACCAGATAATCCCGTGCACCCTCGGGCGAGGAAGCGGTGAGGATGGGCGTCTGAAATTCCTGAAAACCGCTTTCGTGCATACGCGCGCGCATCGAACGCACCACGCCGTTGCGGAGGCGAATATTGCGTTGCATCTTCTCACGCCGCAGATCCAGAAAACGATAGCGCAATCGCACGTCTTCACCCGCGCCGTCATCTTCAGCTACCTGGAAAGGAATGACAGCAGCGGCAGATTGCAGCGTGGCTTCTTCGATAACGACTTCAATCTCGCCCGTGGGCATTTTCGGGTTCACCGTCCCCGGCGCGCGCGGCGTGACTTTGCCAGCCACGGTGATGACACTTTCATTGCGCCATTTGGAAACGGTTTCAATCAGCGGCGAGCCAGCGTCGATCACGCATTGCGTCAGGCCGAAAGTATCGCGCAAATCGATAAACAACACGCCGCCATGGTCGCGCATTTTATGAATCCAGCCCGAGAGCTTGACCGTCTTGCCTTCATCCGTTCGGCGCAGCCCGCCGCATGTGTGGGTTCTATAGAGGTGCATGGGGTTTTGTATAGCGGGCAGGCCTGCGGAGCGCAAAAGGTTTTTCGAATCCAGGGGGATTAAGCTGGGATTTTGGCCTCATTTTAGATATTGCAATAAAATCCATAATAATGCTAAATTGACCGTCTTAAGAGGAAGATGAAGATGCCCGTTGATTTTACAAAGCTCGACCAAGCCAAATTGCAATCGCTTGCGGAACGGTACAGCAACGCAGTGCTTTTTTTAATGATCCCCCATGCACAAGCGGAGACAGAGTTTGCGGCTTTAAATGCGGAATTGGATCGTGATTTCCCAGGCATGGTTGCTGATTTTGAAGCCAGGTACAAGGGATTTATCAAGTATAATGAATTACAACAATCAAAGATCAAGGGTCCAGCTGCTATTTCTGCTGAAGAAGTTGAGATAATTTCAGATAAGGTGGAGTTTCTTTGGGATATACAGCCAAACCATAATAATGCGTGCGCACTCTTCCATTCTTGGTGCTCATTAAAACTACGGCTTATGGATTCTACCGATGACTATGACACTACACCCAGGCCACAATCTCCCCCGCCACCTGGGCCGGGGTCAGAGCCGTAACATCCAGCACGAAATGGCTGTATGCGTGATGGGCAGAACTTTGTCCTGCGCTTGATAGCGCGCGGGGGCGGTATGCAAGAGGGTGTTGTGCATACATGGTCTTATCATTAAAACAATATGGATGTTCATCAACACCCAAAGTGCATTGAATGACTTCTGCGCCCGGGCGCGGGGGCAGAAATATGTCACGATTGATACGGAATTCCTGCGGGAAAAGACGTATTATCCAAAGCTGTGCCTCATTCAGATCGGCCTGCCGGAAGGCGGAGCGGCGGCCATTGATACCTTGGCCGGGTTGGATATGGCGCCGATATGGGATTTGTTTTTTGATCCTGGCATTTTGAAAGTCATTCATTCCGGGCGGCAGGATCTGGAGATTATTTACAACATCACGGGCCAAGTTGTGCATCCGCTGTTCGATACGCAAATCGCGGCAATGGTCTGTGGCTATGGTGAGTCGGCGGGGTATGAGGCGCTGGTGCGCGACATTACGGGGCAGGGGCTGGACAAGACCGCGCAATTCACCAACTGGGCGCAACGCCCGCTGAGTGACCGGCAATTAACCTATGCGCTGGCTGATGTTATCCACCTACAGGCAGTCTACCTTCATTTGCGCGAAAAGCTTGCAAAGCTTGGGCGGATCGAATGGGTGGAGGCGGAGGATGCAATTCTCACCAATCCGGCGACGTATCAGGTGGATGTGGATCAGCTCTGGCGACGGATTAAAATGCGCACGGCCAGGCCGAAGAATCTGGTGGTGCTGAAATTCCTGTCGGCATGGCGTGAGCGCCGCGCGCAGGAAAAAGACCTGCCCCGCAACTGGGTGCTGAGGGATGAGACATTGGCCGATTTGGCCGGGCAGATGCCGCGCAATGCCGAGCAGCTCAAGAAAATTCGTGGTATTTCAACCGATTTGGCCGAAGGCGCGATTGGCAAAATGATTTTGAGGGAGATAGAAGCCGCGCTTGCCTGCGATCCTGCAACCTGGCCGCGTTTGCCTGAGCGCAAGGCCATGCCGCCGCAGGCGGCTGCGATTGCAGAAGTGCTGCGGATGCTGTTGCGGGTGGAATGCCATGCGTTGGGTGTGGCGGCGAAAATTGTGGCTAGCGCAGAGGATATTGATGCGCTGGCCTTAAACGATGAGGCTGATATTCCCGCGCTGAGCGGATGGCGCTATGAAGTGTTTGGGCGCGAGGCGCTGGCGCTTAAGCACGGGCAGATCGCGATTGGCATCAAGGATGGGAAGATTGAAAAAATTGCGGTTGGTGCCTAGGACATGAAACGTCTTTATCTTCTTCGTCATGCTTTAACCTTGCCCACAGTGCCGGGCGGGCGGGATTTCGAGCGTGTTCTCGCGCCGCAGGGCGAGTCTGATGCGCGCGCTCTTGGTATCGCGATGGCGGAAAAATCCTATCACCCGCAACTGATTTATTGCTCACCGACGCAGCGTACACAACGCACATGTGCCCTCATTCAAACGCATGGCGTGACAGGCAATGTCGTGACCCAGCCAATCATTTACGAAGGCGGGCGCAGTGATATTTTTGCGCTCATCAAAAATACGCCAGAGCATGTGCAGGCTCTTTTGATTGTCGGTCATAATCCGTCTATGCATGAACTGGCGGCCATGCTGGCGGCGCATGAGCCTGAAACATTTCTGAATGTTTTGGCAGCAGGCTACCGGCCCGGGATGCTGTGCGTACTTGACTGTCCGCGCGCGGCCTGGGCGGATTTACAGCCCGGTGAAAACCGGTTGATCGATATCATCACTTCAGAAAACGATTAAATCCGCGCCAGCACGTCGCGCAGCAAAGTAATCGAAACTGGGCGCTTTTGCGCCAATGCCATCCGGTCGGCGGCATCAATCAAATGATGCGCGGCGACGAAAGAACGCTCCATGCGCGGCAGGACATAGCGGATCATATCGGGCGTGGCCTCGATTTGTCGGTCATGGAACAACTTTACCAGCAAAGAACTGAGAAGGTCATCGTCCGGCGGTTGGATCTGGGCTGCGGGCGCTGCGCGCATGCGCGAAGCAAGATCGGGCAGGGCAAACGGCGCCTGCGTTGGGCTCATCCGCATGGTCAGCAAAAGACTGCGCTTTTCCTCGCGAAAAAGATTATAAAGATGAAACAAGGTCGTCTCGGCCTCCGCCGTGCCAATCCAGGGATCAAGCCCGTCGATTACCGCATGGTGGCTCGCATCAGCCAGGATTTCGGCGCTGCCAAGCATGAGCGCTTCGGCCTTGATGGATACGGCTTGTGCCTGCTCGGCCCACACGGCCGCCAGATGTGACTTCCCGCACGCGGCGGGGCCGTGAATGATAAGGCAGGGCGCAGGCCAATCGGGCCAGCGGTCGATCCAGGCCACCGCATCGCGATTGGCAGGGCCAATTAAAAAATCTTCGCGTCCCTGTGCGCTGCGCGCACCCCAATCAAATGGAATTTGTTGCAGCGGTTTGATCATGGAAGAAGCGCCAGAGTATACGCCGGATCACCGGGCATGCCGGGGCGCAGATCCATCCCAGCGGAATTCAGCGCCATTTGCAAATTTTCAAAAGGCCCTTGCACAGGCAAAGAGATTAACGCTTGTCCGGTGCTGAGCGCTAGGATAGTGCGGTCGGTGAGCATCGGAATGCGATTGAGGCGCTGTTGCACCCGCGCCCATTCCTCAAGCGACGAGAATCGAACGATGGCTGTAATCACGCTACCGGGTGCGGGAACTGGGGCATAGGCAGGGGCGCTTGTGGGCATAGGGTCGACTTGTGCGGGCATTGCGGTAGGTGTCGTGTCTGTGTCGCTGGCCAGGTAATCTTGAAGCTGAAGCGCGGCTTCTTGCAGCAAGTCGCGCTCGGTCTGCCCCATCTTGCGCGTCAGAACGATTTGTCCGCGCTGGCTTTGGTTAGCGGCGTAAAGATCGACCATCAATGCGCCGTTAGGCATCATTTGTGCGCTGGACAGCAAAATTTCATCTGCGCCATAACGATTTTGCAGCGCCATAAGTCCAGATTCCCCGACGCTTGCCTGGTCATTTCCGGGAAGGTCACGTAAGTCCTGCAAATCACCGATTGGTGTCATCACATCCACGCGCGCCTTCTTGGGCGTCTGGGAAAGAATATCACGCCAGGGGTTAGGATTTGACCATAAAGCGCTGGCTTGTCCTGTCCGATAATAAGGAATGACAAGGATTTTGCGCGCAGGCTGTTTCACCCGCTCAAAAAGGGAGGAGAGAATATTGTTCGTATCCTGCGATGATGCAGGTTGTGGGGCTGGGGCTGCGGAAACGAGCGCAGAGTTGGAAGGAGCCGCGCTATGGGCAAAAAATCGCTCGACGGCATCGGGTTTGAAGCGGAAGGTATATGTCGCCACATAGCGCACGGCTGAGAGCTTTTCCTGGGTAATTTCGAAATCCTGGACCAGAGTCGAAATTTCCGCAGGTTCAGGTGTATTAACGGCCAAGTCTGGGGCCAGGCGTTTAGCGAGCGCTTGGTAGGCTTCGATTTGTGCCTGCGAGAAGGCTTTATCCCGTGCTGCCAAGGCGTTATCCGCCGTGACATCCACCTGGATGCCTTGTACCGTGTAATCGGATTCGGCGGCCTGGAGGGGCGCCGGCAGGGTCAAAACGAGCAAAAAAAGCGCAAATGACGCGTAAAACACTGTACCTAATCGACAAAACATTTTATAAGTCATGGCCATAAAGCTGGGTTAGAGATGTCTCTTCATTTATACGCTTGAGAGTGCAGGTTTGCCAAATGGAAAGCGCCTATAAAAAATCAGGGGTGGATATCGATGTCGCTGCGCACCTTATCGAGCGCATCAAGCCACATGTGGCCAAGACCAAACGCTCGGGTGTTATGGGTGGGTTAGGTGGTTTTGGTGCCTTGTTTGATCTTAAGCAGACATCCTTTAGAGACCCTGTGCTCGTATCCTCGACGGATGGTGTGGGAACCAAGCTCAAGATCGCCATTGATACCAATTCTCACGACACGATCGGCATTGATGCCGTAGCAATGTGCGTCAATGACGTGGTCGTGCAGGGGGCAGAACCTTTATTCTTCCTGGATTATTTTGCCACCGGCAAGCTGGATAACGACGTTGCCGAGGCTGTTATAGCCGGGATTGCGCGGGGCTGCGCTGAATCCGGCTGTGCGCTGATCGGTGGAGAAACGGCCGAGATGCCCGGGGTCTACGGCCCGGGTGATTATGATATCGCAGGCTTTTGTGTTGGCGCGGTGGAGCGTGATCGTTTAATTACGGGTGAACGCATAGGGCCTGGCGATGTCATTTTGGGCCTGGCCTCCAGTGGATTACATTCTAATGGCTATTCATTGGTACGGCGTTTGGTGCGTGAAGCAAAAGCCAGCTATGATGATGTATTGCCGTTTGCACAGGGCAAGACGCTGGGCGAAGTCTTGTTGACGCCTACACGGCTTTATGTGCGCAGCATTCTCAAGGCGTTGAACATCAAGGAGGGCAGTGGCCATCCTTCTATCAAAGGAATGGCGCATATTACAGGCGGCGGCTTGATCGAGAATATCCCGCGCGTTCTGCCCGATCATGTTCAAGCACAGATTGATGGCAAAAGTTGGACGCTGCCGCCCTTGTTCCAGTGGCTGGCCGCTATCGGCCGGTTGAGCGCAGGTGATATGGCCATGACCCTGAATTGCGGGGTGGGGATGGTGGTGATCTGTGGGCCGGATCAGGCATCTGCGCTCAAGACAGCTTTTGAAGACGAAGGTGAGCAGGTATTTGCAATCGGGGCCATTACCGCGCGCCCCGCCGGTCAGGAAGCCATCATTCTTAATAATTGGCATGTATGAAAGACAAATTGGCAATTGCCGTTTTAATTTCTGGCCGGGGCAGTAATTTGCAGGCCTTGATTGATGCCGCTAACCATAATGATTTTCCCGCGCGCATCAGCGTGGTGATTTCCAATGTGCCGGAAGTCTTCGGACTAGAGCGCGCCCGCAAGGCAGGAATTCCTGCCTTGGTTGTAAATCATAAGGATTTTTCAACGCGCGCGGCGTTTGAAGATGCGCTTATGCTGGCTTTGCGGCCGTATTCAGTTGATCTGATCTGTCTGGCCGGGTTCATGCGTATTCTTACACCCCATTTTATTCAACATTGGCCGCAACGGATTGTGAATATTCACCCATCATTGCTTCCGCTTTATAAGGGCACCGACACCCATGCGCGTGCGCTGGCCGACGGGCAAAGAGAGGCGGGCTGCACGGTTCATTATGTTGTTCCTGAGGTTGATAGTGGGGCTCTCATCGTGCAGGCACGGGTCCCAATTTTGCCCGATGATACGCCGCAAACCCTCGCTGATCGGGTCCTCGCGCAGGAACACATCCTTTATCCCCAAGCTATTGCGCAGATCGCGCCCGGCCTTTTAAAAGCGCTGGAAGTTCGGCGGTAAATCCTTTAAAATTACCTGTCTTTTCAAGCCGGAGGATCCGTCATGGCACAACATGCAACGCAACACGCTAGCGTCACACCCGACCCACAAGAAATTCAGCGCGCAGAACAAATGTGGGCTGACTTTATAAAATTGTCAAAAACAGCCATCATCATAACAGTTGTGATTCTCATCATCCTGGGGATGCTTTACGTGCCGTGGTAGGCGGCTTTCATGCCAATATTCCGCGTCCGCCTTATCTTTCTTTTTGCGCTCATGTTTTGCGCGGCGATTATATGCGCGCATGGCGTGCAGGCGCAAATCACGCCCACATCACGTTTGGAACTAAACGATGAGCAGAATATATATGCGCTGACCCCGTTTGCCTATTTAACGCCGGATCCTGAAGGCCAGTTGAATGCCCAGGTCATTTATGTTCGCCATGAGAATAATCTTCGCGGAGAGAGGCTTGACCAAAATCTCTTGATGGGGGACCTGGCGCGCGGGCCGGTCTGGATGGTATTTTCACTGACCAATCAAACGCGCAATGCCCGTTGGATGCTGGATTTCGGGCAAGTTTTCGACGGCCGCTGGGGGATCGTCAAAAAGCTGGAAATTTACGACGGAACCACGACAGTTGGCACGGATGCGAAAAAGGCGTTGTTGTTTTCTTATGATCTCGAGAGCAGCGCGTATCTTCCTGCCGTGCATAAGGCGGCGCTGCCCCTGACAATTCCGCCAGGGCAAACGCAAACCTATCTGGTTTTCTGGGAGGCTGGCAACGGCATCCCAGCGAGTTTCGCTCCTGTTCTCAAGCGCGCGGACCAGGGTTATCCCTTGTTTCGATTCGCCTCTATGAGTGCCTTGCTTCTTGAGTTGGGCCTGATTGCCCTTATGGGTTTTTATGCGGCGGCGGCGTTTTTCTATCGTCGCGCTTTGTATGCCTTGCCAGCGATTTATTTCGGAGCCTATTTGCTTTTTTTCTGGCTGCTGCAGCATCAGTTTCTAGTCGCATTCGGTATGCATGGGGCTTTGGTATTGCTTGTATTTCCAATGGCGATAATGGGCGCGTGGCTGATTACGCAACGCTATCTGGGCTTGCAGGGCGAAGACCCGGCCGAGCAGATGGGCATGGTCGCGATTGCGATGATCATTGTTGTTGGCGCGGGGATGCATGTTTTGCTCTCCGGCGTTTTTATGCTGTCTAACGGGGGGCTGCTGTTCGTTACTGCCTGCTTGGCGTATGCGGGGCTTGCGGGGATAGCCCTGCTGCAGATGCAAAAAGATCGTGCGGGGGCAGAGCATTTAATGCTGGCCTGGCTCTGTGCTTTGGTAGGTTCGGCCCTGGCGGGGTTAGTCCATTTGGGACTGATGGATGGCGGTGTATTTGCGCTTGATATGCTATGGATTGCGCTGGCGCCACAGGCCTGGTTTTTGATTCAGGCGACACAGGCGCATCTGGTTAGCATGCAAGATGAGCGTCAGCGTGAGGCCCTGCGCGAGAATCGTGCTACGGAGGCGCAATCACGCCTGCACAAATCAAAAGAGTCTGCGGATCAGGCGCGATTGCTGCGCGTGATTGAACGCGAGCGCGAATTGATGGCTGAATTGCGAGAGCGCGAATTACAGCGATCCGATGAAATGCGCCGTGCCAAGGAGATGGCTGATGAAGCCAATCGTGCGAAATCTGCGTTTCTGGCTGTGGTAAGCCATGAAATTCGAACGCCCATGACGGGGATTATGGGGATTGTACGCCTGCTGAATGATACCAAGCTAACGCGCGAGCAAAGCGATTATATGCTTGCTATTCAAAAATCCGGAGACACCATGATGGCGTTGCTGGATGACATTCTGGATTTTGAGAAAATTGAATCCGGAAACATGGATCTAGAGGAAATCGATTTTGATCTGGTGCGTCTGGTGCAGGGTGTTGTCACGCTGATGTCTGGGCATGCCACAGATAAGGGTATTATTCTGCGCGCAGATATACCCGATCATTTTCCGCGGGTGATTATTGGCGATCCGACGCGACTAAGGCAAGTATTTTTGAACCTGACCAACAATGCCATCAAATTCACAGATCAAGGCGGTGTGACCATACGCTTGCGCGCGGCACCGGTTGAAGATCCCGCTTTGGCTTTGAAAAAAGATTATGAGGTTTATTGCGCTGTTGAGGATACAGGGATCGGAATTTCCAAGAAGGCGCAAAAGACGCTCTTTAATCCGTTTGAGCAAACCGATAAAAGCGTCACCCGCAAATATGGTGGCACAGGTCTGGGACTGGCGATTTGTAAGCGCATTATCGAAGCGATGGGCAGTCATTTGCGTGTCAGCAGCGAACCGGGGCAGGGTAGTACATTCTTCTTCACTTTACTTGTGAAACAGGGGCGCAGCGATGCCGCCGAGGAAGCCGTTGTCAAGCCGCGCGCAATTTCAAACGGTGCTGCGCCGCAGGCGATTTTGAATGTGCTGGTTGTCGAGGACAATGAAATCAATCGCAAGGTTCTCGATAATTTTATCAAGAAAGAGGGACACAAAGTAACTCTGGCAGAGAGCGCGGAAGCGGCGCTCGATCTTTGCTACCGCAATTCATATGATGCCGTTTTCACAGATATTAATCTGACAGGAATGAACGGCATGGCCTTTGCCCGCGCGTTGCGTCAGGCGCCGGGACAGCGCTATGCCCAGACGCCGATAGTGGCGATTACCGGCAATCTCAGTAAAAAGGATCTCGATGACATTCGCGATTCTGGGATCAACGATTTCATTCCCAAACCGATTGACCACAGCAAGTTGCTGCAGCTCCTGGGGGATATGGTGGCTGCGCGCGCGCAGGAGGCGCAAGGCGAAGAGGGTGTTGATTTTGCGCAATCCATGATGTCATCGCAACAGGCTTCGGCATCCGGGCGATTGCCAAACGCAGCGGTCCGTGAAACTTCAAAGATACAACGCTTTGAGGTAAGCAAGGCGCCGATCCATGATTATTTACATCGCATTGAAGGCCATCGCGATCTGGCGCCTATACCGGGAGCCGGACGTCGCGAGAAACGGCCGGTCTTTGATGAAAAGACAATGCAAAGCCTGAAAGATACGCTTGGCAAAGCCCAGCTTGTCGAGCTTATGCAGGGGTTTGTTAAAAAGACAGATGAAATTGTGCGTGCGATGGCGCAGGCGGTGGAGACGCGCAATATCACGCTCATCCGTGAGCGTGCGCATGAACTGAAAGGTATGGCGGCGAATTTTGGTCTTTCAGAGCTGAGTGCAATTGCTGGCACTATTGAAGATTTTGCCAAAAACAATCAGTCAGAACCGGCTGTTAGCGAAGCGCAACGCTTGCCCGAGGCCGCGGCCCGTGCGAAAGAATCCATTGAGAAAATGCTTGCAGGGATGGGCTAATCTGAAAAAAAATTAACCTACAATCTCATCATCTTTAAAGAAGAACGCGATTTCAGTTTTTGCGTTCTCCAGACTGTCGGAGCCGTGCACGGAATTCTCGCCGATTGAGAGGGCGAATTCCTTGCGGATAGTGCCGGGGGCTGCGTCGGCAGGGTTGGTCGCGCCCATGACTTCGCGGTTTTTTGCCACCGCATTTTCACCCTCAAGTACTTGTACCACCACAGGGCCGGAGATCATGAAATCAACCAGCTCGCCAAAGAAGGGACGGGCTTTATGTACCGCATAAAATCCTTCGGCCTGTGCACGCGACATGCGAATGCGCTTTTGCGCGATGATGCGCAGGCCTGCACCTTCCAGCTTGGCATTCACAGCGCCGGTCAGGTTACGTTGCGTTGCGTCGGGTTTGATAATCGAAAAAGTTCTCTCAAGGGCCATTGTTCTCTCCGTTAAACACAGGGGAGGCCCTTATATAGCCTCTAGCCGCGGAATGCAAGCGCGAGCACGGACAGTGTTTCTTGACAAATATCCATAATATATGCTATAAATGACACAATAAGCATAAAATAATTCATTTAGGGAAGATCGTCATGGGGTTGAAAAAATATTTCAGGCGCTATGCCATAAGGGCAGTCAGGCGTGATTTTCGCCGCGCCTGCACAGCCATTGCATATCGCATGGCCGATGCCTGTTTTAAGCCTGATGAAGATTATATCGCCGAAATTTACCGTTCCGATAAACCCAGCCTTGTGCGTGCCTACCGGAAAGACCGGGAGGAATACCGGGCTTATGGCG
>JAKLKY010000053.1 GCA_023150415.1 Alphaproteobacteria bacterium | reverse complement strand
CTGAAAGAGCGCCCATTTCCCTGATACCTTGGCGCCTTACCTCACGCTTTACTTGGTGTCTTCGTGCCTTGGTGGTTAAAAACTGGATTGCCGCGTCGGGCTTCGCCTTTCTCGCAATGATGGCTTAAGGCTTGACAGTTACACATTTTGTATGTACAATAAAGCAATGGACTATGAATGGGACGAAACAAAAAGACAGCGTAATGTTTTGGTCCATGGTGTTGATTTTAAAGCTATTGAGCAATGGGATTGGGAGAGAAGCTTGATCGCCCTTGATCCGCGCTTTGCCGAAGAACGCTATGCGGCCCTGGGCCTGATCGGGGATAGGCTTCATTACGTCGCCTACACCCTGCGCAATGGTAAAAAACGCCTTATTTCGATGCGTAAGGCCAACAGACGGGAGATTAGGAAATATGAGCAAACACAAGAAAACTAAAGGAAAAATCCATTGGCCGAGCGCCGCAGAAGAAAGGCAAATCAATCGCGGTATTGCCGCAGACGAAGACGCGCCTGCATGGACTGACGATATGTTCACCACGGCGCGGCGCGGGCGCGGACCACAAAAAGCGCCCAAAAAAGTGCCAATAACGCTACGTCTGGACCCAGATATTGTCGCGCATTTTAAAATGCATGGGCCGGGCTATCAATCGCGCATTAACGAAGCTTTACGGGATCATATCCATTGATCTCCAAAACCCCGCCCTCAGCGGCGGGGTTTTTTGTTGGTTTTTTCATCTACCGGCGTCATTGCCCGCTTTATTACACGGCATTTGTCCGTGTAATGAATGCGGGCAATCCATGGATCACTCGCACAGGGCGTGTGATGACGATAAGCTGAAAGAGCGCCCATTTCCCTGATACCTTGGCGCCTTACCTCACGCTTTACTTGGTGTCTTCGTGCCTTGGTGGTTAAAAACTGGATTGCCGCGTCGGGCTTCGCCTTTCTCGCAATGATGGCTTAAGGCTTGACAGTTACACATTTTGTATGTACAATAAAGCAATGGACTATGAATGGGACGAAACAAAAAGACAGCGTAATGTTTTGGTCCATGGTGTTGATTTTAAAGCTATTGAGCAATGGGATTGGGAGAGAAGCTTGATCGCCCTTGATCCGCGCTTTGCCGAAGAACGCTATGCGGCCCTGGGCCTGATCGGGGATAGGCTTCATTACGTCGCCTACACCCTGCGCAATGGTAAAAAACGCCTTATTTCGATGCGTAAGGCCAACAGACGGGAGATTAGGAAATATGAGCAAACACAAGAAAACTAAAGGAAAAATCCATTGGCCGAGCGCCGCAGAAGAAAGGCAAATCAATCGCGGTATTGCCGCAGACGAAGACGCGCCTGCATGGACTGACGATATGTTCACCACGGCGCGGCGCGGGCGCGGACCACAAAAAGCGCCCAAAAAAGTGCCAATAACGCTACGTCTGGACCCAGATATTGTCGCGCATTTTAAAATGCATGGGCCGGGCTATCAATCGCGCATTAACGAAGCTTTACGGGATCATATCCATTGATCTCCAAAACCCCGCCCTCAGCGGCGGGGTTTTTTGTTGGTTTTTTCATCTACCGGCGTCATTGCCCGCTTTATTACACGGCATTTGTCTGTGTAATGAATGCGGGCAATCCATGGATCACACGCACAGGGCGTGTGATGACGATAAGCTGAAAGAGCGCCCATTTCCCTGATACCTTGGCGCCTTACCTCACGCTTTACTTGGTGTCTTCGTGCCTTGGTGGTTCACTTTTCTGGATCGCTGCGTCGCTGCTCCTCGCAATGACGACTCTTCCTTTCATTTGGGGACACATTAAAGTGATGTGTCCCCAATCGTTAAGATGCCAGTTTTTTGAGCAAATCCATCGGCAGGGGCAGAACAATGGTTGAGCCCTGCGCATTGACGAATTCCGAAAGCGCGCCCAGATAGCGCAGCTGCATGGTCTCCGGCCGCTGCGCCAGAATGGTGGCGGCTTCGTCGAGCTGCTTGGCGGCCTGCAATTCGCCCTCGGCATTGATGATCTTGGCGCGGCGCTCCCGCTCCGCCTCGGCCTGACGCGCAATCGCGCGCAGCATGGACGGGTCGAGATCGACTTGCTTGATCTCGATATTCGTCACCTTCACGCCCCAGCGATCGGTCTGCGCGTCCATGATTTCCTGAATATCGTGGTTGAGTTTCTCGCGCTGGCTGAGCATATCGTCGAGATCATGCTTGCCAAGGATCGAGCGCAGTGTCGTCTGCGCCAGCTGGCTGGTGGCGATGTAGTAATTCTCGACATTGTTCACGGCGTCGCCTGGCTCCACCACGCGGTAATAGACCACGGCATTCACCTTCACCGACACATTGTCGCGCGAGATGACATCCTGCGGCGGTATATCCACCGCGCGAATGCGAATATCTACGCGGTTGCCAATGTAAAACAGGAAGGGAATATTAATCACCAGCCCCGGCCCGGCCACACCCGCATACTTGCCCAGCGCGTACATCACCACGCGCTCATATTCCGGCACGATCTTGATGAAGGTAAACAACACGAACAGCAGGGCAATAATGACAGGAATAAAAAACGGCAGGGTCATGGGGTGGTCCTTTCCCGAATGATGAGGGTCAAATGATCAACGGCTTGAATGGTAACGATAGCGTCACGCTGCAGGTTCAAATTCTGGTCGGACACAGCCTTCCATGTCTCACCCATCACGAAGACGCGGCCCTGGCGGCCCTGCCAGTCGACGACACTGGCGCTCTGGCCAATCATCGCTTCGCGTCCGGTGACCGCCTTCTTCTGCAGGGCAATCAGGAAAAAACGCAGCGCTATCAGCGTACCTACAACCTCAACAAACGCGATCCCAAAAACCAGTTCCCAGCCGATCGGCACGCCCAACAACGTGGGCAAGCCGTTATAGAGCGCATAGCTGGCATAAAGCGCCAATAATCCGTTCAGCGCCAAAAGGCCTAGCGACGTTACAAACACTTCCAACGCCAGATACGACAATCCGATCAACAGCAAAAACGCCGCCGTCTGCGCGGCTGGCAAAACCTGAAGCAGATAGAGAATAAGAATAAAGGCAACGAGCATATAATCTTATACCTATTTTTTAATTGCGGCGAAAGCCGACAGTAACGCGGCATCGTAATGCGCGGCCTTTTCCGTTTGCATCCGCTGCAGAACGCCAGCAGGGGATAAATCGCGGTCGCCAAAATGCGGCCGCCAGGTACGATATCCGTCATAGGCCTCGACAATCGCCGCAAGCCGCACAGGCAAGGATAGTTGATCTCCGCGCAAGCCCATCGGCCCACCGCCATCCATCTGTTCATGGTGATGCAAAATAATATCGCGCATCAGATCCTTGAACGGATGCTGATAATCAGCCAGCAGCTCATCCACAATCTGCGCCCCCAGCAGCACATGCGTGCGCCGGAATTTCTTCAGCGCCGCATCGGGTTTTTCTTCCTGATCCCACAATTCCGGCGGCAGCAAACGCTTGCCAATGTCATGCGGCAGCATCGCCCAATACATATTCTCCGCCACGCGCGGCCCTAGCCCCAGAGCCAAGCAAAGCTGACGTGCGTCCTGGGCGACGCGCCCGGCATGGAGGTGAAAGATATAAATCGAGCCCTTTTCGCGCTGCCCATCATAAACCCGCAGCTTTTCCATTTCCTCTTCAATAAAAGGTTTAAAGACGCTCTGGCAGAGCGTATCCGTTGAAAAATCAAAGGAATCGGGCCAACTCATACGCCAAAGGCTAGCCGCCTGTTAATCCTTCAGCAACCTCTTTCCGATAGAATAATATTGCAGTGCAATAAGAATAGCTCGGGGGGCAAAATGAGCTGCCATCAGAAATCACAGCAAGAAGATCTTATCCTTCATAAGGCGCCCGAAGGCGTGTGGCTAGAACTGGCTGATCCGTGCTTTCTACGCTCGGATACCGTTCTCTACACCCCGCGCGACCACAGCCTTCACGCAGTGATGCATGAATCGCTTCATCTGATGGGGCATATCGAGGCGGCTGACGATCATCACCTGCAAGCACAACCGCATATCCGCCTCACCGCCAAGCATCCCAATGGAACGGCGCTGGCGTTGCAAAAACGCTTGGTGATTGCAATCGCGTAAATATCCTATCGCGGGGGCGGCGCATCTGGCATGTCCGGCTGAAGCATCGCAATCACCTGCTTGTAGGTCTCCGTGTTCCGGGTCCAGCTGGCAATATCCTGATTGCGTCCCGGCGTCAGCAAAGTCAGAAAGAAATGGTAATCTTCGGTGTTAATCACGCTCACCCAAATTTCGTAATCCAGCAATAACCCCTGCGAGTCTCCAACCTTGTATGATTCCTGCCACGACTCCACCACGGATGCGCCCGTCTTGATGTTTTCTTGCCGCGCAATCATATCGCGGAAAACCAATCCCTGTTTGTGAAAATCGGCCTTAATGGTCTCAATCTCACGCGCATCAGTCTCCAGAACATCTAATGACACCACGCGCACGCCTATTACACCATTCATTTTTTGCGCAGCCTGATAGCGCTGCGCCCGCTTGTCTTTGCCCGCCACCAGATTAAAAAGCTCAATTTCGAAGCGATCAAGGTTCCGTGCTGGTTTCGCGCGCAATTCCCAGGACTTTGGATATTTCATCGCTGCAATATCGAGGAAATGATATGTCACCAGATCCTCCGCGCTGCCCGCGGCGGATTTAAGAATGGCAAAACTATCCATGACCGAAGCTTGCTGGGCCTTTTCAGCCTCCCAATTTTGCTCGGGCAGCATGTAACGCGCAAAGATAATATAAGGACCATTGCGAAAAGCCACAGCGCGCTGGACATATGTCACGCCGCGATCAACTGTCACGTACAACGCTTCCGCCGCGCCATCGGCCCGAACCGCCAGCCCCTGAACCGTACCCCCCATTTTCACCATGCGCAAAACCAGCCATTGTTCGGGCGTCTGTTCAAAACCTAGCCGTTCCGCCTCAACAAATAGACGGCTGTTATAGCCCGAAAAGGCCGGACCATAGAAAGAGCCAATGACAGAAAAAATATGGCTATCCTCGGCATAGGACTCCGTTCCCGTCGACAGGCTTTCCTCCCATCGGGCAGGAAGCCGGAAACGATAAGACAATGCCCCATCTTCCGAATTTTCCTTTGTAACAGGCGCACTGGCCTTCTCAAATGCCGCGGCTTCCATCGGTTTAATCGTCGGCATCGGCTTGCGATAGGTTTCAACAATATCCTGCGCCTGTGCGCCCAAGGGCCCCGTCATCAAAAATACGCACAAAAGAGCGAAAAGGAGATTTTTCACGCGATCTTGCTTTCTGTCAGAATTTCATCAATTCTTCACATTGACTCTAGAACAAATAAGGAAAAAGGCAATCATGGCCGATCTGTTCACAGTGAAAAAGGCAAAGTCTGCCGGCAACGATTACGACGCCAGCGCCATTGAGGTCCTGGAAGGGCTCGAACCCGTGCGCCGCCGGCCCGGTATGTATATCGGCGGCACGGATGAGCGCGCCTTGCATCATCTGGTGTCCGAAGTGCTGGACAACTCCATGGACGAAGCCGTCGCCGGCCATGCCGATAAGATCGAAATCACGCTCGGCGCCAACCAGTTTGTTACGATTGCCGATAACGGGCGCGGCATTCCGGTTGATAACCACCCGAAATTTCCAAAAAAATCCGCGCTGGAAGTCATCCTGACTACACTGCACTCGGGCGGCAAATTCAGCGATAAGGCCTATCAAACCTCGGGTGGCCTGCACGGCGTGGGGATTTCGGTGGTGAATGCTCTCTCGGATTCCCTGACGGTCGAAGTCGCGCGGGACAAAACGCTCTACCGCCAAACCTATGCGCGGGGCGAGCCGACCTCAAAACTACAAAACATGGGCGCGGTCAAGGGACGGCAAGGCACCACAGTATCATTCCACCCCGACCCCGAAATTTTCGGCGCCAAAGCGAAGTTCAAGCCTGAGTGGTTGTTCCGCCTGGCGCGATCGAAGGCCTATTTGTATTCCGGTGTACAAATTCACTGGCAATGCGATCCCGCCCTTCTTTCCGAAGGCTCGGACATCCCGGCACAGGCCGTGCTTCATTTCCCCGGTGGGTTGCTGGATTACCTGACGACGACACTCGACGGACGCGAAACATTAACCAACACCGCCTTCCATGGCCGCACAAACCTGCCGGACAAGCAGGGGCGGGTTGAGTTCGCCATCGCCTGGCCCGAGGATGGCGAAGGTTTTTCCAGCTACTACTGCAACACCATCCCCACACCCCAGGGTGGCACGCATGAGGCTGGTTTGCGCGCGGCGCTGCTGCGCGGTGTGCGCCAATACGGCGAACGGATTGGAAATAAAAAAACATCCCTCATTACGTCGGATGACCTCATGAATGGCGCGGCGATTTTACTCTCCGTTTTCATCCGTGAGCCGCAATTTCAAGGCCAGACAAAAGAAAAACTCGCCACACCCGAAGCCGCACGTTGGGTCGAGGCCGCGCTGCGCGACCATTTTGATCACTGGCTGGCCAGCGATCCGACATCCAGCACACGCCTCCTTGAGACCCTGATCGAACGCGCCGAGGAACGCCAGCGCCAGAAAGATGAAAAAAACCTCGCGCGTAAATCGGCGACGCGCAAATTGCGCCTGCCGGGTAAACTGGCCGATTGCGCGCGCAGCGCCGCCGAAGGTACCGAGATCTTCATCGTAGAGGGCGATAGCGCCGGCGGCTCAGCCAAGCAGGGCCGCAACCGCGAAACACAGGCGATCTTGCCCCTGCGCGGCAAAATCCTCAACGTCGTCAGCGCCACGGCGGATAAAATCCGCGCCAATCAGGAAATTCAGGATCTGATCCTGGCGCTGGGCTGTGGCGCGGGAAAGGATTTCAATCTCGATAATTTGCGTTACGAGCGTGTCATTATCATGACCGACGCCGACGTGGACGGCGCGCATATTGCTTCGCTGCTGATCACTTTTTTCTATAGCCACATGCGCGGCATGATCGACAACGGCAATCTGTATCTGGCCCAACCACCACTTTACCGCCTGAGCGCGGGCGGCGAGAGCGCCTATGCCCGCGACGACGCGCATAAGGACGAACTGCTGGCAACAACATTTAAGGGCCGGAGCAAGGTCGATATCTCGCGCTTTAAAGGGCTGGGCGAGATGCCAGCAGCCCAGCTCAAAGAAACCACAATGGATCCGCGCTCGCGCACACTGCTGCGTGTTACCCTGCCCGTCGCACAACAGGTTATAAACACGCTGGAAATCCCCGACGTCCAAAGCCCCCAGGCCCAGGTCGATGATCTTGTGGAACGTCTTATGGGCAAAAGCGCCGAAGCGCGTTTCGCTTTCATTCAGGATAATGCTGCTTTCGTGCAGGATGTGGATGTCTAGACGCAAAAACACATGCTCCGCCTGATTATCATTCTCGCAGTTCTGGGGGGGGTGGTTATTCTGGGCCATGTTCTTCTAACGCGGCACCTGCAGGCGCAAAGCCAGATCATTCTCACCGGCCTAGGGTTCAACGCCTCGTTCCTGCCGCCGCCGCAGAAGGGCTGGGGCACCCTGACCTATACCAATATCCCCCTGGATGCAGAGGATATCAGCCATATCGGAACACTGACCCTGATGACAAATTGGCGTGGACGGATCCGTATCCTTATTGACCAAGCCAACCTGACCGGGGAAATCGACGAAGATGGCCTGTCGCTTTCGGGCCTCCAGGACATTGCCAGTTTCACCCTTCCGGCTGGGGATCTGGGATCACTGAGCCAGATCTCCATTCGCGATGCAAAAATCGGCCTGCTCACCGAAAGCTTCGGCGGGATTGAAATGAGTCTCGATATCGACGCCCAGCGCCAGACCGGCAACAATTTTCAAATCCTAGGGCGGATCAGCAGCGCCCAGCAAACCTTGGCATTTGATCTCAGTATCACTGGCACATTAGGCCCGGGACAGGGTCTCTTGCAGATGGAACTCGCCAACGGGCGGCTTGATGCGGAACCCTGGAACATCAAGGCCACGCGTGTCAGCGGCAGCGGGCAAATCACCCCCGCCCCGGATCAAAACGGCTATCGCCTGCTTGCCGATATCCAGGCCGGCGGCCTGAGCGCCGGCAGCACCCGCTGGCAAACGATTTCCGGCACCTACGAGCGCGCACCAGCGCTGGAAAAACTCTGGCTGGAGGGCAAGGCGCTGCAAGACCCGCGCATCGAATTCACTTTCCAAAAAGACACACAGGGCGAAACCCAGCGTCGTAACGGGCAAGTCACATTCCCCGATCAAAACGCCGCCAGCGCGTTTGTCAAACAAGGCAACCTCAAGGCCGAAGGTAGCATTATCCATCTACCGCTCGGCAAGACCCGTGCCGTTTCTTTTGACATAGAAATTCAATAGGGTTGCATCCCCAGCCTTAATCTCCTAGAATTTCTAAATCCCCGACATTGTCGTCTCCCCTACCCCCCAAAGGAGGAACCATGATTATTTCGACCCTAAGCACAATTCTAGAAAATCTGACCACAAAACTGAACCAAGCGAAGCCGCCGTCCAAACGCGACCCTCTAAGCCTCGAATTCAAAAACAATCCCGACATCACAATCGGCGTCGAGCTGGAGATGCAGATTCTGGATCAGAACACCCTGCAATTGACCGATCGCTCGGATGAATTGATCCGGACTCTGAAAGCCGCAGGATACAGCCACTTCGTCCCCGAAATGTTCAAATCCATCATCGAAATGAACAGCAGCCCGCACGCGCAAGTCCAGTCTCTGGATGAAGAGATCCAGCGCCTGATTGGGCAAATGCTCAGCCATGCTCGCACCATGGGCTGCGAGTTGATGGGCACGGGCTGCCATCCGTTCATGCATTTCGATGAAATGGCAACGCGCAGCGGTAAACGCTATAAAATGCTGATCGAGCGTAATCAGTGGCTGATGCGGCGTCCTCAGCAAATGACTGTATCCGCTTCATGATTTTCTTTGAACATTTTCTGCCGCATTTGCTGGCTTTCTCCTCAAGCTCTCCTTTCTGGCAAGGGTTGGATACCGGCCTACACAGCTCACGCGCAACGATCAGCGAGGCTCTGCCGACCTCCGCCCTGCTCTATACCATCAACAGCTGGTCCGACCTGAGTGATTTGGTGGACAAGCTGGTTAAGTCAAAAACCATTACGCACCTGAAGGATCTCCACTGGGATATCCGGCCCAGCCCCGGCTATGGAACGCTGGAAATCCGTATCTTTGATATGCCCTCCAATGCGCAGGATATCGCCGCCATTGCAGCATTGGTGCATACCCTTGCCATCTGGTTCTCACGCAACGGGGACTGGCTGGCGCAGGTTCCTAAACCAGCCATGTGGATGGCGCGTGAGAACAAATGGCGGGCCATGCGCTACGGTCTCGAAGCGCAAATCATCAAAAGCACCGAAGGTGAAACCCTGAGCCTGCGCGATGATTGTAACCGCCTGTTCGACCGCGTGGGACCAATCATTCGTGAATTTGGCTATCAGGATTACTTTGTCCACCTGGAACGCCTATTTGATCTCGGCACCAGTTCAGACCGGCAGCGCAAAATCATGGAACAAGGCGGAACCTTCGAAGAAGTTATTCGCCACAGTATCCGCGAGCTAGCCGAAGGCACACCCATACCCACAATACAACAGGCAGAACAACTAACAGGCAATTAACACTTGCAAACCGCGCAGCTTTGGCCTATATTCAGCGCAGCATCCCATAAAACTTAAGCTTTAAGGGGTGGGCTTTGAAAAAAGCCCGCCTTTTTGGTTTGGGGGATAAACTGGACCAAACATGAGAATAACACCGCTGGAAAGCCGTATCGAAACACTTGCCCGCCCAATCGCCGCCGAAATGGGTCTGGAGATTGTTTGCGCCCGGATGATCGGTGAAGGCGGCAGCCGCAGCCTGCAGGTCATGGCCGAAGACCCCGCCACAGGCCAGATCGGTATTGAACAATGCGCAGCCCTGAGCCGCTCGCTTTCGGCGATTTTGGATGTTGAAGATATTGTGCAGGGATCATACAGGCTTGAGATCAGCTCACCCGGCATCGACCGCCCCCTGATCCGACTGGAAGATTTCATTGTATATCAAGGCCATGAGGCCAAAATTGAAACCGATAGCCCCAACGCACAGGGACAGAAGCGCTTTAAAGGCATACTGGAGGGCGTGCTGGACAATATGATCCAGCTGCAAACTGAACAAGGCCCCGCCAGCATTGCCTACGAAACAATCAGAAAAGCCAAGCTGGTGCTGACAGACAGGTTGCTCAAAGCACCAGCAAACGCTAAACATGTAACCCAAGCCTAGGAAGACGAGGAAAAGAAAATGGAAATCTTACAAGTAGCCGATACCGTTGCCCGCGAAAAGAACATCGACCGTGAAGTGGTCGTCGCCGCAATGGAAGAAGCCATTCAGAAAGCAGGCCGTTCAAAATACGGGCATGAGCAGGATATTCGCGCACTGATCGACCGTCGCACAGGCGCAATCAATTTACGTCGCTATCGCGAAGTGGTGGCAGATGACGCGCTGATCGAAAACGAGCAGGCACAATTACCGCTGAGCCAGGCCAAGCGCATCAAGTCCGATGCACAGGTCGGCGAATTCTTTATTGATGATCTGCCGCCGCTGGATTTCGGCCGCATTGCTGCACAAACAGCAAAACAAGTCATCATGCAAAAGGTCCGCGACGCCGAGCGCGCGCGCCAGTTTGCTGAATTTAAAGATCGCGTGGGCGAGATTATTAACGGTGTCGTCAAGCGTGTTGAATACGGCAACGTGACCGTGGATATCCAGGGCCGTGCCGAAGGTCTCCTGCGCCGGGATGAGGCTCTGCCGCGCGAACATTTCAAAACCGGCGACCGTGTGCGCGCTATCATCTTCGATGTACGTGAAGAAGCGCGCGGCCCGCAGATTTTTATTTCTCGTACGCATCCCGCCTTCATGGCAAAGCTGTTCATGCAGGAAGTGCCGGAAATATACGATGGCATAATCGAGATCAAAGCAGT
>JAKLKY010000052.1:263-11065 GCA_023150415.1 Alphaproteobacteria bacterium | reverse complement strand
AAACACTCAAAAACCACGCTAACCTCTCGGAGGCAGATCTGCCGCATGCGCTTGACAAGCAAAATGGACAGAAGAAAGATCAAGCCGAGCAAAAGCAATCGACACTTCCTCCAGAACTGCGAGAGAGCAAAGTAAAGCCTGATCCCAATGACCCGTCACAGGATTATCAATTGGCCCGCGCTTTGGATTTGCTCAATGGCCTTTCTCTTTATTCGGGCGGTATGGGTTTTAAGTCTCAGCAAGTCGAAGGCGAAGGGAGATAGCCTGTGCCTATGCCCGATGAGAAACCCCTGGCTGCGTTTTTGTCGCCGCGGGGGGTGCTTGCTCTGGCCTTGATCTATGGCACGATTTTTTTATATGCGATGGTCCTCGGCCCGGGATTGCTGGAGGAGCGCGAAGCGAAGCTGGCCTCGGTCAGTTTCAGTCTTGCATCGGCACCTGCGAAATTAGAAAAAGAAAAGGCCCATTCCGATGCTACTGTAAAGGCACCAGACGGGCATCCACCGAAGGAACCTGCGTCGAAAGAGCCTATGCACATTGTGCAAAAGGATGCAGCACTTGCGTCCGCAGAATCTCACTCTTTGGCCGTTCAACCGGAAGCCCAGGGCGCGATCCACGCAGAGCATACGGACAAGCGCCCGTTTGCTGTTCATCGCCGCCCTTTTGTGGCCATGGACGAAGCCAAATATATTTTGGCCATTGCCTTTAGTGATTTCGGCCTTTCGGAGAGCGCAAGCCAGTCCGCCGTAGCGGAGCTCCCGCCAGAAGTAAGCTTCATTCTTTCTCCATACGCTGCGCAGGCGCAGGCGCATGAGGCGGCTGCGCGTGCCGACGGTCATGAAATTTGGCTGCAAATACCCTTGGAGACACAAACAAGCGGACCCGGAGACCCAGGCTCAATGGCTTTGCTAATGGGTGGGGGGCTGAGTTTGAATCAAGCGCATTTGAACGCGGTCCTTTCGAAGGGCAAGGCGTATGCCGGTGTTGCGCTGGGGACAGATCGTGTCTTTCATGATGCCCTGCCCCAGATGCAGCGGTTGGTGGAGGGAATCATGGCAAAGGGCTTGGGTATTTGGGAACTCAATCCAGGCGTGGATAATTTAAAGGCTATTGCAACTGCGCAGCAGGCGCCGTTTGTGCGAACGCAGATGGCCGCGCGTGCAGGAGAAAATCTCCCCGCCTTTTACGACATGATAGAAGGTGCTGTTCTGGCTCAGGGACGTATGCTTGCCGTTCTGCCGCTTAATCCTGCAAGTGCCGCGCTTACCAAAGCATGGATTAAGCGACTGGAAGGACAAGGTGTTGTGTTGGCGCCAGTTTCTGCTTTGGCGCAACCGCAAGTCCCTGCTCAACCTCAGGCGCGCGAGACACAAGCAACGGCACCGCCGACACAGGAACTGCACCCGTGATAGTAATTTTGCATGACAAACCTTACCGCCCCTGTGTTGGACTTGCTCTGTTCAATGCGGAAAATCATGTCTTCGTTGGGGAGCGCATCGATAATCCTGGCGCCTGGCAAATGCCGCAAGGCGGTGTGGACCCAGGTGAGGACATCCCTACCGCAGCAATGCGGGAATTGCGCGAGGAAGTTGGCACCGACAAGGCAGAAATCATGGGCATAGCGCCGCAGACGATTTGTTACGATGTGCCAGCTGCGCTCTCGCAAAAAGTCTGGGATGGACGCTACCGCGGACAGGAGCAAACATGGGTCGCTTTGCGCTTTCTGGGGCGCGACGCCGATATCAACATCGCCGCTCATCATCCGCCCGAATTTAAAAGCTGGCGCTGGGTGAGTTTGGCGGAGACCCCTAATCTCATCGTGCCCTTTAAACGCGATACCTATTTCAAGGTGATCGCGATGTTTGAAGCTATGGGTGTTCTCTAGTTCCCCTGGTTCTACTCATTCAGCGGCGACCAAGCCGGGTCGGAACCATCTTGCGGTGTTGGCAAGGCGCGCTCGTTATAGCCTGTGATGTCGATACTGTAGAGCCGTGCCTGACGCATCTGGCCGCCGGGCCCGACGGGCTTTTCCTTGAAATAGAGGAGAACACGACCATTGGGTGACCAGCTGGGCCCCTCGACATGGTAAGCGTTGGTAATCAAGCGCTCACCCGTTCCGTCCGGCCGGATAACGCCGATATAGAATTTACCCTGATAAATCCGCGTGAACGCGATCAAATCGCCGCGCGGCGACCAGACGGGATTGCCGTAGCGTCCCTGACCAAAGGTAATACGTTTGGGCTCGCCGCCGCTGGCATCCATGACATAGAGTTGCTGCGTGCCGCCGCGGTCGGATTCAAACACGACTTGCCGGCCGTCGGGCGCGAATGAGGGCGCAGTATCAATCGCAGGGTTATTGGTGAGCCTGCGTTTTTCGCGCGAGGCCAGGTCCATTTCATAGATCTCGCTATTGCCGTTGCTGGCCAACGACATGATGACCTTGCGCCCATCCGGTGAAAAGCGCGGGGCAAATGTCATGCCTGGAAAATCACCTAAGGATGAATGCCGCCCTGTTGATAGGTCATAGAGATAGACGCGGGGTCCCCGCCCTTCGTAAGACATATAGGTGATCATTTGCCGATTGGGCGAAAAGCGCGGCGTCAAAACCAGATTATATCCATCGGTTAGGTAGCGATGATTGGCGCCGTCCTGATCCATGATCGCGAGGCGTTTGACCCTGCGTTGCGGCGGGCCTGATTCCGAAATATAGACAATTCGTGTATCGAAATAGCCCTGTTCACCCGTCAGGCGCTTGTAGATCTCATCAGCAATGATATGCGCAATGCGGCGCCAGTTGCCAGGCGTTGTGGTATAGGCCATGCCGATGAGCTGCTTTTCGCTCAGCACATCCCAAAGCCGAAATTCAACGCGTGTTTTACCGTCGGGTGTTTGGCTGATAGTGCCTGTTACCATGGCTTGCGTACCTGTGGCGCGCCACTCGGCAAAGCGGATTCCATCCTTTTGAACCGAAGTTGCGGTTTGTACGAAAGCCTGTGGGTTGATGGCGCGGAACAGGCCTGATCCCTCGAGATCTTGCTGGACCAGCGCCGGAATTTCACGCGCGTAATCCTGGCCGTTTGTGCTCAGGCCCGAAAATTCCGGCAGCGCAATGGGCATGGGTTCGACCACGCCGCGCGTGATGTCCAAGCGCAATTCCGCGCGCGCCGGTAAGGCAAACAGAACACTGACCATGGCCAGGAGAAGGATTAGTGTGTTGTGCTTCATAGCATCTCTCTTGGATCAAACCGAATTGTTGTTACTTTCCATTGCTCGTATTTCTCGGGCGGCAGCAAAAGCGGCGAACAGCGCGGATTGCGCAGGGCACGCAAAGCAGCATCCGCTGCAGCCCGGTAATGTGTATCCCGATTATAACGGCCCTGATCGAGAATGGTAGCCTGATTCACAGTACGGTCGCGATTCACTGTAACCCTTATTTCCACGACCAGGTCTTCAGCGTATTTTGCCCCTGCCATCACATTCCAGCATTGCGCCAGCTGATGCCGAAGCGCGTCTTCCTCGCTGATGGTCAGCCGTTCACCCAGCGGCGCCATTTGCCCCTCGGGCGTGGGTGCAGGCTCACTATTCAGCTTTTTTTCTTCTTTGCTGGCGGGACTAGGCTCGGCGACTAGATCTTTTAACAGACTTTGAAAAGCTTCGGTTTTCGGCTTTTCCTCAGCCCTGGCTTTGGGTGGTGATGGCTTTTTTGGCGCGGGTGGCGCCTTTTTCAAAGGCACGGGCTTTTTCAGGTTCTCCTCGGGCGGCGTAGGAAGAGGCACCGCATCCGCAGGCGGTTCTGCAGGCGGTGGCGAAAGGAGATCGGGCGCTGCCTTGGATTCGGGCTTGGGGGGCGTTGGTTCTTCCGGCTTTTTTTCTTCTGGCCTCGGCGCAGGGGGCGCAGGCTTGTTCGTTTGCGTGATTTTGTCGATCTCGACAAATTCCACCATAATAGGCGGCGTGCTAAGGCTTAACGGTTCCCGCGCGACAAACGGAATTCCCACCATCGTGAAAATCATAAGGGCAAAATGAAAAACAACGGACGCCGTCAGGGGCGCTTTCATTTCAGGCCCCATACCCCAAAAATCAAAGTCTTTGACAACAGCACGCATCATTTTTGGCTCTATTTCTTGTTCTCAGAAATCAGTGCGACTTTGTTAAATCCGGCGGCATTAACGGCGCCAATAATCGACATTATTTTTCCGTAATCTAAAGATTGATCACCACGAATATAAATGCGGCGATCCTCCTGGCCTTCTGTCATTGCTTGCAACAAGGGAACCAGCCGCCCCTCCTCCACCACGCTTTCCCCGATAAAGATCAAGCCCTTGGCATCAATTGTGACTTCGATGGGGCGATTGTCTTCCTGTTGCATCGGCTTGGCCTGTGAACTGGGCAGATCAACCGCGACCCCGGCCGTCAGCAAAGGCGCCGCAACCATGAATACAATCAGCAGCACCAGCATCACATCCACCAGGGGCGTCACGTTGATTTCTGCCATCGGGCGGTAGCTGCCGCCGCTGCGTCGCCCGCGAGATCGTCCATTGCCTGATAACGAAGCGCCCATCCTTAAATTCCTTTATTCAGCGGCACGGCGATTGGACGTCGTCGCGATGTCCTGACTGTCCAGATGCCGGGAGAGAATAGCTGAAAACTCATCCGTGAAGGCTTCGAGCCGGTCAGCGTAACGATTCAGGCCCGTGGAAAAAACGTTATACGCGATTACGGCGGGAATGGCCGCGACCAGGCCAATAGCGGTGGCAAACAAAGCTTCGGCAATGCCTGGGGCCACCACGGCCAGAGAGGTGTTGTTGGACGAGGCAATCGCCGAGAAGCTGTTCATGATGCCCCAGACCGTGCCGAACAAGCCGATAAACGGCGCTGTAGAGCCAACACTGGCCAGGAAGGTCATGCCGCGCTCAAGCGCGTTCATCTCCCGCCCGATTGTTACGCTCATGGCGCGCTCAACACGTTGCTTCAAGCTCGCCTGCAGGCTTTCCTTATGCGGCACGCCCCCCGCAATTCCGGCCTGCCATTCTTCCATGCCGGCGGCGAAAGTCGCCAGCAGCGGATCATTGCGGCTGTTACGTACGCGCTGATAAATTTTATCTAAAGGCTCGCCCGACCAGAACGAGTCCTCAAACTTATTGGCTTTCTTGTTCAGTTTGATAAGTGTGCTGCGCTTGGAAAACACGATCGCCCACACCCAGACGGAAGCAAACATCAGCATCAACATGACAATCTTTACAATCGGGTCTGCTTGTATGAACAAGCCCCAGACGGAAAGATCGTGCGCGTAGGTGCCGAGACTGGCGGCATCAACGGCCGCGACGGGATTCGGTTCCATGGTTTTTAGTCTTCCTTGTGTTCGACTTTATGGTCTTCAAATAAGGCTCGAATATCCTCTGGCAAGCGTTTTGGACGCAAGGTCTTGGAATCAACGCAGACCAGCGACACTTTCATAGCACAAATCGGCGCGTTTGCGCGACTGTCCACGGTAAAATTTTGCTGCATGACAAAGCTGCTGTTACGCAAAGAAGTCACGCTTGTTTTTAAACTCAAAACATCGTCCAGGAAGGACGGACTTAAATAATCAATACCGATATGCCGGACGACAAAATAAATACCCTCCTCGCGTGCCAGGTCAGAATTATTATAGCCCAGCTTGCGCAGAAATTCAGTCCTTCCACGCTCAGCAAAGCGAAGATAACTGGCATGATACACAACTCCGCCAGAATCGGTATCTTCGTAATAGATGCGTATGGGGATGGTATGGGTCATTGATCGTCTTCAAATAGTCCCGTTTGCAGAGCGTTATTATTGGGCTTCAACCCAAGATATTCAAACCCCTTTACCGACAGCACCCGTCCGCGCGGCGTGCGCTGAATGAGGCCTTGCTGAAGCATATAGGGCTCAATCACATCCTCGATCATATCGCGCTGTTCGGAAAGCGCAGCGGCGAGCGTCTCCACGCCCACCGGCCCACCGCCGTAATTCTGCGCGATGCAGGAAAGATAACGTCGGTCCATCGTGTCTAGCCCCGCCCCGTCGACATCAAGTCGTTTCAGGGCGGAATCGACTGCGCTACGGCCAATGACGCCATCGCCATTCGACAGAGCAAAATCGCGAATGCGGCGAGTCAGTCGGCCCGCGATGCGGGGCGTGCCGCGGGCGCGACACGCGATTTCAGCGGCGCCGTCGGCGGAAAGATTCATAGCCAGCAAACGCGCACTGCGTTGAACGATCAGGGTCAGATCAGAAGGCGTATAAAATTCAAGGCGCAAGGGAATGCCGAAACGGTCCCGAAGGGGGTTGGTCAGCAAACCACTGCGCGTGGTTGCGCCGATGAGGGTGAAAGGCTGTAATTCAATCTGGACAGAACGTGCTCCCGGCCCCTCGCCAATAACCAGATCAAGTTTCCTGTCTTCCATCGCCGGATACAAAATTTCTTCAACGGCCGGATTGAGGCGATGGATTTCGTCGATGAACAGGACGTCGTTGCGCTCCAGATTCGTCACGATCGCCGCCAGATCCCCCGCCCGCGCGATCACGGGGCCGGATGTGACGCGAAAGCCGACACCCAGTTCGCGGGCGATAATCTGCGCCAGCGTCGTTTTGCCCAGACCCGGCGGACCGAATAGCAGCACATGATCCATCGCATCTTGCCGTGTTCGCGCGGCGTTGATGAACACGCGCAGATTTTCCACCAGCGGCTTCTGGCCGATGAAGTCATCCAGGCTCAGCGGGCGCAGAGGGCCGTCGGAATCGCTGCTCAGCTTTTCGCGCTCCAGGTTTTCGTTCTTCAATAGCGGTTGCGTCATGCGGTTAGGTTCTTGAGGGCCAGTTTAATCATCATTTGCAAATTATCATTCGCCTCCTCACGGATTTGAAGAACAGCTGCGAAAGCTTCTGATCGTCCATAGCCAAGATTGACCAAAGCCGACACAGCATCATTAATCGATTGATTGCTCTCCGCAGCGATATTTTGTGGCGATCGCCTTTCATTCATTGACAAAGAATCAAGGGAGAGAGACATATTCGCCGCCTTGTCTTTGAGTTCAGTTAAGATTCGTAAAGCCAGTTTCGGGCCGACGCCATCGGCGGCCTGCAGCGCGGCTTTGTCCTGCGAGGCGATGGCCACGGGAAGGCGCTCGGGCGGGCATGCGGCCAGTATGGCCATGCCGGCCTTGGGGCCCACGCCTTGCACACTGGTCAGCAGGCGAAACCAGCGCTGCTCCGCCGCGTCGATGAATCCGTAAAGGCTGATGGCGTCTTCCCGCACATGTGTGTCGATCAGCAGGCGCGCGGGCGATCCCTGCCCGTCCAGGCGGCCCAACGTCCGCGCGCTGGCCTGTACGACATAGCCCACACCCTGCACGTCAAGAATGACACCGTTTTCAAGAATCGTATCAACGCGGCCTGTCAGTTTTCCAATCATGATTCATCATAACAATGAATACACAGGAATAAACAGAATTATCAGGTCAGCCATAATGCGCATGGCAGATTGCAACGGCCAGCGCATCGGCGGCATCGGCGCTCATCGGGATGCTGGCGCAGCCGGGCAGCAGCAGCCGCACCATCTTCGCCACCTGTGCCTTATCGGCATGGCCGCTACCGACCAGCGCCTTCTTCACCTTATTGGCTGCGTATTCATAAACAGGAATATCGAACAACCCCGGGACCGCCAGCGCCACCCCCCGCGCCTGCCCCAGCTTCAGTGCGGAGGCCGGGTTTTTATTGACAAAAGTTTCCTCGATGGCGGCGGCGGTAGGACAATGATCTTGAATGATTTGAGCCAACGCCTGGTGCAAGGAGGACAGCCGCATGCCCAGAGCGTCTTGAGCCTGTGTCGTAATAACGCCGCAAGCAATAAAAGATAAGCGATTGCCTTCCTGTGCGATCACGCCCCAGCCCGTCTTCTGCAAACCTGGATCGATCCCCAGAATCACCATGATAAAAGGTTAATCCTTATGTGGATTTTTGAAAAATAATATTTGCATGTTGCGATTTATTTATATATGATGTAACAAAATATCTAATATAAGAACAAATTGGATTTTAAATGGCAGGCTATTCGTCTCAAAAACATGTTCAGTTGGTTGTTCCGCCTAAAACTTTGGGACAGCAATTTGGCCATTCTGGCTGGAACCAAGATACATCGTTGAGTGTGGTCGTTGAGGGCGTATGAATGGAGAACCGCTTCTGCACGTAATGGGACCTGATCAATTTAGTGCCGCGACAAGGTCTTGTAATTTTTTGCTATTGAGTAGGATTAAAGTGAGGATGATATGACTTATGTACTGGCGAAGGACTTTCAAAATTCATTGAAAAATAAACAAGTTTTTTTACACCCTGATCCTTATAGAAATTTCGGGAATCCAAGAAAATACAAAAAGCATACGACAGAAGGTGAAACGGACGAAAAATTATTTAAAACAGAGGAAGCAGTAGCTGCAATCTATGGGACCGAGAATCGATCCGATATTTTTAGCGGCATTCTTAAGGGTATTTTTGGGAAATATGCGAACTCTCAGACTGCTTTTAAAGTTTTAGATGAATCTCGCTTTGTTGATGACAGTAACCAAATAAGGCGTTTATTGCATATCACGGTGGAGGGAGATCCAAATTTTAAAGAGCAACGGATAAGTGAAAATTTCTTTATTGTTAAGCAAGAAGCACCCGCATCTAGTTCTGAGCCAACGCTAAGGCCTCCGTATCAGTAATCTCGAGATTCGCGGTGACAGTCTGGACGTCGTCGTTATCTTCCAGTGCCTCGATCAATTTCATGAGTTGCATAGCCATATCACCTGCGACCGGAACGGTCATATTCGGGCGCCAGACCAGACCGGCGCGTTGGGCCGGGCCTAGCTTTGATTCTAGCGCATCGCGTACGGCGGCAAAATCGGCCACGGCGCAAGTGATGATGTGTTCATCCGAGTCGCTTTCGGCATTATCGGCGCCCGCTTCAACGGCGGCTTCGAAGAGAGCATCGGCGCTTCCTTTATCGACGCCGTAGATGATTTCGCCGACACGATCAAACATGAAACCGACAGCGCCGCTCTCGGCCAGATTACCGCCGTGCTTGGTCAATATGGCGCGCACATCACCGGCCGTGCGATTGCGATTATCCGTCAGGGCTTCGACGATGATGGCCACGCCGCCGGGACCATAGGCTTCGTAGCGCATCTCGGCGAAATCCTCCCCCGCACCGCCGCCGACGCCCTTCTGGATGGCTTTTTCGATTGTGTCGCGGGCCATGCTCTGCGACCGCGCGTTGGTGACAGCCAGGCGCAATCGCGGGTTCATGGACGGGTCGGCCCCTCCGAGTTTCGCGGCTACGGTGATTTCCCGCCCCAGCTTGGCGAATATCTTGGAACGCTTTGCGTCCTGCGCCCCTTTGCGGTGCATGATGTTTTTGAATTTGGAATGACCGGCCATATCCTGTTCCTTTTGTTATTCTTTTAGGAAAACCATAATAAAAGCATTATCATCGTATATCTCTATACAAACCCGGCTGGAAATTGCAAAGATAGAAATGAAAGCGTGATGTCTTACCATTTCGAAAAATTATCGGTTTTGATAGTCGAGGATAACCAGCCCATGCTGGATCTGGCGAAGTCGATTATGTTGACCTTTGGCGTTCAGAATGTCTATTGCGCCAAACATGGTGAAGAAGGCTTTCGCATGTTTTGCGAATATAACCCTGATATTGTTATCAGTGACTGGATGATGAAGCCGATGGACGGAATTTCCCTGACGCGACGGATTCGCAACGATGCCAAAAGCCCAAACAAATTTGTACCCGTGATCCTGATGACGGGATTTAGCGAGCGGCGGCGCGTCTTCCAGGCGCGTGATGCCGGTGTAACAGAATTTCTGGTCAAACCGTTTAACGCGCGCGATCTATACCGCCGCCTGGCGCAAGTGATCGAGAGGCCGCGGCAATTCGTGCGCGCCGACGATTTCTTCGGACCCGATCGCCGCCGCAAGCGTATGACGGGCTATGATGGGCCTTTGCGGCGGGATACCGATGTGCGGCCGGAGGATTATTTGAGAAATTTGGCTGATCGTGACATGAAGGACAATGATTCATGACCCAGCAGCATTTTAACCAAACACCGCGCAGACGTGCTGAATTCATCAAGCCGCCCAATACCATCAAGGCTAAGGTGGGTAGCGGCGGTCTAGCGGAGGAAATTCTCGATCGGGCCCAGCGTTTGCTTGAAAATAACACCGTGGATTTTTTGCCCTTGGCGGAAATCTATCTCAGCGCCTTGCAACAAGGCATTCACATCGCCAAGCATGCCGAAGCAGATGCGGATCAGGAATACGTCATCAGCACGATGATCTATCCGGCCATGCAGCTTAAAGCCAATGGCGGCATGTTCCACTACCCGCTCGTGACCGCGCTGGCGGATCGGCTGATTCAATTCTTGGAAGTCATTGAAGAGGCTGATCTGGGTGCTGTGGAAATTGTGCTGGCGTTTCACACATCGATCCGTGCTGTCGTCGTTGGACGCGTCACCGGCAGTGGCGGCGTGCAGGGTGTCGAACTGCAAATGGCGCTGGAACAGGCATGCACCCGCTATTTCGACAAAAACCCTGATAATATTAATCCCGAAGCAACACGCGTAACGGACTGGGAGTAGGCGCGCTCACGCTGCTAGCTTGCGGTACTGGTTGATCCGCCGCTCCAATTCAGGGCGGAAATGGCGAATAAGACCCTGCACCGGCCAGGCGGCGGCATCGCCTAAAGCACAGATTGTATGTCCTTCGATTTCCTTGGTGACGTCCCAGAGCATATC
>JAKLKY010000052.1:0-253 GCA_023150415.1 Alphaproteobacteria bacterium | reverse complement strand
CATGACGCGCCACAGCCACCCTGCCCCTTCGCGGCACGGTGTACACTGGCCGCAACTTTCATGCTTGTAGAAATAAGACAGGCGCGCGATGGCATAGACAATATCCGTCGATTGATCCATCACGATCACGCCGGCTGTGCCAAGGCCAGAGCCTGCTTCCTTTAGCGCATCAAAATCCATCACGACTGTGTCGCAAATATTCTTGGGTAAAAGCGGAGTGGAGGATCCGCCGGGAATGACGGCCAGAAGATTA
>JAKLKY010000051.1 GCA_023150415.1 Alphaproteobacteria bacterium | reverse complement strand
TCGGCCAGGAGACAGAAAAAACCGGGATTTTTGATCCAAAGGTTTTGAAAGAAAGAATCGTGGCTGTGACGTTCGATGCGAACGGCACAATCACACAAGTGGTTGATATACCGCCGGGCCAGGAAGACGTGCCGTTCGAAACCGCGACCACACCGACCCACGGCAATGAGATCACCCTGATGCAGCAATTCCTGGGCAATCTGGGCAAATTCAATAATTCCAAAGAAGCCAATCGTTAAACCAGCAAAGTCAATCGAAAGAAAAGGGGCGCAGTCACCTGCGCCCCCTTCCCTAACGTTATAGTCTAGGCGCCAGCGAGAAACTTCGCCACCACAGCCACCAGCAAGATCGCCACGATATTGGCAATCTTGATCAGCGGATTGACGGCGGGACCGGCAGTGTCCTTGTACGGATCACCCACAGTGTCGCCGGTTACGGCCGCCTTGTGCGCGTCCGAACCTTTACCGCCGTGATGTCCTTCTTCAATATATTTTTTGGCGTTGTCCCATGCACCGCCGCCTGAAGTCATCGAAATTGCGACGAACAGGCCGGTGATGATGGTACCGAGCAGCAAACCGCCCACAGACTGGAACGCCGAAACCAGATCATGACCGCTCAGGAAGTACACCACGCCAAACAATGCCAGAGGCGCCACAACAGGCAGCAAGGATGGCACGATCATTTCGCGGATCGCAGCCTTGGTCAGCAAGTCCACGGCACGGCCATATTCCGGCTTGGCCTTGCCTTCCATGATGCCTTTGATCTCGCGGAATTGACGGCGCACCTCCACCACGACGCTGGCGGCCGCGCGGCCCACAGCCGTCATCGACATGGCGCCGAACAGATAGGGCAGCAAACCGCCAATGAACAGACCGATCACCACATAAGGTTCCTGCAGAGGGAATGTCATCTCTTTCAACTGCGGCAAGTAATGCTTGATCTCCTCCGTGTAACCGGCGAACAGCACCAGCGCAGCCAACCCGGCCGAACCGATCGCATAGCCCTTGGTCACGGCCTTGGTCGTGTTGCCTACGGCATCGAGCGCATCCGTGGTCACCCGTGTTGCCTTGGGCAGATTTGCCATCTCGGCAATGCCGCCTGCATTATCCGTGACCGGACCATATGCATCGAGTGCAACCACCATCCCCGCCAGCGAGAGCATCGCCGTGGCGGCAATCGCAATCCCGTAAAGGCCGGCGAAATGGAACGCTACCCAGATTCCAGCGCAGATGACCAGAACCGGCAGAGCTGTTGCTTCCATCGAAACGGCCAAGCCTTGAATCACGTTTGTGCCATGGCCCGTCTCCGAAGCCTTGGCCACCACACGCACCGGGCGGTAAGCGGTGGATGTGTAATATTCCGTGATCCAGACAATCAAGCCTGTCACACCCAGGCCGGTGAGGATGCAATAGAGAAGACTATCGCGGGTGATTTCTCCGCCATCGATCAGTGCAAATGTCTCCGGCAGCGGCATGAATTTTGTCACCGTGCCATAGATCAACGCGCCCGAAATCACCGCACTGGCAATAAAGCCCTTATACAAGGCGCGCATGATTTTCCGGCTCTTGCCCAGACGAACAAAGAACGTACCCACCACAGAGCCGATAATCGACAAGCCACCAATCAATAAAGGCAAGATCATCATCTGCTCAACCGTGTCTGCTGCGAACGTGCTGAACGCGATAAGCATCGTCGCCACCAGCGTCACCGCATAGGTTTCGAACAAATCAGCAGCCATCCCGGCGCAATCACCCACGTTATCGCCCACGTTATCGGCGATGACGGCAGGATTGCGCGGATCATCTTCGGGAATTCCGGCCTCGACCTTGCCCACCAGATCCGCGCCCACATCAGCACCCTTGGTGAAGATCCCGCCGCCCAGACGCGCAAAAATCGAAATCAATGACGCGCCAAAACCCAGCGCCACCAGGCCTTCAATAATCTGACGCAAAATGGCCATACGCGCCGCTTCATCTGCGGCCTCTTGCAAATTCAAGCCTAATTGCAACGCGACGAAATAGCCGGCCACGCCGATCAAGCCCAAACCAACGACCAGCATTCCCGTCACTGCGCCGGCCTGAAACGCCAGCGCCAATGCCTTTTCCAGACCCTGCGTGGCGGCGTGTGCTGTACGCACATTCGCGCGAACGGAGATCAGCATGCCTTTATAGCCAGCCATGCCCGAGAGCACCGCGCCAATAGCAAAACCAGCCGAAACATGCCACCCCAGAAAATAAAGCAGGCCCGCAACGATCAGCCCAACAATAAAGATGGTGCGATATTGGCGGCTCAAATACGCGCCAGCGCCCTCTTGAATAGCTGCGGCAATTTCCTGCATTTTTGCATTGCCGGCGCTCGCGCCCATGATACGAAACGCCATGACAGCGCTATAAAGCAGCGCCAGCAAAGCACAACCACCAATCATAAGATAAACTGGATCAATTGAATTCATCGGGATTCCCTTTGTTTTATTATTGGTCAAAAACTAAAGGGAGAGTTTACCCATCTGAATTAAAAGGGCAAATTGTTTTTTAATGCGGGAAGAAGTCTATACGGGGCGCTGATTCACGACCTGCAGCAAGACACCGGTGATGCTGTCATCGCCCATAACCTTGGCTGCGGTTTTGGCGAGGCGGTCCTTAACATAGGCGATTTGAATGACGCCGCTTTTCATGGCCGAGGCCTGATTCAGCAAACCATACATATCCATAATAAAGGCGTCTTTCAAACGTGGCGTCATTTGCTCAATGGCGGCCTTGGCCTCGGGCGTGTGTACTTCGAGTGCGATAACCATGCTCACGGTCTGGCTCACGCCGCTTTCATCAATGACGGGCACAATCAGGGGCTCCATCTCCACGAACTGGATGCCGGGCGCTGCCGCTTCCCCACCGCCACCGGCGTATGCAGAAGACGTAAAACCCAGGCTACCCGCCATCAAGATGGCAGCAGCTAAAACGAGCGCTATGTTCATGATCGTTCGGGTATCTTGGAATCAGACACCCATTCCCCCTCATTCTTTATTGTAGACGCAAAGAATTTAAGGGAAGCTTACTATTCCATAAAATTTTATCATTTTCTTTTGCGCCGCAGAAAAGCTGCGGTTTTTACTATACGACGAAATGTTCTTTGCGCCGCATCATGGGCGCAGCTTTTTACGCAGTGCATCAAGAACCGCATTGACCATTGCCACCTCGCTTGGGCTATAGAACCCATGCGCGACATCCAGATAGTCATTGATAATGATCGGCGCGTCGATTTCCGGATGGGCCAATAATTCATAAGCCCCGCATAACAGAACAGCCTTCAGAAGCGGTTCAAGTTCGGTTTCGACCTTAACATGGGCCTTGATCATTGCGTCAAGATCAGAACCATGCGCCGCAACACCCGAAACGATTGCAATCAAATGCGGGGCGTCAGGCTGCAAAAAAGGTTCATGATCCGGTTCTGCACGCTTGCCGGCGCGGTCGAGATAATCCTGTACGATCTGCTGCGCCGGGCGCGGATAGATCAATCCTTCGTAAACTGCCTGCACCGCCATCAGGCGGGCAGCTCCCTTTTTCTGCGCGCTCATGATGCCCACCGTGCTTTCAAATTCACCAATGCCATAGCCGCCTGCGCCGCCGCGCCACCGCGATCCTGCCGGGCCGGATCGGCCCTTTCCAGCGCCTGCTCGATCGTCTCACAGGTCAGAATGCCATTCCCGATAGCCAGCCCCTGCTGCACCATCAGATCCATTAATCCTCGTGCGCTTTCGTTTGCCACGACTTCAAAATGATAGGTCGCCCCGCGCATGACACAGCCCAGCGCCACAAATCCATCATAATCATCGCGCGCATAGGAGATCACAGCTGGAATCTCGAGCGCGCCGGGAACCTGAACCGTGTCATGAACCGCGCCTGCATCTGCAAGCAAGGCGCGCGCGCCTCGCAGCAGCCAGTCGGCGACCTGCGCATGAAAACGGGATTCAACAATGAGGATGCGCGGATGGGTCATATAAGGGTCACAATGGTTCATAGCCAGCAATATGCAGATCATACCCATCCAGTCCTGCAACTGTTTTGGGCGTGTTGGTCAACAAGGTCATGGTGCGCACGCCCAGATCGCGCAGAATTTGCGCGCCGATACCGTAATCGCGCAAGATTGTATTGTGGCTTTTTTCATGATCCAGACGCTGGGACAATCCTTGCGGATTGGCGTCACGGAGCAGGACAATCACGCCCCGCCCCGCCGCACCGATTTTCTCCATCGCCCGCTGCAGGGGCGCCTGCGGCGACAGCCCCAGAACATCCCCCATAATATCCACCGCATGCATACGCACCAGAACCGGGTCATGACCTTTCGTTATGTCGCCCTTCACAAGGGCAATATGCTCCGCATACTGAACTGTGTTGGCGTAGAGATAAAAATCAAAAACACCGCCAAAGTGACTGTCAATCGTCGATTGATGGATGCGCTTGACCAGTGATTCCGTGCGGCGGCGATAGGCGATGAGATCGGCGATAGAGCCAATCTTCAAACCATAGCGCTGCGCGAATGGCAGCAGATCCGGCAGACGGGCCATCGACCCGTCCTTATTCATGATCTCGCACAAAACCCCTGCGGGCTGCAATCCCGCCAGACGCGCCAGATCCACCGCCGCCTCTGTATGCCCCGCGCGGCGCAAAACACCGCCGTCGCAGGCCAGAAGCGGAAATACATGACCCGGCGTTGCGATGTCATCCGGGCCCGCTTTCGGGTCAGCCGCCACGGCAATCGTGCGGGCGCGATCATGCGCCGACACGCCGGTGCTGATCCCCTCACGCGCCTCGATCGACACTGTAAACCGCGCCTGCATGTCAGTGACATGTTGACGTGCTTGCAAACTCAACCCTAGGCGGTTGACGATGCTGGAATCCATCGGCAGGCAGACAAAGCCGCCGCATTCCTGAATCATAAAATTAATGATCTCCGGCGTGGCGTGGGCTGCGGCGATAATCAAATCGCCTTCATTCTCGCGATCTTCATCATCGACAATAACCACGGGACGCCCCGCACGAATGTCAGCGATGATCTCTTCAATCGGCGCCAGCACGGATACATCCGCTGCGCCGGCGTTAGACTCAGAGTTATTCTTCGTGCCGAAACGCGCGGCTGTAACATTGCTCATGCCGCCCTCCGTGTGAGACATTGCACCTCAGCTTGCCGCGCCACATAGCGCGCCAGCATATCGGCCTCGAAATTCACGCTATCACCAGGCTGAAGGTCGCCTAACGTTGTATGCGCCGCCGTGTGCGGAATAATCATAACACTGATCTGTGTCTCCTGCACCGTGTCATGAACCGCATTCACAGTCAGAGAAACCCCATCCAGCGCCACCGATCCCTTGGGTGCGACAAAAGCCCCCTGCCCCGGCGGAACGGTAAACAGCAGCTCCTGCGACTCCCCGATCAAGCGACGGCTCACCAGTCGCGCCAGCCCATCGACATGGCCAAAAACAAAATGCCCGCCCAGCTCATCCCCCAGTTTCAGTGATGGTTCCAGATTGAACCGCCGCCCCACGGACCATGAACCGATATTGGTTTTGTCCAGAGTCTCGGATGACACTTGCACATCAAACCAGCCTGGCCCTTTGTCAATGACGGTCAGGCAACACCCGGCGCAGCACACCGACGCGCCATGCGTCATAGCGGCTGTATCCAGCGCGGTGCCGATGCGGATGCGCCAATCGCTGGCTTTTTCCAGCGACTGAACAATGCCGATATCCTGAATCAAGCCCGTAAACATTCGCTCTTATGCTCTTTCATAGATCTCAAGAACGTCGGGCCCCAGGGTCCGCATGTCCTTGCGTCGCAATTTATATACCGCTTCCATGCCGGCAATGTCCAATCCGCCGATGGACGGCAGACCCTCCCCGCCAATGATATTGCCCGCGCGGTAGCATAAAATCTCATCATACAGCCCGGCTTTCAGGAAGGAAGCAGTGACCCGTGGCCCCCCCTCCACCATCAGGCGGGTAATCCCCTCCTGCGCCAACTTGGAGAGCACGGTAGCCAAATCCACGCCCGCCTCTGCCAGCGGCATTTGATGTAGAACGCAACCTGTTGCAGCCAGTTTTTCGCCCTGACCTTGCGTGTCGTGCGCGTAAAAAATTTGCACCGGGCTTTGCCGCGCCGATTGCACCAAACGTGAACCAGCTGAAATTCCCAAATTCGTATCCAGCACAACACGCATCAGCTGATGCGGAAGCCCCGGCAGCCTTGCCGTCAGGCGTGGATCATCCCGGTGAACCGTTTTTGACCCGACTAATATCGCTTCATGACACGCGCGCACCAGATGCACATGCCGTCGCGCCAGCGCGTCGGTGATCCAACGGCTCTCGCCATCGCCCAGCGCGATTTTTCCATCCATACTGGTGGCCATTTTCAGCGTGACCCACGGACGCTGCGCCTGCACATTCAAGAAGAACCCTTGCAAGATGGCGCTGGCCTGCGCCGCCCCGACGCCGATCACAACATCGATGCCCGCTTCCTGCAGCCGCGCAATCCCTTTGCCGTTGACATGCGGATGCGGGTCTCGGCAAGCAATGACACAGCGCGCAATCCCCGCCTTGACCAGCGCATCGGCGCAGGGCGGTGTGCGGCCTTGGTGGCTGCACGGCTCCAGCGTCACATAGGCCGTAGCCCCCTTGGCGTCCGCGCCCGCCTGGCGCAGCGCTGCGGCCTCGGCATGGGGCACGCCGCCATCGCCGGTGCGCGCGGCGGCGATAATCCGTCCGTTCTTCACCAGCACGCAGCCCACAGCCGGACGACCCTGTGCAATCCGCCCCAGCCCCTGCCGGGCCTGGCCAACCGCCACCCGCATGTAATAGTCGTCTGTCGAATGCATAGCCGTTTCTGATTCTTAATTTAAGATGCCTTCTTAATCGGTCCGGTGGGCAGAGCCTTCACCTCACTCAAGAAGTCATCAAAATCACGCGGATCCCGGAAATCCTTGTAGACAGAGGCATAGCGGATATAACCCACGCTGTCCAGTTCGCGCAGGGCTTTCATCACCTGCTCGCCGATCTGCGCCGAAGGAATTTCTGCCTCGCCCTGCTTTTCCAGCTGCGTGACGATGGCATTGGCCGCCGTTTCAATCGCTTCCAGCTCCACCGGCCGCTTGCGCAGCGCAATCTGCATGGATTTGATGATCTTGTCGCGGTCGAACGGCTGGCGGCGCCCGCCGGATTTCAACACCGTCATTTCGCGCAGCTGCACACGCTCAAACGTCGTGAAGCGGTTCTCGCATCGGGGGCAGGAGCGGCGACGGCGAATGGACGCGCCGTCCTCGCTGGGCCGCGAATCCTTCACCTGCGTATCGTCAAAACTGCAAAACGGACAGCGC
Organism: Alphaproteobacteria bacterium; assembly: GCA_023150415.1. GTDB lineage: Bacteria > Pseudomonadota > Alphaproteobacteria > Micavibrionales > Micavibrionaceae > JAKLKY01. Next base: position 4,655 of record JAKLKY010000051.1, on the reverse strand, counting down.
ATGTTCTAAGTCCCTTTGTAACGAAGAACCGAAGCAACGAAAAACCGAAGTAACGAAGATAGCTCTTTCATACTCTGCTTTCTTCGCACCTTTGATGCTTCGTTACAATTCCTCCTTTTTAAAGTGCCTCCGTATAAATAGGAAATCTTGCACACATCTCTTTCACTTTTTGTGCAACGGCGTCCTCCACAGAAGCATTATTCTCGCCCCCGTTTTCTTTCAACCCATCCAGCACATCGGCAACCATCCCCCCAATCTGGGCAAAGTCCGCAGCGCTCAATCCCCGCGTCGTACCGGCGGGAGAACCAAAACGCAGGCCCGATGTGTACCACGGTTTTTGCGGATCATCAGGAATGGTGTTGCGGTTGCAATTCAGATGCGCGCGATAAAGCGACCTTTGCGCATCCAGCCCCACCAACCCCTGCTTGCGCAGATCGACCAGAAACACATGCGTATCCGTGCCGCCCGAGACAATCGTGTAGCCCCGCGCATCCAGTGCATTCGCCATCGCCTGCGCATTCTTCACAACATTCTGCGCGTAAATTTTGAAATCGGGCTGCAATGCCAGGCCAAACGCCACGGCCTTGCCGGCGATCACATGCTCCAGCGGCCCGCCCTGCAGGCCCGGAAACACGGCCTGATTGATGGGCTGGCTCAGCGCCTCATCATTCCACAAAATCATCCCGCCGCGCGGCCCGCGGAGCGTCTTATGCGTCGTCGTCGTCACCACATCGGCATAATCGCACGGCGTCGGCAGAACACCGCCCGCAATCAACCCCGCATAATGCGCAACATCCGCCAGCAACCACGCATCGACTTTATCAGCAATCGCACGGAAGCGTTTCCAGTCGATGACGCGCGAATAGGCCGAAGCGCCGCAGACGATCATGTCCGGTTTTTGCTGCTGCGCCATTTCCTCGACCATGTCGTAATCAATATAACCGTCTTGCTTGCGCACGCCGTATTGTTTGACGTCGAACCATTTGCCGGAAATGTTCACCGGGCTGCCATGCGTCAGGTGCCCGCCGTGGTCCAGCGCCATGGAGAGAATCTTCGCCCCCGGCTGCAGCAGCGCCAGATAAACCGCCTGATTGGATTGCGAGCCGGAATGCGGCTGCACATTGGCGAAATTGCATGTGAATAATTTCTTGGCGCGCTCAATGGCCAGATTTTCGATTTCATCGACAAAATCACAGCCGCTGTAATAACGCTTGCCCGGCAGGCCTTCGGCGTATTTGTTGGTCAGCACCGAGCCCTGCGCCTGCATCACCGCGCGCGATGTCAGGTTCTCCGAAGCGATCAGCTCCAGATAATCTTGCTGGCGGTGCAATTCATGGCCAATCGCACCGAACACGGCCGGGTCAACTTGTTTGAGCGCGCTGGTAAAAAGATTCATCGTCTGGTTCTCCTGCATTTTTTTTGCTGCTTGTGACATAGTCTTCTCCCGGTTTTTAACATGTGCTGAGTTTTTCAATTCGTCCTGTGTGGCGGCCGCCCTCGAATGGGGTTTCCAGGAACGCCTTCACAATAGCGATGGCCATCTCCGTGTCAACCAGCCGCGCGCCCAGGCCCAGCACATTCGCGTCATTATGGGCGCGCGCCAGTTGCGCCATCTCCACCGTAACGCAATTCGCCGCGCGGATTTTGGGAAAGCGGTTGGCCGCGATTGTGATTCCAATGCCGGAACCACATATAACGATCCCTCGCTCCGCCTTGCCATCCGTAATCGCCTGCGCCAGCGCACGGGCGAAATCCGGGTAATCGACCCGCGCATCACTGTCGGTGCCGAGATCAATTATCTGCAAATGGGGACGCAACCTTTTTGTTGCGTCCCCGGCTAAAAATTCTTTCACTGCCTCCTTCAAGGCATATCCGGCATGGTCAGCGGCGATGGCGATGGTGTTCATGGCTAATGATTTAAGTAAAAATACTCAGGAAATCAAACCTTTCTTCTTCATCACATACTCCAAACGTTTGAGCGCATTACGCTTGAGCAATTCCTGCCCCGCGCTGGCGGGGCCCTGGATGGAGATTTCGGTCAAAGTCGCCACATCCATGGCGCTGACCTTCACATACGTGCCCACCGGATGGAATTCGATGATGATTTCACGCCCATGTAGAACTTCTTTAACCATATAAAAATATTAACCACGAATGGGTGCGAATCAACATGAATATTTTCGCCGTCATTGCGAGCGTAGCGAAGCAATCCAGAAAAAAAGAACATAACCACTAAGACACTAAGATAGTAGAGCTCATAACCCTTAGTGTCTTAGTGGTCGAAAGATTCCTGGATTGCCGCGCTCCCTACGGTCGCTCGCAATGACGTTTTTTTATTCGTGTCCATTCGTGTTTATTCGTGGTAAAAAACTCTCTATGAAAACGCGCGCGGAATTTGACTGGCAAGATCCCCTCCTCCTCGATGAACAGCTCACGGATGAGGAGCGCCTCATCGAGCAAACCGCGCATGATTTCGCGCAGAACAAGCTGCAGCCCCGCATTCTCGAAGCCAACCGCACCGAAAAATTCGACATTAACATCATGCGGGAGATGGGTGCGCTGGGCCTGCTGGGGCCGATGATCAAAGGTTATGGATGCGCCGGCGCGTCCTACACCGCCGCCGGCCTCATCGCGCGGGAGCTGGAGCGCGTCGATTCCGCCTACCGCTCCTGCTATTCGGTGCAATCTTCGCTTGTGATGCTGCCGATAGATCTGTTCGGATCGGAAGAGCAGAAACAAAAATACCTGCCGAAACTGGCCAGTGGCGAATTCATCGGCTGCTTTGGTCTGACCGAGCCCGATGGCGGCTCCGACCCCTCGGACATGCGCACCAAGGCCCTCAAAACCAAGGGCGGATATACGCTCAACGGCGCTAAGCAATGGATTTCCAATTCGCCGATTGCCGATGTGTTCGTGGTGTGGGCCAAAGATGACGAAGGCAAAATTCGCGGCTTTATTTTAGAGAAAGGCATGAAGGGCCTGAGCGCGCCAAAGATCGAAGGCAAGCTCTGCCTACGTGCTGCACCCACCGGCGGCATCGCTATGAATGATGTCTTCGTGCCCGAGGAAAACAAGCTGCCCGAGGCCGAGGGCATCAAATCTCCCTTCTTGTGTCTGAACTCGGCGCGCTTTGGCATTTGCTGGGGCGTCATGGGCGCGGCGGAGGATTGCTGGTACCGCGCGCGCGATTACGTGATGGAGCGTAAAATCTTCGGCAAGCCCCTGGCGGCGCAGCAACTGATCCAGAAAAAACTGGCCGACATGCAAACGGAAATCACGCTGGGCCTGGCGGCCTGTCATCGACTGGGAAGGCTGCGCGATGAGAACCGCGCCGCGCCCGAAGCCATTTCCCTACTGAAGCGTAACAATTGCGGCAAAGCGCTCGACATCGCGCGCACGGCGCGCGACATGCTGGGCGGCAACGGCATCGCCGATGAATATCACATCATGCGCCATATGGTGAATCTCGAGGCCGTAAACACCTACGAAGGCACCCACGACATCCACGCTCTTATCCTGGGCCGGGCGATGACGGGCCTGCAGGCGTTTGGGTAAGGCCGAGCCCACGTTTCACGGCTTGTTCAACCAAATCCCTGATTGCCCGTATAAATTCAGGATCAGCCGCTATTTGTTTTAAAAATGCCGGTGTCAATTTGACTCCAAGATGATCGGACAAGCAGGCCGCAACAAAATCCGCATTCAAAGGGGGGGCTCTTGAGGGTTCTACAGGCCGTCGTATCGAATTCGGCTTTATTAATACATTCTCAAAAGGTCTTAAAAATTCAACCAAAGCGTCGTTTCGCTCTTGCCCTTGCTCCAATTTGAGAATTTCATCTGCGCGAGCTTGATTAAAACTAACCGAACTTCGAACCACATCCGGAACTTCATACCCATAAATAGCAAGAACTGACTTCAAAGTGTTATCTGAAGCAGGCCCATAACCTTTTATTGCGATTTTCCGAAGATAAATCTCGCCCATATAATTAATGCCCACATTCTTTAAACGGTTCTGAACCCTGGTTATATTGCGCTGTGGTAAAGTTATGTTGCTCTGTGTTAAATCGGGATCTGCAGAACTAAGCTCCCAAAAAATGTGCTCAACAGGCTTTAAAATTATTTCCCTAAAATGATCATACGTAGCCATTGCTTGCTCCGTGCACGTTTGTATTTTATGTCTTTTAACAAGGGCCGCAAAATATTGCAAGGATTTTTATGATATATCTGTGTTGTATGGGCCTGCAGGCGTTTGGGTAGGTTTTTATTGACAGAATAAGTTATTCCGTGTACTTGTTTGGAAGGAGACAGAAAATGCCAAAAACGCCCAGCTACCAGGATCTTAAACTCGCCGCACTCTTCGTTGAGGAAGCCCCTCCTAGAGAGATACATAGAGAGAGAGAGAGAGAGAGAGAGAGAGAGAGAGAGAGAGAGAGAGAGAGAGAGAGAAGAGGGCCACCGCTTAAATTAAAGACGGATCTCTCATTAAGCCCTCAAATACGCCGCGAACTTCAGCAAGGCCTGTTCGCGATCTTTGAAGTTACCTTCACACGTGAAGCCAAACGCTACGGCCTTGATCCTTCGTGGACGAGGATAAGCCTGGCTCAGGGCGATCATGGCGATGCTGCACATGATCAGTATTATTATTTGAAGGAACAATG
>JAKLKY010000050.1:4201-12238 GCA_023150415.1 Alphaproteobacteria bacterium | reverse complement strand
GGCCAGATCGTCGCGTGGCTGCACCGTTGCGCGAAAATAGGCCAGAGCGTCGCGCACTTCCATGCGTTCGTAAAAACGCGGCCCGCCGATAACGCGGTAAGGAATACCCAGCTGGATAAAGCGCTCCTCAAACTCCCGCGTCTGGAAACCGGCTCGCACCAGAACGGCCATATTGTTCAAAGGAATTTTCTTGCGCTGCAGCTGTTCGATTTCTTCGCCCACCCAACGCGCCTCGGCCGGGCCGTCCCACAGCGCGCGTACGATGATTTTTTCGCCCGCTTCCCCCGCCGACCATAACGTTTTGCCGAGACGTCCCTCATTGTTGGCGATGACGCCGCCTGCGGCCTGCAAAATAGTATTGGTGGAGCGGTAATTCTGTTCAAGACGGATAATCTTAGCGCCGGGAAAATCCTGTTCGAAGCGCAGAATATTCCCCACCTCCGCGCCGCGCCAGCCGTAAATCGACTGGTCATCGTCGCCAACGCAGCAAATATTCCTTGAACCCTGCGCCAGCAAGCGCAGCCATTGATATTGCGCCACATTGGTATCTTGATACTCATCCACCAGCAGATAGCGAAAACGGCGATGATATTCGCCCAGAATTTCCGCATGCTGCGGATCACGGAAAATCGTGATCATGTGCAGCAAGAGATCGCCGAAATCGCAAGCATCCAAGCTCTTCAGCCTTTCCTGATACAGGCGGTAGAGCTGCGGCACGCGTCCGCCCACAGCCTCGCCCGCGTCCTCGGCCGTAATCTGCTCCGGCGTGCGAGCACGGTCTTTAAAACGGTCAATGGCGTCGATGGCCGTTTTGGGCGGAAACTTCTTGATGTCGATATTCAGCCCTTCCATGATCTGCTTCATCACGCGGATCTGATCATCGGGATCAAGGATGGTGAAATTCTGGCTCAGCCCCACACAGCCCGCATGACGGCGCAGCATCCGCGCCGCCAGCGCATGAAACGTGCCCAGCCACCAGCCTTGCGTGGGCTGTCCGCCCAGCAAATGCGACACACGCTCGCGCATTTCCTGCGCGGCCTTATTCGTGAAGGTAACAGCCAGAATCTGGTTCGGAAACGCGCGGCCCATATGCAGGATATGCGCCAATCGCGTCGTCAGTACGCGCGTCTTGCCCGTGCCCGCCCCCGCCAGCACCAGCACTGGACCATCCAGCGTCTCAACGGCTTCCCGTTGCGGTGGGTTCAAGCCATACAGATAGGCAGGTTCGACAGCTTGGGGTTGGGTATGCATGCTCTCTTACATAGAAAGCTTAGCCTTCTAGGGCAAGGATGTTTTGTACAATCAGAACATTCTATGAAAGACTTGAGTGATAGCGCACAGAATGCTAAGACTCTATCTCATGCAAACATTTAAAAGCGCCCTTTTGATCTGTCTTTTGGTTTCAATGCCCTTGGCCCTTACCGCCTGCGGCGAAACCGTCCAGTCCGAGGCCAAATACCCCACCGGTTACGACCGCAAAGCCACGGGTGATGCTAATATTTACGAAAAACCACAGAGCATTTTTGGCGAAGATGGCCTCAATGTCTTTGGCAATAAAAAGGATGAGGAAACAGCGGGTGCCTCCGGGATCGGCGTGAATAGCTTCCTGTGGCGCGCGGCGCTTGATACCGTGTCCTTTATGCCCTTAGCCAGCGCAGATCCATTCGGCGGCACAATTCTAACGGATTGGTATTCGCCACCTGGCATCACCAACGAACGCTATAAAATTAATGTGTTTATCCTGGATCGCCAATTGCGTTCTGATGGTGTCAGTGTCAAAGCCTTCAAACAAACGCAACAAAAGAGCGGCACATGGATAGACACGCCCATGCCTGCGGACACCGCCAACACACTTGAGGATACAATCCTGACCCGCGCGCGCCAGCTCCGCAATGCGCAGCTTTCTCAGTAATTTCCATGTCCGAGCGTTATAATATTAAGTCCGCCGAGGCCAAATGGCAAAAAATTTGGGATGAGCGCGGCTGCTTCACCGTAACGGAAGATCCATCAAAACCTAAATACTACGTGCTGGAGATGTTCCCCTACCCGTCCGGGCGTATCCATGTCGGCCACGTGCGTAACTATACACTGGGCGATGTGGTGGCGCGTTTTCGCCGCGCGCAAGGTTATAACGTTTTGCACCCGATGGGATGGGATGCGTTTGGCCTACCCGCCGAAAACGCGGCCATCGAGCGCGGCGCGCATCCTAAGGATTGGACGTTAGAAAATATCAACATCATGCGCGACCAGCTCAAATCCATGGGTTTGTCGATTGACTGGAGTCGCGAAATCACAACCTGCCTGCCGGATTATTACCGCCATGAACAGGCCATGTTTTTGGAATTTTTCAAGCGCGGCTTGGCCTATCGCAAGGAATCGATGGTCAACTGGGATCCGGTGGACAATACCGTTCTGGCCAATGAGCAAGTCATCGACGGCAAGGGCTGGCGCACCGGCGCACCGGTCGAGCGGCGCAAACTCAGCCAATGGTTCCTGAAAATTACAGATTACGCGGATGAACTTCTGGAATGCGTTCAGAAACTGGAGCGCTGGCCGGAAAAAGTCCGCATCATGCAGGAAAACTGGATCGGCAAATCGCAAGGTTTGCAGTTCCAATGGGAAATAGTAGGACGAACCGAGAAAATTGATGTCTTTACAACGCGCCCGGATACGTTTTTTGGTGCCTCATTTATGGCGCTGGCGCCCGATCATCCGTTGAGTCAAACCTTGGGCCCGCATAGGGCTGGCTATGAGGACTTTATCAAACAATGCCAGGCTCTGGGCACATCCGAGGCCGCTATCGAGCAAGCCGAAAAGCTTGGGTTTGATACCGGTTTTCGCGCCACGCATCCGATGCTGGGCTATGAGGTTCCCATCTACATCGCCAACTTTGTGTTGATGGATTACGGCACTGGCGCAATTTTCGGTGTGCCTGCACATGACCAGCGCGATTTTGAATTTGCGAAGAAGTATGAACTGAAAATATTGCCTGTGATCGAGCCTATAAAAGGGGATGGCGTGAATCACTCTGTCTCTGCTCAGAACATGAAAGAAGCCTATCTTGGCGATGGCACCTTGATCAATTCGCATTTCTTGAATGGCATGAGTGTCGCGCAAGCCAAGGCTGAAATAATCCGCCGCTGCGAAGAACAAGGAACAGGAAAGGGTGTCACCCAATACCGCCTGCGCGACTGGGGCATTTCCCGCCAGCGCTATTGGGGTTGCCCCATTCCCATGATTCACTGTCAATCTTGCGGTGTGGTGCCGGTGCCTGAAGATCAACTGCCCGTGACGCTGCCCGATGATGTGACATTCGACGCGCCGGGCAATCCGTTGGCGCGCCACCCAACATGGAAGCACACGACATGCCCGGCATGTGCAAAAGCCGCCACGCGGGAGACTGACACGTTCGACACGTTTTTTGAAAGCAGCTGGTACCAGTTCCGCTATTGCGATCCGCGCAATGAAAAACAGCCCGTGGCAAAAAGCAAGGCCGCCTACTGGATGCCCAAAACATCGAGCGTCGAGCAATATATCGGCGGGGTGGAACATGCGGTTTTGCATCTACTTTATGCGCGTTTCTTTACCAAGGCGATGCGCGATTGCGGCTATGTCGACTGTGATGAGCCCTTCATGGGCCTGTTCACACAGGGCATGGTCACGCATGTGACGTATAAGGATTCCGCCGGGAAATGGCTGTATCCGTCCGAAGTGAAGTTCGAGGATGGAAAAACGTTCGATGCCAAGGGCCGGCCCGTCACGATGGGCCGCATCGAGAAAATGTCCAAATCGAAAAAGAACGTCGTCGACCCCGAAGACATCATGGATGCCTACGGCGCAGATGCGGCGCGGCTGTTCATCCTTTCCGACTCGCCGCCCGAGCGTGATCTGGAATGGACCGAAAGCGGCATCGAAGGCGCGTGGCGCTACATCAACCGCCTGCACCGGATGGTGATGGAGGTTGCGCCACAATTGCCTGCCTCTTCACCGTCTCAGCAAGACAGCGAATCTGCGCTCGCTCTGCGCCGCATCACGCACAAAACAATTGCAGGCGTTACCGCCGATATCGAAGCCTTCGCCATGAACAAGGCGGTGGCGAAAATCCGAGAACTCAGCAATGCGATCATGGAATATAAACCACGCGATGCAATCTTACGCGAAGCCATTGAAACGCTGATCAAACTGATGAACCCGATGATCCCGCATCTAGCCGAGGAATTGTGGCAGACGCTAGAGCATAAGACGTTGCTGGTGGATGAACACTGGCCGAAGGCTGATTCCGCCTTGTTGATCGCCGATACCGTCACCATCGGCGTGCAGGTCAATGGCAAGCTGCGGGCCTCCATCACCTTGCCCGCTTCTGCGGATGCCGCGCAGGCGCAAGCCATTGCGTTGGCAGAGCCAAACGTACAGAAATCTCTCGACGGAAAACCCGTAAAGAAATTCATCTACGTCCCGGCCAAGATTGTGAATGTGGTGGTGGGATGAAAAAGGACAAAACTAGAAGCGATAAGTTACAAGTTACAGAATTTTTTCTTTTTGTAACTGTTGCTTTGCAACTTGTAACTCTTTCCGCCTGCGGCTTCAGCCCCATGTACGGGACGATGGGGCAAAACATGGTCGAAGCAGAAGATCAACTGGCGCAGGTGGAGATCGGCAATATCCCCGACCGCGAGGGACAATATCTACGCAATTTACTAATCGACCGGTTCTACCGCCAGGGGCGACCTGCCGACGCGCAGTATGTTCTGCAAGTCAGCGATCTTTCAGAAAGCAAGACCGAGCTGGATATTACCAAAACTGCCGATGCTACCCGCGCGCAATTGCGCATCAGCTTGCAAATGCGCCTCATCGACAAAGCGCAACAGACGGTGGTGTTGGAACGCCCCCTCCACGCGATCACCAGCTACAACATCCTGCCCAGCGAATTCGCCACGCGCGTGACTGAGCAAAACGCCCGGGAGAGCGCACTTAATGAACTGGCCCGGCAGATCGAGCAAAGATTGTCACTTTATTTCACAAAATAGAAATAATAATAGTTTGACACTTCTATGGCTTTTGATTTATAAATTCTCCATTGCCTAGGGTTATGAGACCCAAAAGCAGTCGCGGCATTTGATGGATCAGCTTGCACCGCGTTACCAAAGCTAAAGCGCCACAGCATCCGGACAATCAAATGATTGCCCCTCTGTGGTCTCCAAGTTTGGACGCTAACAGAGTATGTGCAATCAATGTCTATAAAATCCGTTATTCATACTTTCAATTGTGCAGCGCGCGGCACAAGCCGAACCGCTAAAGCCGCATTTAATAAAGCAGCCGACTTCATTGAAAGACGAATCCCTGCTTATGTCCCGCGCGATAAAACCACACGGCGCCCCGTCGCTACGGGTACTTTGGCTTATTTATGCGACATTTGGGATCCATTTCCGATTGGAGAAAGTATAGCGATTGCCTGCGCTTCATTAGCCACGCTGCGCGGCGCTTATCTGCTGCGAGGTAAGCGCATCCAAAATCCATCAACAACACCAATACAAACACCTTAACTTATGGAGGAAATTATGACTGCATCAATCACGGCTGATTTTACGAGAGGCGCACAAGTTAAAAGAGACACCGAATATGGAACATCGGTGATCAGAATTGCAGTGCCTTCCGACCCTATTCCGCAAACGGGATTTGAATGTGCTGATGTTACAAAATTTGATTTGAGCGAATTGAAAAATCCCGATGACCCTTTCTCCAGACAGTTCATTAAAGTTGCAGAGCGTGTTTCAGCGGATAAAGCAAGGCAGTGGCTTGAACGCGGCGGAGAATACACAGCGCACACCACCACTTCACCGCAACTTGCAGCAGCGGCCTAAATAACCAGTCTCTTGCTCTGTTACTCAGTTCTGCTATCCTCAACCGATGCAGGAATATTGGCGCGCAACTTTGACGTGTGCGGCGGCGGCAATCATTCTTACCGCCTGTGGGCCTGTGATCAAGCAGGTCGATTTTATCTCTGGCTCCACGGTGCCAGAGGACGCGCATCCCGCGCCGATTGAATTCAGGGGCATAGAGGTCATTTTGCCGCCCGGCGCAACAATCGGATATGAACGCACCACGCCGCTGCAGACTTGCGGCTATTCCGAATATCCTCTGGGCCGCGACGTATTCGACCGCGCGATCGACAAAACCTTTATCGAGAACAGCTTCCGCGAATCGCTGCAGGCCAGCGGCTATGACGTGGTGGGCTCACTCGATCTGGCCTTCGATGAAGACGATGAGAAAATGCGCGCCGAATATGCCATCAAGGGCAAAATACGCGATGCGATGCTGGATATGTGCAGCACCGATACCTCGGGCTTCAGCGCGATTCTCTCCTTCCCCTACAGCGACAAGAGCCAGCTTTATCTGGCCATCGACTGGAGCGTATATGACATGCTGCGCCGCGCCACCGTGTTCAAGGTCCGCACCGAAGGTTACGCGTCGCGCGCGCTGCCGCCACAGGAAGGGCTGGCCGTTTTGTTCGGCGACGCTTTCACCATGGCTGCGCATAATTTGGCATCCGACCCGGATTTTTACAATCTGATCGTCAAGGGCACAAAACCGCCCAGCGAGAAAACCATTTTCGCCAAGCGGGATGAAAAATGGGAAAACCGCCCGCGCGTATTTGATCCGCAGGAAGAAGTCGTGATCCGCAACCTGCCCCTCTCCCACCAGCCCTTCGCCAAGGATTTGCGCGATAAGGCCTCAATCACCGTGATGCCGCAGAAGAACGGCCACGGCGCTGGATTTTTCATCAGCAAGGACGGGCACATCCTGACCAACGCGCATGTGGTGGGCGACGCGCAGCGTATGCGCATCGTTACAACGAGCAAGAAATTCAAGACCGTGGCGGAAGTACTGCGCGTCGACAAGGCGCGCGATGTGGCGCTGCTGAAGCTGGAGGAAATTCCCGAAGGCCTGGACATCCAGGCCCTGCCCATCCGTGACGCCTGGCCGAAAGTGGGCGAAGATATCTACGCCGTCGGCACACCGCAGGATTACCGCCAGATGCAGGATACTGTCACCAAGGGGATCGTAAGCGCGCATCGCTATCAGATGAAATTCCTGGGCACGCGACAGAACTTTATCCAGGGCGATGTAGAAGTACATCCGGGCAACAGCGGAGGACCGCTGGTGGATGAGAACGGCAATATCGTCGGCATGACCGTTGGCGGTTATACAGACATCAACGACAACGGCATGGGTTTGAATTACTTCATCCCGATCAGCGAGGCGCTGGATCGTCTGGGCGTGCAACTGCAGGCGCCATAATTCTAACGACCTTCTCTGGCAAAAAAAGCCCGTGGAACGGATTCGTGGCAAAAGATGCCAGATCGGCAGGGATCTCACCCTCTTTATTTGCGCGCACTTCTTCTGCCTCGTTCTCTCTGGGCAATCTTACCTGTATGGCAGAAAACATGCCTGTCTCAGGATTCATTTCTCTTAGCAAAGAGGTTAAGCCATCGGGCCAGCTTTGACTAAACCACTGGCCTTTAGCATCGAGGTATACAATGTGCGGCCGATATTCCCCGGGATAAAAGGGCCATTCAACGCCATAGTGTTCAACATCTCCATTCGCATCACGCTTCACGCTCAGTGCGGACGCCATCCCGCGCAAAGAGGCCCGATCATAATCGGCCTCATTCACCATCCAGGCAAGCGATTGTGAATCCAGGGAATATCCATGCGCTTTTAAATCGGCAATCTCATCACCACACAGCGTCTCAGCCAGTGCGCGTATGGTTGCATCATCATAATTTTTTGTATGTGATCTTGTGTTCTCATCATACACCATGCTTACGAGAGGAAGATGCGAGTCCAGGGAATGGGGATCACAATTCACCTCTTTCAAGCTACCCAGTTGACAACTATGCGGGAAATCCGACGCCAGCTTCGCCAAAGCCGCGCCTGAAATACGATACGTTTCAACACTAGTGAATGTTACGAGCTGTTCATGACCTTGCTGACCCCGCTCCGTGCTCGGATAACGCTCTGCCCGAAGCATATAGA
>JAKLKY010000050.1:0-4191 GCA_023150415.1 Alphaproteobacteria bacterium | reverse complement strand
CCAGCGACAGCGCGCGCGGATTATCCGGATTAGTGCGGTCGATATACCATTTCGTCACCTCCAGCCCCTTATTCGTCTGGGGATTGCTGATCAGGCGCAGTGGGCTGGGAAAGCCTGCGACAGGCGCGTCCACGGCCATGTCCGCCGGCAGAGGTTCCGTGAACACTGTACGCCCCATATCCCTTAAGACGCCCACAGCCCAAACCGGATCCGACAGCGCTGGCTTGGGATGCTGCCAGGCATAGACCGATGTTGACTGCGGCGCGGCGGAAACCGTTAACGGCTGCAAAGATTGTGCATCCCTTAAACCCCCAAAAACGCCCGTAAAGGCGCTAACAGCCGAAGTCGTCAGTGTCACCGCAAAACGTAGTGTGCTGTTCATGTCTTTTCCTCTCAATTTATCTTGTTTATCTACCACTGCTCCACGGGCGCAGGTGCCTCAGGCTTACGAGGTGGTTGATCTTTGCGCAACGGCTGCCCATGAACGCGATTGGTATATGGCCACAAATAATTTGGAACAGGCTGCACATACGTACCATAGCTGTAGTGTGTCTCTCTACCATCCCATACCAGCTGCTCATTACTCATCCATTTTTGCAGCCGATATGTTCCATCCGCAATATTAATGATAACCCAGTGCGGTTCGCCCTGGCGATAGGCCCGTTCTGACCACGAGAACTTAATCGCATCATTTCCAATCAAAGTCACATAACTGGCCGTTTGGCGCAAACTGTCCGCCTGGATTAAGAGATTTTCTTGCGCCTGTTCGTCGCTGGCGCCTTGAATAATCGCATAGGCATATTCCGCAAAAAAATAGGGGTCAAAAGACTTCACTGTGAGATAAGGTTTATTTTGACCATCAGCAAAGGACACGCGGACAGAAAATATTCTGTCCGGCGTCTTTTCATCATAGACGAATTTTGCGGCTATCGTTTCATTCTCGTTCACATACCACTCTGTGATGGTCAAGCCTTCAGGCGGATTATCCAGCAGTTCCAGCGGATTTTCAGGATATCCTTCAGGAAATGGATTCAAAACATCCGGTAGCTTCAGGGTGTTGTATTGACCTGCCTTCAGCATTTCCACAAAAGCCAGGATACTCTCGGGTTTCCGGACTTGCTCAAGATGCTCCGGCGATTGTCCTCGCTGGGTCATGCGTGCCAATAATGTGGGATAATATACCTTGCCTTTTTCCGGCTCCAATGCAGCAAGCAACTCAACAGGTGGCTCCGATCGCATTGACGGCAGATTTGAATTGTTAGGGTAAGACAATTCAACAGCAGGCGTTGGTGATGCTGGCTGCCCACTGGTCGCTGTGGCCCCTGGTGCAACAGACTCTCTCACATCATAGCGCAACGCAAGCCAAGCTACGCTCAATAAACCCGCACCTGTCAATACAGGGACGGCAATTCCTTTTCGGGAGCCATTCTTGTTACGTGCCATTTTTAGAATCCTTTTCCGTCGTCCCTGCGACAAGAAAAATCATATCAGAATTCAATATTGCTATTTTATTTTATCATATTCAAAAATGATCATGTATTGTCAAGGGAAATCGACTTAAGCTTGTAACAAGGGGTGAATTGTGATAGTTTATTTCCCAATCAAGGATGGAATTTTATGGGCAAGAACCCTCTTACGCGCGCTTTCGCCGCTACCCTCGCCAGCTTGGCGCTGGTGATCCCTCCTGCGTTCGCACGACCGGAGGAGGATACAACGTCTAAGAAACCCGAAGCACCCGTTACGGCTGTTGCCAAAGCCCCAGAACAAAAAGCAGAGCTAAGCAACACCGCGACTCCAGCAGAAAATGTAGCTAATTTTAAAACCTATACGTTCGGGCATGGTTCAGCGGTACCAATAGACGAAACATTAGAAACAGCAGGAAAAGGAAATAAAAATACGATCGTTATTGGATTTGTCATTGATCAGGGTATTCAAAATGCCACGACGTTTTCAAACTTCATGGAAAAGGCGGTAATAAAGTTTGCCTCAAAGAATCCAGATGTGTCCTTCGTGTTTTATCGTGTGGTCGTCTTAGACGCACAAAGTCATCTTAACGAAGCGGCTTGTAAGCATGTTAAAGATGCCGCGACGGCAGGAGGCTTAAACCCTGACAGCATTATGAACGAAAAGATTGCCCTTCCTGCTATTCTGGCTTTCCTTCCAAGTGAAAACGGCAATGTTAAAACACTTGCTTTGAATGCTTCTGAATTTAAGGACAACGATCCTAATCCTGATCCATTTGAAGTATTTAGAGCTGCAGTTGCTAAAGCAGGAAAGGCCGTTGGAGAATCTGTGCGTGCAATCCGAGCAGAAGCACAAAAAGCCCCTGCTGTAAGTCTTGCTCCTGCACCCCGCTAATTATATTTTCGGACTTGGCGCATTTCCCACTTTGGGATTGATATATTCTGGTTTTGAACAATCGTCAGAATTTCCGC
The DNA here is from genome assembly GCA_023150415.1 of Alphaproteobacteria bacterium. Lineage (GTDB taxonomy): Bacteria > Pseudomonadota > Alphaproteobacteria > Micavibrionales > Micavibrionaceae > JAKLKY01. The sequence goes on along the minus strand of JAKLKY010000050.1, from coordinate 1,756 downwards.
TTTCAAAAGCATCTTCTATCAAATCGCTTTCGTTTAATGTTTCCAAGGACTTGCTATTGTTATGAATTCTTTTTGATCCTTCTAATTTCTTTACGAAATTGTCTTTTTGCTCACCCTCCGGCAATTGCTCAATTTTTTCTTCTGCAGATTTCATGCATTCATGCGCACGTTCGTGATCTTGCCTATTCTCGTGGCGCAAATCACGCTCCTGCCGCAGAATATGGATCATCTCTGCCGGGACATTGCCTTGATATTCAGGGCGTAGAGGGCGTAGATTGCCGTCGCGGTCGAGAACCTTCTGCGCCATGGCGCGCATCGCCGCTTTGTCATCACCCTGGAAATCATGCGCCAGCAATTCGTAATTTTTACCGCTCGCGACCCAATCGATTTTGCCATCGGGATGCAAAATCATGTGCTGTTTCAAATCCTGAAAGCGATCATGCAATACGTGTATCCTGTCTTGGCGTTCTTCTATGGCCACAAACAGGGCATCGATATGTTCAAAATCCTGCTCGATCTCGGCAATCAGCGCCTGAACGCGCAGTAGATACAGCCAGTCATCGCGATCTTTCTTGATTTTCTCTTGTGAACGTCGCTCATTCAGAAACGGCGAATCGACGCCATGCAAGTCTTCGATGTGTTTGCCCATTAAAACCAGTGTTTCGATGTTTTGCACGCGCTGAAATTCTGCACGCAGACTGCCAGGCGGCGGTTCTTGCGCGGCAAGAGGCTGATCGCGATCCATCGCGGTTGCCATGAGAAATCCCCTTGAAACCCTTTTCACACATCCCGCGGATTTTTTGTTATGACCCAACCGCGAGTTTATGAAATTACTTTACAAGGGAGAGGTAAAAGAGACGTTAATTATGGTATGTAAGAGTCAGATTTATTTGAATTTTCTGTCATAACGAGCATATATCTGATACAAAATTCAACCTCAGATGAAAATTAGAAATTCACTTCTGATGGCTGATCCCCAGAATGGCCTGCGCACAGAGTGTATCCGTTGGAAAGCCGGTCTGCTTGCATTGTGCTTCCAGAGCAGCCAAACGTGCCAGCACATTTAATATCGCGCCCGATGACCAAAGCCGGACCTGGCGCGAAAATCCAGGCTGCAATTTGAAAAAGATGGGCGGGGTGAGCGTTTTCATGACGTGGTCCGCATCTTCACCCGCATCCACGCGCCGCCCCGCTAAATGCAGACGGCGAAAATGCGCCTGCAGCGCACGTAAAATCGGTGCAAATCCTACTCCCTCCTCCTGCAAAAGCGATAGCGCCTTAAGTGCCGCCTCTGGCTGTCGTCCCGCTACGCTGTAAACCAGATCATCAAAACTTGGTGTGGCCCCTTGCCCGCAAGCCGCTTGTGCATCTTCCAAACTGATCGGTGTATTTTCCTGACCTTTATAAGTGCATAATTTTTCCAGCTCGGCACGAACACGCGCACGATCGCCACCAATGGTCTGCGCCAGATACGCCACCGCATCGCCATCAATCCGCAACCCCGCTTGCTGCACCGTGTCGCGAATAACGCGGGTGATATCGCGTTCATCCTCGACATAGCATGGCACCGCCGCAGCATTGGGCAATTTTTCAAACAGAGCGCGCAGAGTCGAGCGCGGCCCCAACTCGCCTGCCTCAATTATCAACAAATTAGCCATACTCGGCTGCGCCAGATAATCGCGCAACAAGGGCGTAAGCACATCACCCGCATCCTCAATGCGAACGAGGCGTGCTCCACCCATCATCGACATCGCCT
>JAKLKY010000004.1:71331-76196 GCA_023150415.1 Alphaproteobacteria bacterium | reverse complement strand
GATCCCTCAACCAACGCAGCAGCAGCAGCAGCAAACGCGGCGGAGCTTGGATCGGCTGCGATGTCGATTGATGAAGGTTGAAGCTTCTGAAAACCAGTGACCGTAACGCTTTGGCCCTCTTCTTCCAATGGCTCTACATCGACTTGCACACCCAGATGACGCAGCATATTTTCCGTGTGATCGCGCGTGGGGACAGGTTCAATCACCGTTGTTGCGCCCGGCGTATTTAGCGCTGCCAGCAAGATCGCCGATTTCACCTGCGCCGAAGGCACGGGAAGGCGGTATTCGATACATAGCGGATCCGCGCTGCCGCGCACAGCCAGAGGCAAAAGACCATCACCGCGCGCCATAAATGTAGCGCCCATATCCCGCAACGGCGTCATGACGCGCTTCATAGGCCGTCGACGCAGGGATGCGTCCCCCGTCAGAACGGCGGTAATCGGATGGGATGCAAGCAACCCCAAAAGAAGGCGCGCTGATGTTCCGCTATTGCCGAGATCCAGAACGCTATCAGGCTCCCGCAAGCCACCAACGCCCACGCCATACACACGCCACAACCCATCATCACCCCGCGTGATATGCGCCCCCAGAGCCTGCATCGCCGCCGCTGTGTCAAGCACATCAGCGCTTTCCAGCAGCCCACTTATGATGGTTTCTCCGATAACCAGGGACCCTAAGATCAAAGAACGGTGAGAAAGCGATTTATCGCCAGGCACCCGTGCGCTGCCGGTCAGGGGGCCGCATTTGCGTGATGTTAACGGATGGGGTTTTCGCATGACGATGTTTTACTGGGATGCGCGTATAAACTCAAGCCCGCGCCATCTTGCGATCAAAACTGTCCAAAGTGCCGTCATAGCTGGTGGTAAATTTCACGAAGTCAGCCACAGGCAACGGTTTGGAATACCGGTAACCTTGTACCTCGTCGCAACCCTCTTCTAACAAGAACAATTCATGTTCGCGCGTCTCCACGCCCTCCGCGATAACTTTAAGACTTAGGGAATGCGCCAGTCGCACAATCGTGCGCGCGATAGCGGCATCATCTTGGTTGTTCAGCGCGTTGCGGATGAAGGATTGATCGATCTTAAGACGATCAATCGGAAACTGGCGTAAATAGGACAAGGATGAATAGCCCGTGCCAAAATCGTCAATCGCCAACTCAACGCCCAGCGCATGCAAATTTTGAAGAGTCTGGATCGTATGATTGATATCGGCCATGAAAACGCTCTCCGTGACTTCCAGCTCCAGCATCCGCGCTTCAAGACCGACTTCCTTTAAAGTCTTACGCACAAAATCGACAATATCACTTTGACTAAATTGTGCTGCTGAAACGTTCACAGCCACACGAACATCTTTCATCCCATGCTCGGTTTGCCAAAGGCGCGCTTGTTTACAAGCTTCGCGCATGACCCATTCGCCGATAGGAACAATCAGACCTGATTGTTCTGCAACAGGAATAAATTCTCCTGGCGAAATATAAGTTCCCCCCTGCTTGCTGTTATCGGGCTTCCACCAGCGAATCAGTGCCTCCGAACCGATTATCTTTCCGGTTTTTAAATCAAGCTGCGGCTGGTAATGCAGCGTCAGTTGGTCTTGCTCTAGCGCATCACGCAAATCGCGTAAAAGCTGGAAACGCTGCTGGACAACGCGATCAAAATCTTCCGAGTATTCCTTAATCGTATCGCGTCCTTCTTCCTTCGCGCGGTTCAGCGCAATGTCCGCATTTTTTAACACCTGGTCAGGATCAACCCCGTCATCCGGAAACGTCGCAACACCCACCGACGCACGCACCTGAAAAGCTTCATTAAAAACCTTAAATGGTTCATTGCGGATGACATTCAAAATCCTTGCTCCCACATCGCGCGCTGTATTCAAATCGGTATTCAAAGGCAAGGTCACGGCAAATTCATCCTCACCCGTCCGTGAAACCGTAGCCGTATCCGGCAACGCCATGCGTAAACGGCGTCCTACACCGCGCAAGATTGCATCGCCTACATTGTGCCCCATAGAATCATTAATGTCTTTGAAATGATCAAGATCCAGTGCAACCACAGCATAACGGCGGATTTCGTTATCGGTGCCGGCACGCAAACACTCACTGAGTGTCTGCAGGAATGAAGTACGATTGGGCAAGCCCGTCAGTGTATCGTAATAGGCCAGTTTGTGAATTTTGTCCTCTGCCGCGCTCTTGATGCGTTTGATGTTGTCAGCATTCTGGCGTATCAGCTTCTGCGCGATGGCGATAGCGCTGCCGATTTCATTGCGCGGGTCAAAGGGCGAGGGTGAAATTTTTGGATCTTCAGGCTCACGCGACGCTGCCATGAGGTTCTCGCGCATGAACAAAATCGGCTCCAGCAGCAATTTGCCAATCGCAATCATCAACACCGAAGTTGCGAGCCCCGAAAGGATGAATGTCACAATAATTGTCTCGCGGATGAAGGAATTTAATTCATCGGCGACTTTCGATGAATCGAGTTTGGCCGTAACCACATAAGGGCGACCAAGATCGCCACCGCGATAAACGACTTCATAGGAATCACCATTGGCCGTGCGGAACGTCTTACCCAGAGAATTCTGGTCCATGAGAACCAGCGCCATCGGCTCGCCATAGCTTTTGATGAGATCAAGCTGATTATTGTAAATCGTCATGCCGCGCACGATTGTATTATTCAACAAACGCTGTACGCCTTCATTAGAAGCAGGCGATGTCAGCATATCCGTCACAGATGCGCTCAAGACAGGCGCAATCGCAGCGCGGCCAATTTCACGCACTTGCGCCAGTTTTTGTTGTTCAACTTTGTCTATGTTGAGAATCAGCACCAATGTCTGAAACAAGGCGATCAGCAAAAAGAGATAAAATGCAATTGTCCAGCTGATCCGACTGCTCCAGATATGAGCCGGTGATGCAAGCAAAGTACTCTTGCTCGCATCTTCCTTGGATGTTCTTTTCTTTTCAATAGTAAGAGTGCCCATGAGATCAGACGGTACAGGCCTTCGGGAGTTCAATTGATCGGAAGACACAATCATTGTGCACCATTATTCCCGTTTTTTAAAGGCGTGTACACGCATTTAATCAATGCGCGGTAGCTGCAACTCACAATTTAGGCTTTCTTCTATTCTAGAAAAATATATTTAAGAAGAAGTTTAAAATTCAATTAAAGAGGCTTTCTCCGTTATACGAAAATTAACTTTTTTTGCTCATAATATAAGTGAAACGCTGATAAAGGCGCGGGACAAGAATTCTAAGGTTTGGGCAAAGACATGAAGGCAATCCGGGAAAGTACGGAGCATCATTTTCTCACCTCGCTCGAAAAAATTAGGCCAAACCTTCAGGGATGGATGGGCTTCTATTTTCTGCTGTCGAAGAATCTGCGCCATGAGGATCTCATTAAAAATCCGAAGGACATCGAGCAAAAAATTACACGCAGCCGTATCGCCAGCGATGCGTTCATGGAGGAATTTTTAAATCGCATAGGCCATATTCGTCTGGGCTTTGCCTATTTATTTGAGGATAATGATGTCCTCATCCTGGCTAAACCCGAGACACCTGAGCAACAAGCCGACCTAATCAAAGCCTATAATCATATGCATGCTGATTTGCCCGCAGACTATGCTGCCAAAGGCAATGTTGCCGGCGATTTTTACAATTATCAAAAACTGGCCGATACTAAAATGCTGGCGGCACAGCGCTTTGAATCATACCGCGCTATGTGTGATATGAATAAAATCGAGAGCATTACCATCCGCCGTGAAAGACGCGATCAGCCCTTAATCCTTATCATTGAAGATGATCGTTTTACATCGGCTTATGCGAATAGTATCCTGAGCCGCGAATATGATCTGGTCAGCGCCCGTTCCGGCGAAGAGGGTATTGTTGCCTATATCGAAAACGCCCCGGATATTGTCTTTCTGGACATTCACCTGCCTGGCTTGACGGGCCATGAAACGCTGGAGGCCATCCGGGCTGTTGATCCAAAAGCGTATGTTGTTATGCTCAGTGTAGACACGGCCAAAACAAACATCGTTCAGGCGACCTTGACCGGCGCGCGCAATTTCCTGAAGAAGCCGTTTTCAAAAGAGCGGCTACTGCACACCGTGCGCACATCGCCATACATCCGTACGCATCTTAATGTAATGGCTGAGCGGGCGGGCGATCTGTTGCAGTAACTTGCACATCAATTTTAACGTCATGGCCAATCGTCTTTTCATCTGCCCATTGCCCCTGTCCGATACCGAAATCCTGACGATTCAATGTTAAGTGACTTGTCATATACGCTATTCTTTCCTCCGTATTTCCGTCAATTTCCAGTGTGAAAGGCAGTGTCACGGGCACCGAAACTCCCCGCAGATCCAATCTGCCCTGCGCAACATAGCTGTCATCTGCAGCGCCCGGAGCAAAGCTTGTCGTCTTGAACGTCGCAACGGGGAAACGGGCCGTATCAAACCAGTCTTCCGCTTTCGCCTGCTGATCACGCTCGGCGCTGCCTGTCTTCAGGGCATTTATGTCGATGGTTATTTCAGCCAAAGAATCCGCCAGCTTTTCAGGATTGAAAACAATGCGCCCCCGCAGGGATGGAAAAGTGCCTGTGAATGCTTGCCCATTTTGCGTGGCTGTAAAATTAATCTGGCTTTTATCTGAAACTATGAACCATTCATTTTGCACAGCTTGCGCTTGTCCTTCTGCCAGGATGGGATCGGGGCGTTCAATCGTCTGGCTTTGTTCCAGAGCATCTGATTCTGCCTCCTCGCTCTTGGTGGCGATCACAAAAAACGTCAGTGCAAAAAGTCCCAAAACCAGAACGATGATTGCGCGAACACCAAAATCACCCAGAAAACCGCGCATACGGTTGATGGTCTCATCCCGGTCT
>JAKLKY010000004.1:2923-71321 GCA_023150415.1 Alphaproteobacteria bacterium | reverse complement strand
GAAGTGATGCTTTAGCGCACCAGCAACATGCAAAGCAATCAAACCCATGATGATCGAGGCCATGATCTCATGCCCTTCGACAAGGATATCAAAAAACTTCTCATCCTTACCGATCAATGGCGGCACTGAAAATAAATTGAAGAATCGCACGGGGAAATCGCCCGCAGCCGACATCAGTAAACCAGAGATCGGCAGCCCTAGCATCAAAAGGTAAAAAGCCCAATGCGTAAGATGCGCCAGCATACGCTCCCACGGCTTGTGCGTCTCAAGCGCAGGCGGCGGCACAACGCGCAACCGCCAAGCAAAGCGCAACGCCACCAACATCAAAATAATCAGACCGAAAGATTTATGAAGATTGTAGAGCTGAAATTTCTGGGATGATGGCTCAAGGCCCGTCATATAAAACCCGCAAGCCAAAAGGGCCACGATAATGACAGCCATTATCCAGTGCAGGCCGATGGATAGGCTGTGATAATGCGCGCGCATGAACCCCTCCCCAATAAAAGACTATTTATTCCCCGTGCCCTCGCCACCCTGCTCGATGCGCTCGCCTTCCACTTCGATCATGATTTTGACCTCATCGCCCACCATCGGCAAGCCGTAGGTCATGCCGAAGTCAGAGCGCTTGAGCATCGCGGTGGCTGAGAAACCGGAAACATACTTGCCGCTGAACGCGTGCTTTTCCGATTTGTTGTGCGTCACCACCAGCGTCACCGGCTTGGTCACGCCAAGCAATGTAAGATCCCCTGCAATATTGGCCGTATTTTCACCGGTAACTTCAACTTTTGTGCTTTTGAATGTCATGGTCGGGTATTGCGCAACATTAAAGAAATCCTGATTTTTAAGATGGTCGTTCCATTTCTGGTCGTTCATCTCCAACCCGTTCGTGTCGATGGTCACATCAATGCTCGAATTCGCAGGCTGGGTGCGATCGAAGGTGAAGCCACCATCGAATTTCAGGAAGCGGCCTGAAGAATGGGAAAAGCCCAAATGATTAACAAAAAACAAGATCTGCGTATGAGCCTTGTCAAAGGTATAGGATTCAACCTGCGCGGAAGCGGGCGTCGTGAACGCGTATAAAAACAAAGAGGAAAGCAAAACAAGCATGCGCATGATGTGTGATCCTTTATCTATGGACGTAAAGAAATACTGATTAGATCCAGAATAGGGCGTGCCCTAATAAAATCAAGGCCACGCGGAATATTGTGCAATGCATATCCGCGTCTGGCCGTAAGTTTTGTCAAAGAAAGGTGTAAGACCCTCATATATATAATATTTTTCGGATTCCATGACGATCCAGGCCTGCGGAGCGAGCCAATCTCCAGCTTGTAGAGAATGCAGCGCCCCCGCGATAAAATTTTTTCCATAGGGGGGATCAAGAAAAACCAGCGTGGCCTGTGCGTGTGATGTGGACCGAAGCGGCAGTTTCGCACTATCGGCTTTTAGAAAACCGCATCGATCATCTACACCCAAGTCCTGCACGTTTTGAAGCGCAAGATCCAGCGCCGCCCGATCCTTATCGATAAACAAACACTGCGCCGCGCCTTGCGACAGCGCCTCGAGGCCCAGCGCCCCCGTACCACAAAACGCGTCAATGACACTCGCACCCGCAACAGCACCCCGCGCGCGCAAGGCATTGAAAATAGCCCCACGAATTTTATCGCTTGTCGGTCGAATATCCCGCCCCGCGGGCGTTTTCAGGCGCCGTCCGCCAAATTCTCCGGCCACGATGCGCATCTAGCCTCCCTTTTTAAAATACCCGGCGATCTGATCGTGCAGTGTTTTTGGCGGCACCTCGGCCACGGAACCGCTGCTCAAAGTTCCGATACTGAACGGACCGAAATCTGTGCGGATCAACCGTGTGACCTGAAGTCCTAGTGATTCCATGACCTTACGAATTTCACGATTTTTGCCTTCGCGGATCTGCACATTCAGCCAGGCATTGCTGCCCTGTGTCTTTTCCAACTTGGCGATAATAGCGCGATAGCGCACACCATCGAGCGTTAAACCATCCTTCAGCGCCGCCAGGCGCTGTTCATCAACACGCCCATGCACCCGCACGCGGTAGCGACGCTGCCAACCCGTTGCAGGCAATTCCAAATACCGCGCCAGTCCCCCATCATTCGTCAGCAAAAGTAATCCCTCCGTATTCAAATCGAGCCGTCCCACACTCACCACACGCGGCAGGCCCGGAGGCAGGCTGGCAAACACCGTGGCGCGGCCTTTTTCATCCGAACGCGTTGTCACCAGCCCGGCCGGCTTGTGATACAGGAACAGGCGCGTAGCTTCTGCCTTTGGCAGAGCTTTGCCATCGACGCGGATATCATCGCTTTCCTGCACATTGACGGCTGGGCTCTTGAGAACGGTGCCATTCAGGCTGACCCGTCCCTGTTCGATCATCGCCTCGGCCTCACGGCGCGAACAAATGCCGGCCCGCGCAATCCGCTTGGCAATCCGCTCCCCTTTGTGCTTTTCTGTGCTCATGGTGGATGATCTTACGGCAATGCGCCTCGCGCTGGAAGAGGCCCGGAAAGCGGCAGCCCGGGCCGAAGTGCCAATTGGCGCTGTGCTGGTCGATGCCGCCAGCGGTGAAATCTTGGCCTGCGCTGGAAATGAAACCATCGCCCGCCATGACCCCAGCGCCCATGCCGAATTGCTGGTGATCCGCGAAATCTGCGCCCGACGCGGCGCGCAGCGTATTCCGGGCACAGTTCTCTACGTGACGCTGGAGCCTTGTACGCAATGCGCAGCGGCCATCAGCTTCGCCCGCATCGACCGCGTTGTGTTCGGTGCGTCCGATCCCAAAGGCGGTGCCATTATCAATGGTGTCAAATTTTTTGAACAGCCGACCTGCCACTGGCGGCCCAGCGTGACGGACGGAATTTTATCTGATGAATGCGGGCAGATCCTGCGCGATTTTTTCCAGGCGCGGCGTTAGCCGCCTTTGGCTTGATGCCAAAAGGGACGATCAATCAAAGGCGTTGACGGCGTAGCATTGTCCTGTGGCGCGATAATTCCAGCCTCATACCCGGCGCGCCCCGCTGCGACCGCCTGCGCAAAACCGCGCGCCATTGCCACCGGATCGCCCGCCTTCGCCACCGCCGTATTGACCAGCACGGCGTCATAGCCCAGCTCCATCGCCGCTGCCGCGTGTGATGGCGCGCCTAATCCTGCATCGACAACCATGATTTGCTGCGGGAATCTCTGGCGCAGCAATTTCAACGCATAAGGATTATTCAACCCGCGGCCCGAGCCGATGGGCGCCCCCCAGGGCATCAGGATCTTGCACCCCGCATCCACCAGACGCTGCGCCAGCACAAGATCCTCCGTCATGTAGGGGAAAACGGTAAAGCCCAGCGCGTTGAGTTTCTCCGCCGCGTCAATCAGACCAAACGGATCAGGCTGCAGCATGTAATCATCGCCGATGACTTCGAGTTTGATCCAATCCGTCTCAAAGATCTCGCGCGCCATCTGGGCGGTGGTCACGGCCTCGGCCGCGCTGTGGCATCCGGCAGTGTTGGGCAGAACGGGAATGCCTGTGTTCTTGATAAGATCCCAGAATTTCTGCCCGTGCCCGGCCGCGCTCTCCCGCCTTAAAGACACGGTGATCAATCCCGGTCGCGCCGCTTCGATCGCGCGCTGCAAAATCTCCGGCGACGGATATTGCGCCGTGCCCAGAAAGAGGCGGGCGTGTAGTGTTTGATCGAAGATCTGCATGGGTATGCGTTATCCCCCCTGCATCGGCGCGACGATATCAATCGTATCGCCATTTTGTACAGCCGTCTGGCTTTGTTTTGCTTTCGGCACAAACGTACCGTTGCGCGCCACGGCCACGGTCATGCCGGCATAGCCTTCTTGCGCCAGTAACGCCGCGATATCAAGCGCGGCAGGAAAGGTTTTGCTGTGGCCGTTGATGGTGATCGTGATCATGATTTCTCCAAAACAGTGAGATATATTTATGGGCCGCGCCCGCAAGATGCGCAACCACACATTCCGCCATCACCGGCGCCAACAGCCAACCATGGCGAAACGCGCCGTTACAGGCTATCACCTTTCCCTTGTGCGTGATACGCGGCAGATTATCGGGATAAGTCGGACGAATGCCGGCGCGCAGCGCAATAATTTGCGCATTCAAAAAACTGGGATGCAGGGATGACAGCGCGCTCAGCAACTCCAGCGCCGAGCGTAAACTGACATGCGTATCTGCCTCGCTTTCAATTTGCGTTGCGCCGATGATAAACACGTGTTCGGGTTGCGGCACCACATAAAGCGAATAGCGGGGATGCATTACCCGCACCGGCAGATCCAACGTGAAATCCGGATTGCGGATCATCGCAACCTCGCCTTTCACACCGCGCAGTTCCGGCTCATCCCGCGCCGCATCCATACCGCGGCAATCGATGACGGCCGCATAATCATCCGCCAGCGTCGCCGGTTCAACCGCCTGCTCCACCAACATCACATTCTGATCGCGCAGAGCATCCACCAGCGCCGTCAGCGCCGCCGCCGGGTTCAGATGCGCCTCCTGCGGCAAGTAAAGTCCGGCATCGAAACCAGCGCCCAGCATCGGCGCATGCTCCGCAATCTCCGGCGCGCGCAGCCAGAGAAAATCCCCATGCGCACGCAAATAGGTCTGAAACCGCGCCAGAATATGCGCATCCGCCCCATGTGCCACCAGCAAAGACCCCGCCCGGCGCAGCCCGAAATCCGTGCCGCAAAAAGCCTCCAGCTCCTGCCACAATTCAATGCTGCGCAGCCCTGCGGCCACCCACGGGGCGGGCATGTGATCAGCCTCGGCAAAGGGGGCCAGCATCCCCCCGGCTATGGCGCTGGCGCTGCCCAGCGCCGGAAAGCCGCCAGGGTCGTAAATCGTAACCCGATGCCCGGCGCGCGCCGCCGCCAGCGCGACGCACAGGCCAATGACCCCCGCCCCTGCGACCGCGATATGCCCTGCTTTTTTTACCATGCTCCGTTGTACACAGTTTCCAGGAATGAGAGCAATGTTTGCAGACTTGCTTTTCGTTAATAAGCACTATATAAGCACTCTCACTCGGTTTATCGCGGGGTGGAGCAGCCCGGTAGCTCGTCAGGCTCATAACCTGAAGGTCGTAGGTTCAAATCCTACTCCCGCAACCAATTTTTTTCTTTATATTTCAATGACTTAATTGGTGTTTCGATGCGATGCAGATCGATACCCTGCATCGGATTTGGAAGCAATCCGGAAGCAAATTCCTTACAACCCCTTCGAAAACAAGCGAAAATAAGTGGTGCATCGGCGTCAGGCCTCAGGGTTTAAATTTGTTGCTGTAACGGTACTGTGAGTACCCTTATCGGCGAAAATTTAAACCGATCCTCCCCCTACTTGCGTTAACTCTGCTATATTACTGATCCATAAATTCACATTTTTCGTGAAAAAATGGATCGATAGTATAGCTATTGTTCGTGCAATCGTAAGGTTTTTACTATATTATTAATCTATAAATTCACGTTTTTCGTGAAAAAACGGAGCAATAGTATAGCAATGGAACAGGAAACTTCTATAAGTCAAGGCCGGGCGCGGCTTTCCACTGTTTTGCAGGCGGCAGGAAGGCTGGTGTCTATTGATGACGCTGCGGAGGCACTTGACCTTGAAAGGCAGGACGCTGCCAAAATGCTGGCCCGCTGGACGCATCAAGGCTGGCTGGCGCGGGTCGGTCCCGGTCTTTACGCACCTGTGCCGCTGGACGCCCTTACAACGCAACAGGTTATCGAAGACCCTTGGATACTGGCTCCTTCACTTTTCGGACCTTGTTATATCGGCGGATGGACGGCGGCGGGCCACCACGATTTCACGGAACAAATATTCCGCAGCATCTTCGTTTTCACAACTCATGAAGTGCGTCATAAAACGCAGACCTATCATGGAACGGATTTTGCGCTGAAGCACACGAAAGAAGAAAATCTGTTCGGCCTTAAAACGCTATGGCGCGGCGGCACAAAGCTGTCCATCTCCGATAAGCACCGCACGATTGTCGATATGCTCGATACGCCGGAAACGGGCGGCGGCATCACGCATGTTTTTGAATGCCTTAAAGCCTACCTGAAAGATCAAGAATCGGATATAAATCAATTGATTGATTATGCCGCACGGCTTGGAAACGGTGCCGTATTCAAGAGGCTTGGTTTTCTGGCAGAACAAGCAGGCGTCGAAGCTTTACTTCAGCCCTGCCGTGACCGCATGACAACCGGAAACGCCAAGCTTGATCCCGCTATTTCCAGCCCGCGTTTGATCAGTAAATGGAATCTCTGGATTCCCGAAACCTGGGCTTAACGGAAGGAACCCATGATCGACCGCCGTGAAATTCTGGCCATGGCCGCCACCGTAAGCCTGCGCCCGGACGTTATCGAGAAAGATTACGTCTTGGGGTGGCTGCTGGCCGGTATCTATAATCATCCGGCAATAAATAAAAACTGGGTGTTCAAGGGCGGAACCTGTCTTAAAAAATGCTATTTCGAAACATACCGGTTTTCCGAGGATCTCGATTTCACGCTGATCGATGAAAGCCAGATTGACAAAGATTTCCTGCGCGGCACATTCGAAACCATAGCCGAATGGGTATATGAACAGACGGGGATCGAGGTTCCGAAAGACGGCCTGTCCTTTGATATCTACACAAATCCGCGCGGAAAAATATCATGCCAGGGGAAAGTTTCTTATCGCGGCCCTGTTTCGCCGACCTCAGGCGGCTATCCAAAAATCAAACTTGATCTGACAGCCGATGAAAAACTTGTGTTGTCACCTGCGCTGCAGCCCGTTTACCACCCTTATTCGGATGAGCCGGAGGGCGGTATTCAGGCGCTTTGCTACGTCTATGAAGAAGTGTTCGGCGAAAAATTCAGGGCATTGGCGGAAAGAACCCGCCCCCGCGATTTATACGATGTGGTCAATCTGTTCAGAAACTCAACCATCAAACCGGCGGCAGGCGTTCTTCTCGATATTCTGCGGCAGAAATGTGAATTTAAAGGGATTTCCGTTCCGGTTTTGGCCGATCTTGAATCACACAAAGAAAGCCTGGAAGGCTCGTGGGCGAGTATGCTGGGACACCAGTTGCCGAACCTTCCGCCGGTTGAAAGTTACTGGAACGAGTTACCCGCGATTTTTGAGTGGATTGAACATGGACACGAGCCGGTCATTCCGACAGCGTACCCTTTAAAGCCCGGCGAAACGATTATCCGCGAGCGCCCTGGCCGCAGCTTGACCGTAAGGCATGGCGCACAGCATCTTGAAATAATCCGCTTCGCGGCGGCCAACAGATTGTGTGTTGAACTGGACTATGTTGATGATAAAGGCCGTCATTCATCTCCTATCATTGAACCTTATTCCCTGAGATCCACACAAAATGGTGATGTGATTTTGCACGGCATTAAAGTTGAGAATGGGGAACATAGAAGCTACCGTACGGACCGTATTCGTGGGGCGCGCGTGACGAACAGGGCCTTTACGCCGCGTTATGAGGTTGAACTGACCTCGGGCGGACCTGTCGTTCTGGCTCCGACCGTTGCCGAATCCAGAAAAATAAAACCATTCGGTACACCCATCCGAAGAGCAACCCGGCCTGTCAGAAGAGCAGGATCTTCTTCTTTCGGGCCTAAATACGTTTTTCAATGCCCTATGTGTCAGAAAAAATTCACACGCAGCAAAAACGATTCCAAGCTTAATAAGCATAAAAACAAAAATGGCTATCCTTGTTCTGGTCGGACAGGATACTTAACGGAGGTAAAGTAAGGGCAGGACAGAGAGTGACATTCACTGCTCGTGCTTTATTTTTTCGCTGTCGTTCATTTGACCTCCACCGGCTTGCCGTAAGGGGCGAAACCTTCGCACAGCTCGTGCCTGAAGGCATAACCGCGCGGATTAGAAATTATCCGGGTTTTGCCAAAGATCTGATCATTGGGCTGATGTGTGTGGCCGTAAACCCAGAGATCGGGCTGATACTGATCAATAATTTTGATCATATCTCGGGACGTGTATGCTGGTTCAATCTCCCTCATCCCATGACGGTTTAATCCTGTCGGCCCTGGTATTGGTGCGTGATGCGATAAAACAACTCGTGGCCCTGATAAATCAATCTCAAACCATTTAATCAGGTTTTCTACATAGCGTTCATGAAATTTGAGCGTATCTTCCGGCGTCAGCTTTTGTGTTTTATCGGTGTGGATGACACAGTACCTGTTCAAGCGTTGATTTTATATCAAGGTCTTTATTGAGAATTGTCCCAAAAGCTCCAAAATCATAAAAGAGCTCTGTCGCATCCTGAATAACAAAATTCAATGCCGTTATTTTTGGTTCTGAGCGATTTATGTGGAGCGGTCCGAATACAGCATAATGCGGAAAGATAAATGCAGAAAAACGCCGTTCATCAGAAACCCCGCTATAATTACTGCTGTAGTTTCTTGTTATGCAGTCCAATAAAGAAACTTTTTCATTACCGCCCAATACCCCGTGGATATCACCGTGCCTTTCCAGCGTACCTTGCAACTCGGATTTTGAATGCAATTCTAACGTGGTTTCCGATCCGTTAAGTTTTAAGTCTCCTGGTAGATAATTTCCTTCTATACAAAATTCTCCGACCCTTTGTGTGTCTTTAAACTGTTTCATCCTTCTATGCCAATTCTTGAAATATCACGCTTCTTTTTCGTCTTCGATAATAGCGTCCGCATCTTCCGGCGCACCATATAAATCTTCGTAAAGCAAATCAAAAGCCGATGGTGCTTCCGTTTTTACACCTGTTTCTTCATCAAATCTTGCAAAGGCTTTTTGCAGATATTTTGCCGCCAGATAAAGAAAGTGTGGATCGGGCTGATAATCGGCACTGATAGGCACTCTATGATGCCTGTGTGCCGGGTTTGAACAATATTGCAGGTTTTTTACACTGATATGAGGCCATGCTGAATGAACTGCGGCGCTAAACGGTTGATACACGTAATTGTAAAAATCAAGGCAATCTGCTTCGATAGCCATCTGACGTGTCGTAATACCCGACCATGAGCCGAGGTTGACTTCGACCAGATCGGCGATACGCTGAGAGGAAACCCATTTCTCCTGAAACTCAATCATCGCATCGATGCGGGGATCGTCATTATCTCTTTTTTCCTGATCTTTTTTTCTATGCTCTATTTCAAGTTTGACAGCGCCGATGCCGTCTTCAACGAACTGTTTCGATCTCTTCACTGGATCTTTGAAAATCCAGGCGATTGTGATGTAGACGTCCGCCATGGCGCGGTGAAACAGGGCTGCAGAGTGCGGCGTCCATATCATGGGGGAAACCGCGAGATCTACAGCCAAGGTTGTCTGCCGTGCCAGCAATGCGCCGATCACTTCGTAAAGTTCAATATTGTTCAGGTTAAAGTGCCATTTGTCGATCCGCTCCTGAAGCTCTCTTCTGGCCGCATTGCAAAAACGGAAAATACATTTTTCAAAATCGTCACCCGCATTTTCTTCGTCGTAATACTGCATTTGTTCTTCCAGTTCGCATTCCCCGAAGCCGGATAATTCCTTCCAAAAGCTGTCTATCCAATCGGCGGTTTCATTATCCTTATCGGCACCTATAAGAAGCATCGGCATTGCCGCCCGCAGGGAGGCTGCGACCTGTTCTGATTTTTCCGTATTCGGATAATTTTCGATTTCATTGAAATCTGTAAAAATCGGTGCTTTTTCCATGGCAATTTTTATTTTGCCCTGTTCGAAACCGGAGCATAATGCCGTTGCCTGTGTAAAAGCGGCTGTCCGGGAATAACGGTCATACAGGGATGGCAGAAGGCTGTTTAGAAGATTTTCTGCGTCCTCTTTGTTTGGAAGAGGCTCATTTTCAGGCTTCAAAAACAATAACGGACACTCTGGAAAAAAGTGAAAGATGGGCATGAGCCCGTTACGGATATCGCCCAAATATCCTTCAGACTGCAGTGTCTGCACCAAGTCCTGTTTCTCCTTATCCGACAGCTTTAAAAACGATCCGGCCCGGCAGAAAAAGGGTTTGGGCTCGCACGAACACAGTTCATTGGCGATTGAAACGACCTTAATCGCGCATTCGACTCCACGGTGCATGCCCAGTGTTTCATGCAAGAGAGCCAGCCAGAGCAGGTCCGGCATCAACTCCTGTGCCCAGGAATAAGGACTCATACCGCCTGGCAGGTTTAACAAAGGGGGAATGAGTTTTTTCTTCTTTCTGACGTGATCGCTTAAAATTTGTTTTTCTGCCATATCTTGCCTGCTTGTTTGCATGCCACCGTAACCGGTTTTTAGAAAAGGGGCTTGCTTGAAGTGTTCTTGTTTTGTACACATAGTATATCGTAGAATTTCAAAGGTAAAGCAAGCAGTTGCATATTTATGCGTAATGGAACAGGCATTAAAACAGACAGAAGAAACCACACATAGTCTGGTGAGCATTTATCCGGATTATGATGTCTGGTTGGAGGCGGCGTCATGGGGGCTGGAAGACGCTGCGTGGCTTCTGGTCGGTTTGGATCCAGCGATGGCGGGCATAAATAATTGCGCTTTGTCGGAGGCCGCGCAAGAAGAACTGCGCCAGTATGAGATGGCGTTTGGCAAACATTTGATGCTGGTCGATCAATATCGAGATTTGCTGCATGATGTACTGGTTCGAAAGGCACAAAGCGGAAGCCTTTCAGATTTGACACCTGTTTCATTTTTGAAGCTCTGTTTCGATCATCATATTCCCTGGCATGAACGGCTGCAGTATCATCTGGACGAAACTGGCCAGACATTTCGTTATTCCGAAAACAGCAGTATGTTGCGTGTTATCAAAAGACTGGCAAAGCAGGATTCATGGCTCTTATGGGATGCAGTGCTTTTGACGTTGGGCTTCAATCCGGAAATAAGCATGGCTGCACTGATCCGGCGCCCGAACCTGCAGCCGGGCTGCGATCATTTCGAGCGCGACGCTCTGGCGCGAGCAAGTTATCTGGCGGATACCGCGCGCGGCAGCTGGCGCTCTGGAAAGCTGGAGATTGTTAACCCCAAGGAGGTTGAAGCAGATCTGTCACTTTTTACGCTCCTTGATTCTTCTCACCCGCAGGCGGAAGTCTTCCCCAAGCCATTCCTGCTCTGGGCGCAGGATAAGGGCTATGCCCCGCCGCCGCAATTGCTGGAGGAGTTAGGGCTGGAGCCACGCTCAGTAAGCGATAATGCTTTAAGCCAATCCGGCTATTCAACGCCGTATCTTCAGTTGATGCAAAGGGCAATTGATGTTCACCGCATTACTGATCAGCACCAGCCTTTGAAAAAAGAGCTGGAGGCCTGGTTCATTGAGCAGACCATCAATGGCGAAGCCATCAGCGCCAATGATGCTTCGTATATGGCCTCCTTCATTCGTTCCCCGAAATCACGCAAAGGCGGCGGGCGCAAATATTAGGGCGATACC
Organism: Alphaproteobacteria bacterium; assembly: GCA_023150415.1. Classification (GTDB taxonomy): domain Bacteria; phylum Pseudomonadota; class Alphaproteobacteria; order Micavibrionales; family Micavibrionaceae; genus JAKLKY01. Next base: position 59,901 of record JAKLKY010000004.1, on the reverse strand, counting down.
CTGACACCCATACGGTTCCCGCCGTGACAACGTAGCGCGCATTTTCTCATTTTCGCACACTGAACCCATCATCGGTTCTAACACATGCGAAAGGAGAAACAGATGAGCGAACAATTTATAAAACCCGGAGCGGCACAATCACCGATCATACAAACGCCCCGAAAGGCGGAGGAATTCCTCAATCAATACGAGTTGTCCAAGCGGTGGAAAATATCACCGCGCACGCTGGAGCGCTGGCGCTGGCTGGGCAATGGACCGCGCTATCATAAGATCGGCGGGCGGGTCGTTTACAGGCTCTCGGATATCGAAGAGTTCGAGAATGGCCGCAGCTTCACCTCCACCATGGATGAGCAGCATGGGGGGAGCAATGTTTGAAATACAGTTGGAAGCGGCAGCTGATATCCTAGACTATCCAATGACTCTTCCTGATAGGGTAGAAGAAGGGTATTTTGGTGTAATCCATAATAATAAAGTCGTAGCTTCTCCTTTTTACATGTCGGAGGTTATGCCTGTCAGTACGGAGTTTTTCCTGCTTACAACACATGCCCGCATCGGGGCATATTTTCATCAGGTGCGAAAGCGGCCAGTCTGGATCTGTAATAAGGTTGAAGATTTTTATTCTCTTCGGATTCCTCCTTTTGCGGGAAGAGATGAAGCTTGGATTTTAACATCACAAAAGCAGTATCCGATAGCTAGGCCCTACATAGAGCAGAACACCCTGAAAGCGCGGCATATATTTTCTCTTGGCGGTTATGAACCGGACTTAACGCGCGCTTTTCTGCCTGGGAAATATGAGGAGCTGTATTGATATCATGCCCCTTAAAACACTGGATTACAATGATCCCGACTTGCCGCCCCGGGATGAGATAAAGACTGCGATGCTGGCGCGGTTGCCGGAAGTGTTGCGGCATTTGTTCCCGAACGGCAGACAGCTGAAACGGGAATTTCAGATCGGCAGTCTGCAGGGTGAAAAAGGCCGGAGCCTGAAAGTCAGCATGTCTGGTGACAAAGCCGGGCTATGGCAGGATTTCGAAAGCGGTCACGGCGGCGATATTTTTGACCTATGGGCGGCGGTGCATGGGCTGGATACTCAGCGGTACTTTCAGGGTGTGTTGCGCTCATGCGCGGACTGGCTGGGAATGTCGCCGGTTGTGCCGTCAGTATCACTGGAGCGCAGGGAATGGATATATACGGATGTATCCGGCAAACCGCTGGTCACCGTCAAACGCACAGACGGTGCAGACGGCAAAAAGACTTTTCTGCCCTATGATCATATTGCTAAAAAGCATGCCATGCCGGAGATCAGGCCTTTGTATAATTTGCCCGGCCTTGCCATCGCAGACATGGTTGTCATCACCGAAGGCGAGAAGTGCGCGCAGGTGCTGATCGATTTAGGTATTCCGGCCACGACCGTCATGGGCGGCGCAAATTTTGATCCGGCAAAAACTGACTTCTCTCCTCTATCTGGCAAAGACATCCTAATCTGGCCAGATAAAGACGAAGCCGGACAGGCCTATCTGGAAAATCTTAAAGCGGGTTTGAAAAATATTAAGCCCAAAAGCCTGCGGGTTATCATTCCGCCCGCCGACAAGCCGGAGAAATGGGACGCCGCCGATGCGGTGCTGGAGGGGCTTCATATTCCGGGCTTTTTGAATTCTGTACCACAATCAAAAATCCAACTGCAACGCTATGAAGCCTTCTCGCTGGCCGAGCTGATCGCTGATAAAAGCCCGATGCCGGATGATCTGATCGCGCCGCGTCTGCTCACACCCTCCGGTATGCTGGTGATTGGCGGTGCGCCCAAATCCGGCAAGAGTGATTTTACGCTCTCGCTGTTGACCCATATGGCCGCCGGGCAGCCATTCCTGAAATTCATACCGCCCAGGCCATTGCGTATATTCGTGCTGCAGGCAGAAATCCAGTATGATTATCTGCGCGAGCGTCTGCAGAAAATGGGACTGTCTGAGGAGGCCATAAACAAAGCCGGGCAGAACATTCACATTACGCCGCAATTAAAGATGCTGCTGAATGATGACGGGTTGGAGATTATCAAAGACCTTATCCATGAGAGGTTTCCCGACGCACCGCCGGATATTATCGTCATCGACCCCATCCGCAATGTGTTTGACGGCGGGCCGGACTTTGGCAATCTCGGCGAGAATGACAACAATGCCATGCTGTTTTTTCTGCAGCAACGCGTGGAAATGCTGCGCGATATGATCAATCCGCGCGCCGGGATTATCCTCGTCCACCACACCAAGAAAATCAGCAAGGCCATGTTCAAAGATGACCCGTTTCAGGCCTTGAGCGGCGCCAGTTCCCTACGCAGTTATTACACCAGCGGCATGTTGATTTTTCGGCCTGATGAAGCGGAGGATGTCCGCTCGCTGCATTTTGAGCTGCGCAACGGCCCCGGCATTGTAAACATGCATGTTGTCAAACGCGCCGGGCAATGGGTCGAGATTGATCCGGACACGCAGCCGCTAATCCGGCAGGATTATTCTAACAAGCTCAAATCCGAACGCCATCGCCAGCATGACCAGATTTTGCAGCGGTTGCTGGAGGATGCGCAGTTTGATCAAAAGCTCTACACGATTGAGAGCTTCAGCGAAGCCTATGAAGACATCGACGGACTCGGCAGTCAGACGACCATCAAAAAACGGATTAGCGTTCTGATGGGTAAAGGCTATATCAAATGCCTCAAAACCCCGCATCCGCTGACAAAACAAACGGCGGAGCGCAGCAAGTATGGCTATCTGGTGGTTGAGAATATGCAGCTGGGGCAGGATGACATTGATGAGGATACCGGCGAGATTATGACGTCGGCCATTGCTGTCTTGCCCACGCATTACAAGGATGAAGGATCCGGTGGTGTGCGTCAGGTCGAGAATGCACACAGCTGGGTTTATCATGATGAAGAGAAGACGCGATGATGAATCTGCAGCAGATCTGCCGGGCAGTAACATCTGCTTTTGTTTTATTACAACAGCTTACGCGCAGAGCAGAAATTCTGGTGTATCTGCATCTGCCGTCTGCTTTTCTGGCTGTAAGGCTTGATGCATATGGGTTTACGGCATGTGAACAGATGTCACTCTCTCCACCCCTCCCTAAAGGGAGGGGGCGTGGGATACAGATCCACGCACCCCATCCCGGTCGGTCAGGGTGCGATTCCGAGAAGCGTGCGGATCTCTTCCCACGTTACAAAATGAACGGTGTTTTCTTCAAACTCCAGATCACGCGTCCAGTTTTCCGTGGGTGTAAACACGGCAGCATCATTCGTAACGCCAAGAACGGTTCCAACAACAATGTCGTTCTGCTCAGCATAAATCTCCAGCGCACTGTCAACCTGTCCCATGTTCAGCTTGTTCATGCCCAGGATGATGGTCTCCAATGGGTGGCCGCGTGAGTAAATCGTGATGGTCGGTATCTCATCCATGTGAATATGAATGCTTCCTTCGCCCACAATAGCCAGTGGAATATGCAGAGTTTCGCAGGTGATTCAGTGATGCACGCAAGCCTGCGCAGAGCGGTCTGGCATTCTCGCAGGAATTCGCGCGGGTCCTGTGGGGGCATTTCCTATAGGGGCGGGGAACGTGCGGCATTTCGCTAGCGTCTGGGGAAAAAACTTAGTTGACACAGCTACTTGACAGATTTAGTACAAGCCTTTGTTTTCTTTAAATAAAAGCGTCAAGTAACGGGGTAAACTGTCAACTTACTTGACATTATAAGTGTTTGATTTTATTGAATAGTTTAGTTGACCGGTAAACTGCCCCAGTTTACCCTTTGGTTTACTTTTTCTGTTAAATGTATATTTGGTGGCATTATGGATGTTCTATCATTCATCATATTATTCGTAACAATTGAAACTTTAAGACTTTTTTACGCGAATAGTATATTATGAGGATTATGCGCAAAATATTGCTTGGATTTATGACGTTTTTGATGCTCACGCCTGTTTTGACGTGTGTGATGGCGTTTTGCCCGATGCAATCTGCGCAGGCTGCTGAGCCAAAGCCCTGCCATCAAAGTGAAGAAGCGCAAAAAGACGGACAGAAATCAGGTCCCATGTTTGCGCTCGATTGCATGGGTGTTGATTTGTTTCAGTCCGATGTTCAAGCCGATGTCGTGCAGCCCGACCTATCCGTTGATCATATTGATTTCGCATGGGCAGATTTAACACCGAACTATGATTCCCTTTTGGTATCCGGTCATTTCATTCGCGGGCCGCCTTTTGATACCAGTCCGTCCCACCTCAATAATCACGATCTTTATCTGACAACGCGGCGCCTGCGAATCTAAATACGCTCTTTTCTTGATGGTTTTTCACGCCCTAAGAAAGGAGCTTTATTATGCGTATTTTACTTTTCACCCTATTTTTATTTACTTTTGCTCCATTCGTAATGGCCGCAGAAAACGGGGTTACAGCTTCATCTCAAACCGAAGCCCATACCCACTACTGCCCCATGCATCCAGAAGAAACCGGTGTAGAGGGCGATAATTGCCCGATTTGCGGCATGCATCTTGTCCCTATGGAAGAAGGCTCTTCTTCGGAGCAAAACCCAGAACATAAAATGCAAACCCCTCCGCCCGCATCAGATAGTGTAGACGGACCTCCTGTCTATATTTGCCCTATGCATCCTCATATTAACGGGGAGGAAGGCGATACCTGCCCGATCTGCGGCATGACGCTGGTGCCAAAAAATGAGGGTAGCCAATCCCATGAAAATCATGAAGACAAGCCGGAAGGCGCGTTTTTGATTGACCCTTCTTATATTCAAACGCTGGGGGTGAAAACCTCCGGCGTTGCCCACCATGAATTTGGTCTGAACATTCGCGCCTTTGGCCGGATAGAGCCTAGCACGCGGCTGGAATATGCGATTGATGTTCGTACGAAAGGCTGGATTGTCGATCTGAATACGGATGCTGTTGGAGATTCTGTCAAGAAAGGCGACTTGCTGTTTACTTATTACAGTCCTGATTTGATGAATGCCCAATCTGATTTTTTAATCGGCTCCCGCGTAGGAAATGCTGCGCAGCGTTTGCGTTTGTACGGCATGGAGGATAAGGCGATTGAGCAGCTAAAAGAACGCGGTAAATTTTTTGAGGAAACGCCGTTTTATGCCCCTGCCGATGGGACAGTTACATGGCTGAATGTGCGCAAAGGCGCATATGTGAATGAAGGCAGCAGCGTGTTAAAGTTACAGGATTTTACCAAAGTGTGGGTCAATGCGGATGTCCCGCTGCGTGATGTTCGGTTTCTGGAAGTTGGCATCCCCGCAAAAATCACTATCCCCGAAACAGGCAAAAAATATGAAGCGCTGGTTGATTTTATTCACCCTGTGAATGACCCGCAAAATCGCACCGTCACTGTGCGTCTGGTGCTGGATAATCCGGACGGCGCATTAAAGCCCGATACATATGTGGACGCTGCATTTAATGCTAAAGTGCAATCACGTTTGGCCGTACCAGCCGAAGCCGTTCTGTATGGCGGCATGGGCGCGTACGTGATTGAAGATGCCGGAGATGGGTATTTCCGTCCTGTTATGGTGGAAACGGGGATTACAGCGAGCGGCCTTACTGAGATTACAAGCGGCCTGTCTCACGGCCAAAAAATTGTTAAATCCGGCCAGTTTATGCTGGATGCCGAAAGCAATCTGAAAGGCGGTATGGCGGCAATGGGGCACGATCACGGCGGCATGACAGAAACACAGGAGCCGCAGGGTCATGGACAGCACTAATCACATACACGATCCGTCCAAAAGTTTTGCCGCCAAAATCATAGACTGGTCGGTGGCAAACCAGTTTTTCGTCATGCTGGGCGCACTGGTATTATTGGTGGCTGGGATTGTCTCCGTAACCAAAATACCGTTGGACGCTATCCCCGATTTATCCGATACGCAGGTGATTATCCGCACAGACTTCCCCGGACAGGCACCGCAGGTGATTGAGGATCAGATCACCTATCCGCTTTCCACACAAATGCTATCCCTGCCGAAAACTAAAGTCGTGCGCGGGTTTTCTATGTTCGGCACATCGTTTGTCTATATCATTTTTGAAGATAATGTTGACATGTACTGGGCACGCAGCCGGACGCTGGAATATCTCTCGCAGGCGCGTGGCATGTTGCCGGAGGGCGTGGAGCCGGAGCTAGGGCCGGATGCCACCGGCGTGGGCTGGGTGTTTCAATATGCGTTATTTGATAAAACAGGCCAGCATGATTTAGCAGAACTGCGCAGCTTGCAGGACTGGTTTGTCCGATTTGAGCTGGCCACGATTGACGGTGTGGCGGAAGTGGCGAGTGTCGGCGGGTTTGTCAAAGAATATCAGGTGCTGGTTGAGCCCAACAAGCTGCGTGCTTATGACATTCCGCTGCAAAAAGTGATTGAGGCTGTGCGTTCTTCCAATCAGGAAACTGGGGGCAGGACGCTGGAAATGGCGGAGACGGAATATTTGATCCGGTCATTCGGCTACGTGAACAAGCCGGAGGATTTGCAGCAAGCGGTTTTAAAGAATGTGGATGGCACGCCGATTACGGTGGGTGATGTTGCCCGTGTGGTGGAAGGTCCGGCGATCCGGCGCGGCATTACCGAACTCAACGGTATAGGTGAAGCGGTCGGCGGCATCGTTGTGATGCGTCCCGGAGCCAATGCGCTGGATGTCATTCATAACGTTAAAGAGCGTTTGGAAAGCGTAAAGCAGGGTTTGCCCGAAGGCGTAGAGCTGAAAACCGTTTATGACCGTAGCCAGTTGATTGAAGGTTCCGTTGATTATCTCAAAGACAAGTTGATTGAAGAAAGCTTGATGGTGGCGCTGATTGCCTTCCTCTTTCTGCTCCATGCGCGCAGTGCTTTGGTTGCTATTATTACAATACCGCTTGGTATTCTGGCCGCTTTTATCGTGATGAATGCGCAGGGCATTACCGCCAATATCATGTCGCTGGGGGGCATTGCGATTGCGATTGGTGCCATGGTCGATGCCTCGATTGTTATGGTGGAGAATGCACACCGGAAACTCTCCGATATGGAACCGGATGCCGATAAGGCGGACAGACAAAAAGCGCTAATACAGGCGGCCAAGGAGGTCGGGCCGGGTCTGTTTTTCTCCCTGCTGATTATCACTGTGTCGTTCTTTCCGGTCTTTGCATTGACTGGTCAATCAGAACGCATGTTCACGCCGCTGGCCTTTACCAAGACATATGCGATGGCGGCAGCGGCACTATTGTCGGTGACGGTGGTACCGGTTTTGATGCTCTGGCTGATACGCGGGAAAATCAAACGAGAGGATGAAAACCCGATCAACCGGTTTTTTATTGCGCTTTACCGCCCGTGTCTCAATGCCGCTTTAAAGTGGCGCAAGACAACGATGGTACTGGCGCTGATCGCGCTTATGAGCACAGCACTTCCGGCGTCCAAACTTGGCAGTGAATTCATGCCCCCGCTTTATGAAGGCGGGCTGCTCTATATGCCGATGACCTTGCCGGGCGTATCACCTGCCAAGGTCCGCGAAATATTGCAGGTTACAAACCGTCAGTTGATGGAGGCCCCTGAAATTGAGCAGGTCTTCGCCAAAGCCGGACGTGCAAATACCGCCACTGACCCCGCGCCACTGGCGATGATTGAAACATGGATTAAACTCAAACCCCGCGATCAATGGCGCGAGGGCATGACGCCGCAAAAGCTGATTGCTGATTTGAATGAGCGTGTCGGGCTGCCGGGCATGATGAATAGCTGGGGTTATCCGATCAAAATACGGCTCGATATGCTGACGACAGGTATTCGCACACCCATCGGGGTTAAGATTGCCGGGTCTGACTTGCAAGAAATCGACAGGATTGCAAAAGACGTTGAAGCTCGTGCTAAAAACGTTCCGGGCACCCGCAGCGCCATTGCTGATCGTGTTGTTGGTGGGAAATATATAGAGATTATTCCTGACCGCCGCGAACTTGCCCGCTATGGCATAGCGCTGAAAACCGTGCAGCAGGTGATCCAGACCGCGCTTGGCGGCATGCAGCTTGATGAAGCCGTAGAGGGGCGCGAACGCTACCCCATTATGGTGCGCTATGACCAGCCTTTCCGCGAGCATATCACTGATCTGGATAATATTCTGGTCAGTAGCCCTAATGGCGCGCATATTCCGCTGGCGACCCTCGCCGACATTCGCGTAGCAGAAGGGCCGTCTATGATCAAATCCGAAGATGCGCGGCTCAATGGCTGGGTGTTCGTTGATATTGAGAATCGGGATATCGGTTCTTACATCGCCGATTTGCAAGAAGCGCTTAAAACGCTAGAGCTTCCCGTAGGCTATACTCTTAAATTCTCCGGTCAATTTGAGCAGATGCAGGAGGCGAATGAGCGGTTAAAGATTGCTGTTCCGGCGACGCTGCTGATTATTATCACGCTGCTTTACCTCCATTTTGGCCGGTGGGACCGCACAATCCTGATTATGCTGTCCGTTCCGTTTGGTGTGATTGGCGGAGTCTGGTGGCTGTGGCTGGCGGACTATAATCTCTCTGTAGCCGTGGTCGTCGGGTTTATCGCTCTGGCCGGGATTGCTGTAGAAACCGCGATTGTCATGCTGATCTATATTGATCATGAAATGCGGGAACACTGGCCGGATACGTTTGAGAAACTGCTGGAAAATGTTCGCCATGGGGCCTTGCAACGTCTGCGGCCCAAGCTGATGACGGTGAGCACGATCATTCTCGGCCTGATCCCGATTTTCCTGACAGATGGGCCGGGTTCGGATGTGATGCGGCGTATTGCCTTGCCGATGGTTGGCGGCATGGTCAGCACACTCATCTTAACGCTAATCCTGATCCCCGTGCTCTACGCTGTGTATATGCAATGGAAGCTCAAACTGCCGAAGGATACAGGCCATGAAGCATAAGAATTTTTTGATTTTAAAATCAGTGCTGATCTTACTTTCGGCTTGTTCCATGACGCCGGACTATCATAGACCGGAGGCCCAAACACCTGCCTGGCAGGATGCGCAGAGCATAAAGAACGCTGAAGTCGCTGCTGACTGGTGGACGAGTTTTGAAAGCGTGGAATTAAACGAGTTGATGGAGCGCGCCCTTGTCAATAACAATAATCTACAAGCGTCTTTGCAGCGTATCGAACAAGCGCGCGCGGATTTAAAAATTGCCGGGGCATCGCTTTTACCTTCCGCCGATGTGACGGCCTCTTATATGAGCGGTTCTACGCAAGCGATGAATATCACCGATATGCGAAATAAAGGCATTCCTGATTACACAGCCGATGCAGGTCTTTCCTATGAGCTGGATTTGTTCGGTGCAAACCGTGCGAAAGTTGATGCATCAAAATCCGGGCTTAAAGGAACCCAATATGCCCACGATGCGTTGGCGCTAGTTATCATGGGTGATGTGGCGCAAAATTATTTCAATGTCCTGAATTTAAAAGAGCGCCGCCGTATAGCGCAGAATAATCTTGAAGCCACGCACGATTTGCTGGAAGTAGCCGAAGCTCGCTTTCAAACCGGGGCGCGTACACAGTTGGATATCACAAGGCAGGAAATGCAAGTGTCTAAGGCTGGTGCTGTTGTAACGGCTTTAGAGCAGGAACTGGCCTTGGCACAAAATGCGCTGGCTGTTTTGGTGGGTGAGCCGCCGCAGAGTTTTAATGTTGAGGCAAAAAGTTATAAGGGACTGCATATTCCGAACGTGGCCGTAGTGCAGCCCTCCGATTTGCTGGAACGCAGACCAGATATTAAAAGCATGGAAGCAAGTCTAAAGGCTGCCAATGCGGATATCGGCGCGGCGCGGGCGGCTTTTTATCCATCGATGAATATTGGCCCCAGTTTGTTGTTTGCTGCCAACCCGTCGGGGTCCGCCTTCACAATGGCAGGATCGATATTTGTGCCGATTTTTCAGGGCGGGCGTCTGGAAGGCAAGCTGGATCGCGTGACGGCGCGTCAAAAAGAACTGGCAGAGAATTATCAGCAAACGGTGCTTGTGGCTTTTCAGGAGGCAGAAAATGCGTTGACGAAAGTACAAAAAACTCTGGAAAGGGAAAAAGCTTTGAAACAGACAGCCGCTAAAGCGCATGAAGCGTACGATATAGCAAAAAACCAATATAGTTTGAGCGTTATTGAGTTTCAGGATGTTTTAGATTCACAGCGCATGATGCTGGAGTCCGAAGATCAGTATGAACGCGCCCGATACGAAACGCTGTCCGCCTGCATTGAGCTATTCAAAGCCATGGGCGGCGGGTGGAAAGAAAAATAGAAAACAAGGAGATACATATGGGACAGGAACACGATAAACACGGAGCAGAAGAGCATTCTTGTTGTCATCACGAGCATGGCGACAAAGCGAAACCTGTCACGGTGCCTGCTGGCGGGGATGTGATTTATATCTGTCCCATGCATCCGGAAGTGCGGCAAAGCGGCCCCGGCAACTGCCCGATTTGCGGCATGGCGCTGGAGCCGGAAACGATTACCGGCGCGGAAGGTGAAAATCCTGAATTAACTGATTTTAAAAGACGCTTCTGGATTGGTTTGATTTTAACTCTGCCTGTTTTTGCCTTGGAGATGGGCGCGCATCTTCTGGATTTGCACCATTATATCAGCGGCACAGCATCTAACTGGATACAGCTTGTGCTGGCTACGCCTGTCGTCCTATGGGCCGGAAAACCGTTTTTTGAACGCGGCTGGGCATCCTTAAAAACCCGCAATCTGAATATGTTCACGTTAATTGCCATGGGAACAGGCGTGGCCTGGCTTTACAGCGTTGTGGCAACCCTTGTTCCCGGCATCTTCCCCGATACATTCCGGCAAGATGGCGCCGTTGCGGTTTATTTTGAAGCCGCCGCCGTGATTACGGTGCTGGTGTTGCTGGGTCAGGTATTGGAGCTTAAAGCCCGCGAACAAACGGGCGGCGCAATTCGCGCACTGCTTGATCTCGCTCCGAAAACCGCCCGGCGGGTCAGTGAGAATGGCGATGATGAAGATGTGCCGCTGGATCAAATCAAGGTTGGTGATCTCTTGCGCGTTCGCCCCGGCGAGAAAGTGCCGCTGGACGGTATCGTGACGGAAGGAAAAAGCGCCGTTGATGAGTCCATGGTCACGGGCGAGTCCATGCCTGTAATGAAAGAAGCGGGCGACAAAGTCATTGGCGCAACAATGAACCAGACCGGCAGTTTTGTCATGAAAGCCGAGCGTGTCGGTAAAGACACTATGCTCTCGCAAATTGTGCATATGGTTGCCGAGGCGCAGCGCAGCCGCGCACCTATTCAAAGGCTGGCCGATATTGTTTCAGGATGGTTTGTGCCTGCGGTTATTCTGGTTGCCGTTATAGCCTTTATTGCATGGCTCATATTTGGCCCTGTGCCTGCCTTTAGTTACGGCCTGATCGCCGCCGTCAGTGTTCTGATTATCGCTTGTCCCTGCGCTTTGGGGTTGGCCACGCCTATGTCTATCATGGTCGGGGTTGGTAAAGGGGCGCAGGCGGGCGTGCTGATTAAAAACGCCGAGGCGCTGGAACGCATGGAAAAGGTCGATACACTGGTGATTGATAAAACTGGCACGCTGACAGAAGGCAAACCGACTGTCACAAAAAGTGTCGCCGCCGAAGGTTTTGGCGAGGATGAATTGCTGGCGCTGGCGGCATCACTGGAACAGGGAAGCGAACACCCGCTGGCTCATGCCATTGTTATGGCGGCGAAGGACAAGGGACTGGATTTATCACAGACGCAAGATTTTGACTCTCCAACAGGTAAAGGTGTTATCGGTAAAATAAAAGCCCAAGATATTGCGCTCGGCAATGTGATGCTGATGGAAGAAAAATCCATTAATGTATCAGCTTTGTCTGCACAAGCCGATGAACTGCGCAGCGACGGGGCAACGGTGATTTTTATAGCCGTTGATGGAAAAATCGCTGGGCTTCTGGCTATTGCTGATCCGATCAAAGAAACAACGCCCGCCGCTATCAAAGCCCTGCACGCTCAGGGCATTCGCATTGTCATGCTTACCGGCGATAATCGTCGTACTGCCGAGGCCGTGGCAAAAACGCTGGGCATCACAGAGGTTGAGGCTGAAATTTTGCCGGAAGATAAAGGCAAGATCGTTAAAAAATTACGCGATGAAGGCCGCGTTGTTGCTATGGCGGGGGACGGCACCAATGATGCCCCGGCGCTGGCTGCCGCCGATGTTGGGATTGCCATGGGCACTGGCACGGATGTGGCGATGGAAAGTGCGGGTGTCACGCTGCTAAAAGGTGATCTAACCGGCATTGTCCGTGCTCGCAAGTTATCCGTGGCGACGATGAACAATATCCGCCAGAACCTGTTTTTTGCATTTGTATACAATGCAGCGGGCGTACCAATCGCGGCTGGTGTCCTCTACCCATTCTTTGGTATCCTGCTCTCGCCGATTATCGCGGCAGCAGCCATGTCTCTATCTTCGGTGAGCGTGATTTTAAATGCCTTGCGCCTAAAAACTTCTGGCTGGTAAGAGGAACATATATTACCCAAGCCACGCCCATAAAAGCGGAAGCCAGATCAGGGAGGTTGTCAGCGTGCCTTTGATGGTTTGATAGGCAATCCAGATCCAGAAAGCTTTATGCCCTGTTTTGCGTATGTTCTTAGAACTCAGTTTATGAACTATTTCCATGTCAGAACTTCACGCCTACCTGCAGCCAAAATTTCTCACGGCTGGCAACCCCGCTATCGCCATTATAATCAGCATATTTCAGCAGAACATCCAATTTCTTAAATGGTTGGCCTGCATCAGGAAGCATGAAACTTTTTCCAACAGACAAATCAAGCTCATCACCAAAATCGCCGGTGCTGGAATCGTTACTATCAAAATCATGATAGATGGCAGTAAATGTTGTATCGTCAAAGAAGCTCTTTGTGCCCGATACTTTATAAGCCCCACTCACATAGACATCTTCAAGACCGGCATTTGGTGTACTCAAGAACGCATCAGCCCAGCCATTGAATTTGTGCAAGGTCGCAAGTGGTGTCTGAAAGGCATTTGTACCATCTCCACCCAATACTTCGTACCCTGCTGTGAACGTAAAACCATGGCCGGAGAATGAAGGTGAAATATGGTAATATCCTTCATCGTAGCTCGTGGCATTATTGCCATGGTCGTCTTGCGTGGCGGCTTCCGCCTCATAAGAAAAGGCCCAATGTTCATTCACAGGAATTTTACCCGTTGCCCGTGTGCCAAAAGTTTTAGAGGAGCTGGTTGCCAAACTGTCAAAATCAAGCCAGTATCCGTAGCCCGTTAATTTTAGCCAATCCGCGAAGGCATAAGACGCATGCGCGATGTGAATATTTGAGTCCAGATCGCCCAATGGATTATCGTCACCGAAGATACGATTTACATTTCCCACATAGGCGTACATCACATTCAGATTTTCGATGCTGGCATTTGTCACTTGTAAGGCATCAAAGGTCTGATCGTTCTGCCGCCAGTCAACTGTGCCGATGAAGCGCTGATTATCCAGATTCATTTTCTGGCGGCCAATTGCAATAGATGTTTGCGGCAATCCTGCCCATGAAAGCCATAGCTCATTAATTTCAGCCACATCCGGGTCAGCAACAACCGGATAAGCCGTTTTCCCGTTTGTTGTGTCGTTAAAATCATTTGCGCCTATATTCTGAACAATCTGTCCTTCAAGCAAGGCTTGAAAATCTTTGTACACACCGGTTTTGAAGCCAAGATTAGTGCGAACGGTCGAGGCTTTGGCATCATTTGCTATGTTATCCTGATCGGCATGTTCATAGCGATAGCGCATCTCCCCAAAAAAATCGCCTTCTTTAATAATGCTCTCAACATCTTCTCCGGCAAATGCTGATGATGCGCCCTGTATCATGAATCCACAAACAGTCGGGAGCAGCAGCGCCTTTAAGAGTTTTGTTTTGAGCATTTTTCTAGGCCGTTATTTTTGAACCCGGGGAAATAGAATGTTGTTTTCTTTGTGAATATGGAGCTTTAAATCCTTTTCCAATTGTTTCAATCCGACATAAAGAGCCTGATACGAGGCGCACATATTAGGCTTGATGGCATAACTTTCTGTTAAGCGATTCAGTTCTTCCAGCGCTGCTCCGGCTTCTTCGTGCTCAGCTTCCATAGCCAATATCGGCATCATGATTTGTGAGGATATGTCACCGGCTTTTTCCATCTCGATTATCATAGGAAAGAGAACCCTTTCCTCTTTTTCAATGTGTGCGAGAAGTTCGTTTGCCATAGAAACATACACTTCAAGGACCTTATAGAGATGCGTGTCCCTTTCACCATGGCGCGATGCCACTTTTTGTGTCAAATGAAACAGCCTCGGCAAATCATCCCGTAAATATTGATGATGCGTATCAACAATATGGTTGATAAGATTTTCAAGTGTTTCAGTCTTCCAATCTTTTTGGTCACTTGGGGTTTTTTCTAATGCCACAAAATCATTAGCGATCTCAGAGATTTCGATGCCTTTTTCTTCGCAAACATCGGATAACAAACGCTTCCCGCCGCAACAAAAATCAATTCCGTATTTATGAAAGATTTTATAGCTGTCGGTATGCTGTCCGGCTATTTCACGAACTGTTTTATTTTGTATGGCTATTTCATTCATAATTTTATCTCCTCTACTGACTATGAGTATTCTCATAGATTTCAGGCATGAGGCCTTGATCTGGATCAAGCGGTACCAATCAAAATTTTCTGGCGAAGTCCCAACATATGCAGGGCGGCTTTAGCGGCATCGCCCCCTTTGTTTTTCTTTTGCGGGTCTGCGCGTGCAATAGCCTGATCTTTGTTTTCAACGGTGAGTATGCTGTTCCCCAAAGCCAGATTATGTTTTAGAACCAAATCATAAACGCCCCGCGCACTTTCGTTGCAGACAATATCGTAATGGGAAGTTTCGCCGCGAATAACGCAGCCCAGAACGACATAGGCATCGTAATTTTTCTTGCCGGAGATAAAGAAATTTAATGCCGCTGGGATTTCCAGCACCCCTGGAACTGTTTCAATCTCGTACTCATGCCCTTGCTTATTCAGCACGTCGATGGCGCCTTCCCGTAACAGGATGGCAATGTCCTGGTAAAAGCAGGCCTCAATGATAAGGATCTTGCTCATGCGGCGTTCCTTTTCTGATGGATGTAATCAATAACGTCACTGATGCTGGCAATATGAAGGTTGTGTTTTTCTGCGAACCTTACCAAATCAGGCAGCCGCGCCATTGTGCCGTCTTCTTTCATGATTTCGCATATAACAGCGGCCTCACCAAAGTCCGCCAAACTTGCTAATTCTACAGACGCCTCTGTATGACCTGCGCGCTCTAAAACGCCGCCTTCGCGGGCGCGCAAGGGGAAGATATGACCGGGGATACGAAAATCGCTGTGGCTGCTTTGGGGGTCGGCGGCCAATCGAACAGTGTGAGAGCGATCATGAACAGATATGCCTGTTGTGGTCTTGTCCCTTGCGTCTATGGAGACAGTAAAGGCCGTGCCGAGCCTGCAATCATTATTTTCTGTCATCAAGGGCAGGCCGAGGCGATCAATATTATCGGCGCTCATCGCCAGACAGATCAGTCCACGCCCGTGTGTGGCCATAAAATTGATATGCTCCGGCGTAGCGATGGAGGCCGGAATTACAAGATCGCCTTCGTTTTCACGGCATTCGTCATCGACCAGTATGACCATCCGTTTTTCACGCAGATCCTCTATAATATCTTTCACGGATGCCAGCTTTGTTTTCATGCGTTATCAAAAACAAAAATGCGCTTCAAGGCCTTGACCCAGATCAAGTTTCTTATGTCTTGAGAATAATTGTGAGCAAAAGCGAAGAATCTTCTTCCGCTTTTACGGAATGGGGTTCTCCGCCATTTAAATACAGCCATTCACCGGCTCGCAGATTTATGACGGATCCTGTCAGCCCAAGTGATACGCACCCTTCAAGACAGTGCAGGGTGATTTCTCCAGGGACTTTATGTGACGGAATTTCTGTGCCTGCCTGAAGGACAAGACGAATGGCCTCAAAACTATCAGTCTTGATGATGGCTTGCGTTCTAGCATCTTTCAGTGCCTCTCCCAAAGGGTTCAGATCGACACTCTCTCCCGGTTTTGCATGTGGTAATGCCATAATTTTTGTCCTTTCCGCAGGCTTTGATCAGGCGGCTTTCCGCTTTAGCTCTTCCCGCGGACCGAAGAATTCAAAATGCACCTGATTACCAGGAATGCCCCAAGCCAGAAGCTCGTGATAAATATTCACCATGAAAGGCTTCGGGCCGCAGAAATAATAATCCGCATGGCGTGAGGGTACGAGGCTTTCAATCAGTACTGCATCAACAAATCCGCCGGAGCAATTATCACCGGCGCTATCTTCACCGCCCGTTGGCTCACTGTAACGGTAGTGAGCGGTCAGGTTTTCATGTTTTGCCGCCAGCGTATCAATCGTGTCCTTAAACGGCTGCACATCCCTGTTCAGGCAGCCATGGATCAGAATAATTTCACGATGCGGCATGACCTCCAACGCGGTTTGCAAAATGCTGAGGATCGGGGTAATGCCAACCCCCGCCGCCAGCAAAACCAGCGGGCGTTCGTGCTTGTCATTCGTGTTCAGGAAGAATTCGCCGCATGGCGGCCCAATTTCAAGCGTATCACCGACATTGATTGCATCATGAAGTGTGTTGGACACATAGCCCTTCGGCGTATCAGCTTTCGCGCCAACTTCGCGTTTTACACTGATGCGGAAATAGTCCTGACCGGGTTTGTCGGACAGGCTGTAATTACGCATGGTGGTTGAACCATCCTTTGTAGGCATCCGCACCGTAATATACTGCCCAGCCATATAGGACGGCAAAGCGCCGCCGTCTTTGGGCTTTAGGTAAAAGGACGTAATAATGCTGCTTTCCTTTTCTTTGCGATCTATCACAAAGTTACGGAAGCCCTCCCAGCCTCCGGTCTTGTCCGCATTCTCACTGTAAAGCTGCTTTTCCCGCCCAATCAGGATATCGGCCAGAAAGCCATACGCTTCACCCCATGCGTTGATCACATCATCGGTTGCACCTTCGCCGAGCACCTCACGGATAGAAGCAAGCAGGTTTTCACCGACAATTGGATAATGCTCCGGCTTGATCATCAGGGAGGCATGTTTATGGGCGATCAGTTCCACCGCACCGCCCAGCACTTCCAGATTGTCGATATTCGCCGCATACGCGCAAATTGCCGCCGCGAGTGCGCGTTGCTGCGTACCGCCCGCCTGATTGGCCGGATTAAAAAACGGTGCTACTTCCGGGTTGTGGCTGAACATGCGTTTGTAAAAATGCTTGGTCAGCGTTTCGCCATGTTCATTCAAAATAGGCGCAGTGGATTTGACGATATCGATGGTTTGTTGGGACAGCATGGGGAATTGCCTTTCTTAATATGTATTTGGTATGTATATTATAGATCGCGGCTAATTATGCAACCCTGTCCACGATAAATTTTATGATGAGTACAGCATTATGCAGTTAACACGATTTACCGATTACGGCCTGCGTTGCCTGATGTATCTGGCTGCGCGCCCTGATGACCTATCCAGCGTGAAGGAAATTTCCGAATATTATAAAATTTCCCGCAACCATCTGGTTAAAATTGTTCACCGCCTGTCACAGCTTGGATATATCGAAACCAGCAAGGGTAAGGGCGGCGGCATCCGGCTTGCCGAAGGGGCACAAGACCTGCGGCTTGGCGATATTGTAAAGCAGCTGGAGCCAAACATGTTCATGGTGGAATGCTTTGATGCCGTAACAAATACCTGCCGTGTGACGCAGACCTGTAATCTGAAGCATTATCTGTTTGATGCCAGCAATGAATTTATAAACACCCTCAACCAACATACGCTTGGTGATACAGTTTCTTAAAAACTCAGGTTTTTTAAAAGTTACGAAATTCCAAGGTGAAATTTGGAGGAGCATAGAGAGCGTCCGTATTCAAGACGCGCTCTTGTTCACGCATAAAGCCCAATGTCGGGCGATCATCGCTATGGGTGAAATTCTGTATGGCGTGCCGGCCTTGGTAACCACGATTTTCAAGATCATGGATAATGGCATTGACATCATCTTCATCCATCAGATTTGTGTGAACAGTCGTGCGCACCTCAAATGGCACGGCTTTTTGCGCGCATAAAAGATCAAGCGTTTTGGTGAATTCGTTGTATTTATCAACGCCCGTGACTTTCTTGAATTTATGGGGCGGGGCTTTGTAATCCAGCGCAATGTAATTCAAAAATCCCTGACGCAAGAAATCGTCAATGATATCGGGTCTTAGACCGTTCGTATCAAGTTTGACGGCATAACCAAGTTTTTTTACCTGTTTGATAAAATCGGGCAACCCGGGATAGGCCGAGGCCTCACCGCCGGAGAGAACGACTCCATCCAGAAGTCCTGCGCGTTTTTTCAGGAAATCGAAAACCTGACCCACATCGCCTCGCCCCTTGCCTTTGACGATTTGAGGATTGTGACAGTAAGGACAGCGCATGTTGCATCCGGAAAACCAGACAATACAGGCCGTCTGTCCCGGAAAATCGAGCATCGTGAAGGGGGTGACAGAGTATATGGGAAGCGCCCCCTGTTTTTTGACAGGGGGCCTGGCTTCCGGTTTATTGGCAAGCGCAAGAGCCATGATTACACGCCAGTGAAAAGACTACCGGTATCAACCCAGTCTTCCTTGAAGTGCTTGCGTTCACGGTGTTCGCCCTGTTTGCCTTTGTTAAAGCTGTCCACGGGACGGAAATAGCCCATGACACGTGTCCACACTTTGGTGTTTTCACCGCAGGTCGGGCATTCTGGCTGCTCTCCGTTGAGATAGCCATGCGTATCACAAACCGAGAAAACAGGCGTCACGGTGATATAGGGAAGCTGGTAATTGCCAATCACTTTTTTGACGAACCCCTTACAGGCTTCGGCGCTGCTCAGCTTCTCATTCATGTAAAGATGCAACACCGTACCGCCCGTATATTTGCACTGCAGACGGTTTTGCAGCTCCAGAGCTTCAAACGGGTCTTCTGTGTGATCGGCAGGAATTTGGGATGAATTGGTGTAGTATATGTTTTCACCAAAGCCTGCCTGCAGGATATCGGGGAAGCGCTTCTTGTCTTCCTTGGCAAAACGGTATGTCGTTCCTTCCGCCGGCGTAGCCTCCAGATTATAGAGATTGCCAGTTTCTTCCTGATAACCAAGGAGTTTTGTGCGCATATGATCCAGAATATCAATACTCATCTGAATGCCTTGCTCGTCTGTAATGTCATGCTCGTCATCGGTGAAATTACGGATCATCTCATTCATACCGTTGACACCGATGGTGGAGAAGTGATTGCGGAAAAACGGCAGGTAGCGGGATGTATAGGGGTAGAGCCCGCGATCATACATTTTCTGTGCGAAGACCCGTTTTTTCTCCAATGTGGATTTGCCTATATCCATCAGGCGGTCAACTTCCGCCATCAAGCCCTTGAAGTCGCCTTTGAAGCGGTAGCCCAGGCGCGCCATGTTCAGAGTCACAACGCCGATAGAGCCGGTCATCTCTGCTGAGCCAAATAGGCCGTTCCCGCGCTTAAGTAGCTCGCGCAAATCCAGTTGCAGGCGGCAGCACATGGAACGTACCGCGCCGGGGGAATAGGCTTCCGGATTGCGTACGCGCTCCCCTTTTTCATTTTTCATCCATTGGGAACCAACGAAATTTTGGAAATAAGAGGAACCGACTTTTGCCGTATTTTCAAAAATAGCCGCTGCCACTTTGCTGTCCCAGTCAAAATCCTCGGTGATATTGACGGTTGGAATCGGGAAGGTAAAAGGCTGCCCAGTTGAATCGCCTTCGGTCATCACCTCGTAATAAGCGATATTGATCATCTCCATTTCAGGGGCAAAATGTTTAAATGTGGTGTCTTCAAGACTGCGCAAACCCATGTCACGCTGCTGTGCCTTTAACAGCAATTCATCGTTCTCGATCCCTTTAAAGAGATGCAGGTTGCTATATGTTGGGAACTGATTCTGCAGATCTTCGGGCACTGTAATATCCAGCGTGATATTGGTGAAGGGTGATTGTCCCCAGCGTGCGGGCACGTTCAGATTATAAACAAACTGACGAATCGCCTTTTTAACTTCTTTAAAGCTCAGTTGATCATAAAAGACGTATGGCGCAAGATAGGTATCAAAGGAGCTGAACGCCTGCGCGCCCGCCCATTCGGATTGCAGGATGCCAAGGAAATTGGACATTTGCCCTAAAGCCTCACGGAAATGACGTGGGGGGCGAGAGGAAACACGTCCGCCAACGCCATTAAATCCGTCATTGAGCAGGGCACGAAGTGACCAGCCCGCGCAATATCCGGTCAGGCAGTCCAGATCGTGGATGTGAACATCGCCATTGCGGTGCGCCTGTCCCTCTTCGGGGGAGTAAACTTCATCCAGCCAGAAATTGGCGATCACTTTTCCGGCGACATTATTGATCAGGCCGGCATTGGAGTACCCGGTATTGGCATTGGCCTTGATTCTCCAGTCAGATCCGGAAATATACTCGCTGATCGCCTCGGAGCAATCCACAGATGTTCCGCCAAAAAGCGTAACGATCTGATCTGTTTCAGGGTTGGCGGGGTGAGTCGCCGGAAAAGCGATCACTGATTTTTTCTCTACAGAATCGGTGGTTTTGGATCTGGCAGCAGAGGCGTCGGACATGGTTTTTCTCCTTTACATGTTTGTTTCATAAGAATTTTTGGAACCTTGCTTCTCGGAAGGAGAAAACGAGGAGGAATTTCAAAACACACTACATATTGTGTGTTCTTATTAAACGGTATACTAAATAAAGGGCTTCAAATTTGATCTAGATCAAGTCGATCAGAATATTTTTTTCTGATAATAGAGTTTTCCTGAAAACAGAGAGGAAGACTGCTTGAGCGTTCATTATGTATTTGTGCATGGCTGGGGAACTGATCCAGATTTCTGGGAAAGATTGCGCCCGCATTTTCCAAAAAAACAATCTCATTTTTTAAATCTTGGCTTTATTGGACACGATCAAAGAATCGAAAATCACAAAGCACCGAGCGACAGCAAGCGTGTCTATATCACGCACTCTTTAGGAACCTTGTGGGCGTTAAAGAACAAAGTCGCAGATATTGACGTGCTGATCGCTATCAATGGATTTTATCGTTTCAAGAGTTTTTCAGACGAGCGTTCCTTGCAGGCCATGAAATTAAGGCTGGAGCGTGATCCTATTCCGCAAATGGGGGATTTCTGGAAGAAATGCGGAATCACGAAAGATAAAGCTCACCTGAACTTGCAAAGACTGCAAGAAGGCATGGTCTGGATCAGTAAAATCAGCGCCGCAAAAGAGCTTGGTGCGTATGCAAAGCCTGTTCTTTGTTTGTGTGGCGATGCCGATCCGATACTAGATCAGGACATCATGAAAAAGGAGTGGTCGGGTTTTCCGATTAAAACGCTTATGGGCGGCGGGCACATTATGCCGTGGTCGCATCCTGAATGGTGCGCCAATACAATAAAGGAGTTTGTCAGTGGCCTTAAGTTGGAAAGATAAAGTAATGCGCAATTTTGATACTCAGGCGCATCTGTATGATCAGTATGGTGATGTGCAAGCCCATGTAGCCGATAGTCTGGCCTGCGATCTTCCTTGTCTTAAAAATGCCGCCATTTTGGAAACAGGGTGCGGCACAGGTTTTTTGACCGCACAGTTAGCCAGGAAATATGCTGGGCATCAGCTTCATATTACGGATGTGAGTCCCCGTATGCTTGAGCAGACAAAAAGTAGATTTTCGGGGATGTCGACACGCTTTTTCATTCTGGACGCAGAAAAAGAACAAACCGGAGAAACATATGATCTGATTACCGCCAGTATGGTTTGTCAGTGGTTTGAAGATCTGGAGGAAGGGTTAGACAATCTGAAAAGCATGCTAAAGCCAGACGGCACATTTTATTTTTCGCTGCCCGGGCCAGATTGCTTTAAAGAATGGCGGAGTACCCTTGATCAATTGGGGCTTCCTTCCGGCATGCCCAATTTTAGCTATTCCGAGGGGATATACAGAGAAGAAAAGATCAAAAAAAGTTGCAGAGATAGTTGGGCTTTTCTTTCCAGTTTAAAAAATATGGGAGCGTCCTGCGGTAGAGAAAACTATGCGCCTCTTACTCTCCCACAAATCAAAAAGGCTTGTGCAGCTTTTGATTCCCAGAATTTTGAGCATGTCACGTGGCATATTTTATATGGCTGCATCACAAAAGCATAAACGATAAGGAAAAAATAATGAGTAAAAAGATTGCTATTATAGGCGCAGGGATATCAGGATTACTGGCGGCGTGTATGAATGCCGAAAAAGGCTATCAGGTTACGATTTTCGAGAAACAGGATTTTCCGCCCGTCAATCCCAGCACAATTGCAGGCGGCATGATGGCGCCATACAGCGAAATCGACACTTTGCCGCTGAGTTTTGTGAAGGCGGGGGTGAAAGGCATTGCAATGTGGAAGGCTATGTTAGATGGCGGCGCAGATTTTGTGTTTAGCAAAGAAGGCAGCCTGTTTGTGGCGCATCTGGCAGATGAAGTTTATCTAGATAGGTTTGTGCAACATCTAAACTCTGTGAGTGGGGCGTGGCAATGGGTCAATGAAAAAGAAATCCGTGCGCTAGAACCGGATTTACGCAGTCGCTTTACCAAAGGACTTTATATTCCGGAAGAAGCGCATCTTGTGCCGTTGCTGGCGTTAGAAGCTCTTTTTAAAAAATTCATATCTTTAAACGGACAAATGATAAAGCAGGAGGTGCAGCCGGAAGATTTGGCGCTGGATTATGACTGGGTGATCGATTGCCGTGGCTATGCGCCGCAATTCGACCAGGATTTACGCGGCATTAAGGGCGAAATTCTTTTAATTCGGAATTTTGAATTTTCTCTGAAACGGCCCGTACGGTTAATGCATCCGCGTTATCCGCTTTATATCGTCCCAAGGCCGGATCACGTCTTTGCCGTCGGCGCGACAGCGATAGAAAATGCAGATGAAGACGATGGTTTGGTGATGTTGCGTTCAGCCATGGAACTGATGAGCGCGTGTTACAGCCTGCACCCCAGTTTTGGTGAATCGAAGGTACTGGATATGTCGTCGGGTATCAGAGCCGCCTATCAGGATAATTTGCCGCGCATCATCATTGATGGAGAAAAAAGATATATCCGCAGCAACGGGCTGTTTCGGCATGGGTATTTGCTTTCCCCGATCATGGCGCGATGTATTGCACATTACATTGAAACTGGAGAAGAGAATGATGATTTTTTATTGTTTTCCGGACGGTATAATCACGCCGCCTTCCAGGAATAGCCGAGAGTTTTGTGATAAAAGCCATTTGAAAACGGCACGTTTGGTATTAGTTCTTTTAATTGTGCTTCAGCTTCACCGGCATCGATCTTTTTATCAAGCACGTTTCTAAACAGGCAAGCAACCTGCTTCATATCATGCGTGTGCGGGGAAAGGCGGAAGGACTTTACGCCCATATCTGCCATTTCATGCAATTCATGAACAAGGTTCAGGTAAGTGTAAGATAATGTCTGTACACCGTTGACGCATAAAAAATCTTTTTCTTCCAGCGTTTTTAATATCATGCCGTCCGGATCTTCTTCACAGACAAACTGGCAATTATCTTTAACCCGGCCATGAGCACGCGCATGATAACACCGTGCCGAAAGCGCAAGGCCAACGCGTCCGAAAACCTGCACCTCAAGACCGACCCCGATATCATCGGCTTTTTGTCCCAGAGCGGATATAGACTCCGCCGGTAATTCCGCAGGCAGAGTAAAGTGGGTTGCCCCACCAGAGGCCAGATGTTCCATCACGTCTTCGTTATAGACATTAAAATACTGGCCAATCCGGTGTGGCTTCCCGCGCAAATGATAGAGTGCGGCGGCATCATTGGCTTCAACCTCAAAATCTTCAAGTTCGCATAATCCTTCGGTCATTTTGCGTTCACGGGGGATCATGATTTCAGCCAGAGAGCAAAATACGACTTTTTTCCCGCCCGCCATAAGGCGCTCGGCAACCTCGCTATAATGCTGTTCAAAAAACGGTGTCCGCTTGGAGCAGATAACCTCGCCCAGATAGACCGTTTCAACCGGCGCTTCATCGGCAATACGAAAATAAAAGTCACGTTTTTTCTCAGCAGGCCAGTGGAATAAAATTGGTCCCATTGTCAATTGCGCCATCATTGGCTTATCTCCATCTCTTTGTTTCATAAGCGCCCTGCGTTTGTTTATGACCTTCGGTCAGGGACAATAGATGCGCCAGCTCCACGTCCTGTCCCGCCATCACATCATCTATGGCCTTGCGCCATGATGATACGACCTCACGCACATAGGCGCGGGAGCGTTGGCGTCCCTCAATCTTGAAAGCATGAACGCCCGCCTTGATAAGTTCCGGCAGCAAGCGCGCCAGGTTAAGGCTGATCGGTTCTTCAAAGGCATAATAACCATCCGGCCTATGCGGTGCGCGGTAGCGCCCTTTGCAAATGGTTGGATATCCGGGGTTTTGCGTGCAGGAAAAGCAATCAATGGTGAAGGCGCCGAGTTTGGTCGTCAGATTGCGCTGTGCATCTTCCTCATATTTCACATCGCCGGCGGGGGAACACACCCCGTCCATATTGGTGGATAATCCGGTAACATAATTTGTCAGGCTGCACCGTCCTTCCGCCATAAGGCCGTGATTGCCGAAAATAAAACATTCAATTTCGCAAGGGATCTCTTTTTTCAGTGATTTGATTTCAGGGATCGTCAATATACGCGGCAAGACAACACGCCTGACGCCAAATTCCTCGCAATAATATTTAATGGCTTCAACAGAAGGCGCACCGGCCTGAACGGATAAGTGGATGCGCTGATCAGGATGATTTTTCTTGATGTAACCGGCAACGCCGATATCAGCCACGATAATGGCATCAATTCCCATGCGAACAGCTGAATCAACAGCGTCCTTCCAGAGTTGTATCTTGCCGGCAGGCGGAAATGTATTGGCCGCCAGCAACACTTTTGTCCCGCGTTCATGGGCATAGACGACAGCTTTTTCCATCTCTGGAAGTGTAAAGTTCAGTCCCGGGAAATTGCGGGCGTTGGTTGCATTCTGAAACCCGCAATAGACAGCATCCGCGCCAGCATCCACGGCAGTGCGCAGGGATGCTGGCGTTCCTGCGGGACAGACAAGTTCCCCCACAGGCTCAGTGTTTTCGACCATGATTCCTCGCCTTTCTTAAAATCTTCAAAGCATTTCGTCCGGCAAATCCGAATAAATTCGCAGTGTCCTCGGCGATACTTCCCTCTACGTCATCAATTGCATTGCGCAGGCAGACAACGGCCTCGGTATCACCTTCCACCACAAGCTCGCGTGTGAAAAACAGGGCATCCCCATCCAGCTGTCCATCCACCATATCCAGCAATGTTAAGAACGTTCCTGCAATGCGGGCTTCGACCTGAGGCAGATTGCGCCGCCGGTATGCACAAAAGGAAAGATTGTCCGGATTAGCTCTTAATGCAAAGGCAAAGGGCAAATTTACCGGATCAATCAAGAAAAGCTTGTCTTTATGTGGCCCGATACGGTCAAATAACTCCGGTCGTTTCTGTGTTATGTGATGAACGATTTTGTGTAAAACAGGTTGGATGGCAAAAAGTGGCACAGGCGCAAGTATAAGGCGCAGTAGCCTTGGTAAATACCTGTACTCCTGCTTTTCAGTTTCTGATCTGTAATCGGCCTGCGCTGTCATCATAACCAGACAATAAGCGCTGGGTATGCTTTGGGGATTGATCCAGATCAAGTTACAGGCTGGATATCTTGATTATAGTTTATGCTTGAAGCATCCAAAGACAGGAGACGTATTGTGAATAATAAGCGCGCACCTATAAAAAACCCGCCGAAAATAGAACAGAAGCTTTTCCCCGATAACCAGAACAAGCAAGTATCGCAGAAGCGCATTTTAACTTCGCATAACAGACCGTTTACGCTGAATAAAAAAGAGAGTGCGGCTTGCGATCAGGCTACGGACTGATAAGATTACGCTCATGATTTCTTTTGAAACTGCACAGAGAATTATTCGGGAACGGGCAAGCACATATCGTCTGGATACAGAGGTAATTGCGCTGCATGAGGCTGTGGGGCGTGTCTGTGCAGAAGATGTGCTGGCGCCGCTAAGTATCCAGCCTTTTGATAATTCTGCGATGGATGGCTTTGCCGTTCGCATGTGCGATCTGGAGGGCGCGAGTGAGGAAGCTCCGGTTGTTCTTGAAAAATCCGGCGTTATCGCGGCGGGCGATCCTGTGCCTGAAGAGGCGCTGAGGGCTGAAAAATGTATTCATATTATGACGGGCGCGCCTGTTCCGAAAGGCACGGATGCTGTGGTGCCTATTGAAAATGTCGATGTGCAGGATCAAAAAATCACGTTTAAATCTGTTCCAAAGCTTATGGCGAATATTCGCCGGGCCGGGGAGGATTTCCAGAAAGGCGATGAAATCTTGAAAACCGGTGATACGTTGGGGGTTGCGCATATATTGCCCTTAGCGACATTGGGTGTTTCCCAGCTACGTGTCTTTAAAAAACCAAAAGTAGCTTTCATGGCAACCGGACGGGAGATTGTTGATGACTTATCGACTCCTCTGGAATCAGGCCAGATTTATAATTCAAACCGTCCCTATGCGCTGGCCATGCTGGAGGCATTGGGGTGTGATGTATTGCCTTGCGAGACGGTGCGAGATGATCTGGAAGTTTTTTGTAAAGAGCTAAAAAATTTGATGAGCGAAAAATGCGATATCATTATTTCCAGCGGCGCGGTTTCAGCCGGTGAATTTGATTTTGTAAAAGAGGGGCTGGAAAAAATAGGTGCTGACATCATCTTTCACAAGGTAAAGCTCAAACCGGGGAAGCCCAATTTATTTGCAATTCTACCCAACGGAGCATTTTATTTCGGGCTGCCCGGAAATCCGGTTGCGAGCGCAGTGGGACTACGCTTTTTTGTTGTTTCGGCTTTGCGCGCGATGATGGGGCAGGAACCAGAAAAACCGCTGCATGCGCGCGCTATGACAAAGTTTGTTAAAAAATCAGGGCTGCATATGATTTTAAAGGGTAAAAGCGAAAGCTGGGAAGATGGAACGCGCAGTGTAGATATTCTGGACGGTCAGGCTTCCTTTATGGTCAATCCGTTTTTGAACATGAACTGCTGGTTGCATGTTCCTGAAGCCTTGGAAATCATCAAGCCCGGTGAAGTGGTGGAGTTTTATCCGTTGCTGCCCCGCACTTGAATATGAGGAAGTTTTAGTGCAGCGGGCATTTTTCACATTCGGGCTGATCGTGCCTTGAGCATAAAGAAGCGGTATCAGAATCACAGAAATGGCAGAGCGCAAATGAATCCCGCATTCTGATTGTATCTTCTTCCACTTTGATGCCGATATCTTTCATTTGCTTGAGTGTTCTGGAGAAGGTTTCTGGCGTCATGCCTAAATAATTCGCTACGACCTGTTTTTTAAAGGGAAGTTTAAAGTCCAGATTTTCGTGCCCTTGTTCAATATGCTTGAGCAGAAAATAGTACCCCACGCGCTGCAGCGGTGATTTAATATTCATAGCTTCAATCTGATGCATAGCATTTTTATAATGGCGCGAGACAATACGCAAAAGATTAACGGCAAAAGCAGGATCCTCAAGAACATGTTTTTTGACAACTGAATCCGGAATTTTAAGAATTTTGGCGGCGCTCATGG
Source organism: Alphaproteobacteria bacterium (assembly GCA_023150415.1). Classification (GTDB taxonomy): domain Bacteria; phylum Pseudomonadota; class Alphaproteobacteria; order Micavibrionales; family Micavibrionaceae; genus JAKLKY01. Next base: position 32,189 of record JAKLKY010000004.1, on the reverse strand, counting down.
CTTGCACGTTGATCGGCGAAGGAATCCCCATAAAAAGAACGGCTTCCATACATGTGTCGCCAGCTTCAAGCATGCGTATTATGGCTTCGCCGCCATCTTCGTTTATGCGGGTTGTTTTTAACGATCCGTCCAGCACAAGAAAAATACATTCCGGACTATCGCCCTGCTGCACAAGAACTTTGCCACTGTCATAATCGTGCATGACAGAACGTTGAAGTAACGTCTGAAGACTGTTTTCGGATAATCCCTCAAAAAGCTGCGGCTTTTTTTGTTCATTAAAATTTGCAGGCAACTGCATCTTTATTACCAATCATTGTTCTTTGTTGACAGCATCTTGATCTGAATCAAGTCCGGTCAAATTCGCACATGCAATACTAAAGAAAATGGATGAGAAAATAAACTCTCTTTCGTTGAAAATGTAAATTATCTGAATATGTTGGCGGAGCTAGCCCTATGATTACCAAGACAGATCAAACCAGAGCCCTTAGTTTGAGTACGGTGGCATTCACCCTGTGTTTTGCCGTGTGGACGATATTTTCAATTATCGGTGTCCAGATACAACAGGATATGGGGCTGACAGACACGCAATTCAGTCTGCTGATCGGGACGCCGATCCTGACTGGCTCTTTGGTAAGACTCTTTTTTGGTATCTGGGCCGATCAGTATGGGGGGCGCCCGATTTTTATGGCGGTTATGCTGTCATCAGCCTTTTTCACATGGTGTCTGACTTATGCGGATACTTATGAAATGTTACTGCTGACGGCATTGGGTGTGGGCGTGGCGGGGGGAAGTTTCGTGGTCGGCATTGCCTATCTCTCGAAATGGTACGGCAAGGAACGTCAGGGGACTGCGTTGGGTGTCTATGGCATGGGCAATATCGGTGCGGCAGTAACCAAATTTATAGCGCCCTTTGTCATGGTTTCCTACGGTTGGCATATGGTTGCGCAAGTCTGGGCGCTATCATTGGTCGTCATCGCACTGCTATTCTGGTTCTTTACCAAGGATGAGCCTCAAATTCAGCAACAAAGGGCTGCAAAGACCGCCCCGAAATCGATGTGGGAGTCTCTTAAACCTCTCAAGAAACTGCAAGTCTGGCGTTTCTCTCTTTACTACTTTTTTGTGTTTGGCGGCTTCGTTGCATTGGCACTATGGCTGCCGCGCTATTATGTTGGCGTTTATGATCTGGATATTAAATCGGCAGGGATGCTGGCTGCTTCTTTTTCTATAGCGGCCTCATTGTTCCGCGCCGTAGGCGGGTACTTGTCTGATAAATATGGCGCGCGCTCGGTCATGTATTGGACGTTTCTTGTGAGTGCTATTTGCTGTTTTCTGTTGGCTTATCCGCAAACCGATTATGTCGTTCATGGAATTGATGGAAATATAGAATTCAGTTTTGGCTGGGGTTTTATCCCATTCACAGTGATTGTATTTGTTCTTGGTTTCTTTATGTCTCTGGGCAAGGCCGCAATCTATAAACATATTCCTGTCTATTACCCGAATGATGTTGGATCGGTTGCCGGTATTGTTGGCCTGATTGGCGGTCTTGGCGGCTTCTTTCTTCCTTTGAGCTTTGGTCTGATGAATGATTATCTCAACGTCTGGACAAGCTGTTTTATGTTGCTTTTCGTATTGGTTACAATTGCATTCCTGTGGATGCACGTCTCTATCCGCCTAATGGAGCGAGCACGTTACCCAGAGCTGACAAAACCTGCCTTTTTCACCGAGATGGAGAAGAAACATGTTTTGAAAGTCTGGAAGCCCGAAGAGGACAGCTTCTGGCGCTCAGAAGGACAAAGGATTGCCCGCCGCAATCTCTGGCTTTCCGTTCCGGCTTTATTCTTGGCCTTTGCGCTGTGGATGGTATGGAGTGTCGTTGTTGTGAACCTTTCCAAGGTGGGTTTTGATTTTACGACAGAACAGCTATTCTGGCTTACGGCTCTGCCCGGACTATCAGGTGCAACTTTACGAATTTTCTATGCTTTTATGGTGCCTGTTTTCGGTGGCCGTCGCTGGACATCCTTAAGCACAGCTTCACTTCTTATACCGGCATTTGGCATCGGTATAGCGGTGCAGGATCCTTCTACTCCTTATTCGGTTTTTCTGATTTTGGCTTTGCTCTGTGGTTTTGGAGGCGGGAACTTCGCTTCCAGTATGGCGAATATTGCCTATTTCTTCCCTAAAAAAGAAAAAGGCAATGCTCTGGCTTTGAACGCTGGCCTTGGTAATCTGGGGGTTAGTGCCGTTCAGTTCCTTGTACCGCTGGTGATTACGGTTGGCCTGTTCGGCGCCGTCGGCGGTGCTCCGCAATTGGCAGATGGCACAAGCCTTTGGATTCAAAATGCCGCTTATATATGGATTCCATTTATTGCCGCTTCCGCAATCCTGTCATGGTTCTTCATGAATGATATTGCGGATGCCAAAGCGTCGTTTTCCAGCCAGATGGCTATCTTCCAGCGGAAACACAACTGGATTATGTGCGTTCTTTATATTGGAACATTCGGCTCCTTTATTGGATTTTCTGCAGGGTTCCCCTTGCTGGCGAAGTCACAATTTCCGGAGGTGAACTCTCTTCAGCTTGCTTTTATTGGCCCGCTGCTTGGCGCGCTGTCCCGTGCGGGGAGTGGATGGATTTCCGATAAATTCGGCGGCGGTCGCGTTACGCTTTGGGTCTTTGTTGCCATGATTGTTGGTGCGCTCGGGGTGTATTACTTCCTGACCATCAAGGATCATCCCATGGCATTCTACGGATTTTTCGGCATGTTCCTTGCCCTGTTCATTACGACAGGCGTAGGGAACGCCTCTACCTTCCAGATGATCCCATCCATTTTCTGGCAGGACAGGAAAAAAGCCCTGAAAGGTCAGCCAGAAGAAGACATCCGCAAGACGGCAGAAAGAGAATCCGCAGCCGTTATCGGCTTTAGCTCCGCTATCGGTGCATTCGGCGCGTTCTTTATTCCCAAAAGCTACGGCACGTCCATTTCTTTGACGGGAGCGCCGGATGCGGCCTTGCTTGTTTTCGCAGGGTTCTATGCTTTGTGCCTGTATTTAACCTGGTATTTCTACATCAGAAAAAATGCGGAAATAAAATGCTGAATAAATAGGCCTCTTGATCTGAATCAAGGGACGCTGTTGCAAAACCGTTAAAACTAAAAAGAAAGATAAAGAATCTTAAGGAGTCATAGCGATGAGCTATTTTATCGACCGCATCAGTTATTTCGCCCAGAACCGAGAGAAATTCTCAAACGGTCATGGCGTGACGACGGAAGAAAACAGAGCCTGGGAAAAGGCGTATCGGGATCGCTGGTCGCATGACAAGATTGTTCGCTCGACGCATGGTGTAAACTGCACCGGTTCCTGCTCCTGGAAAATCTATGTGAAGAACGGCCTTATCACATGGGAAACGCAGCAAACGGATTATCCGCGCACACGCCCTGACCTTCCCAATCATGAGCCGCGCGGCTGTTCCAGAGGGGCAAGCTATAGCTGGTATATTTATTCCGCCAACCGTTTGAAATATCCGATGGTGCGTAAAAGGCTGTTAGAGCTATGGCGCCGTACAAAGAAGCAAGTTGGTGGGGATCCGGTTGAGGCATGGAAAACCATTCAGGCCGATCCAGTTTTACGCCAGTCCTATCAAAAGGTGCGCGGCCAGGGCGGCTTTGTCCGTGCCGGATGGGATGAAGCAAACGAAATTGTCGCTGCGGCCAATATTTATACAATTAAAGAACATGGTCCTGATCGGGTGATCGGCTTTTCCCCCATCCCTGCCATGTCGATGATTTCCTACGCTGCCGGCGCACGATACTTGTCCCTGATTGGCGGCGTATGCATGAGCTTTTATGACTGGTATTGCGACCTGCCTCCTGCAAGTCCGCAGACATGGGGGGAGCAAACCGACGTACCGGAAAGTGCGGATTGGTATAATTCCGGCTTTATTATCATGTGGGGATCAAATGTCCCGCAAACCCGTACACCCGACGCCCACTTCATGACTGAGGCGCGTTACAAGGGGACGCAAATTGTCACGATCACACCGGATTATTCAGAAGCCTCGAAATTCGGTGATATCTGGCTTAATCCGCGTCAGGGAACAGACGCCGCCCTTGGCATGGCTATGGGGCATGTGATCCTGAAAGAGTTTCATATCGATAACCCTTCGGAATATTTCGATGATTATTGCCGTTCCTATACCGATATGCCGTTTCTGGTGAAACTTGACAAACAGGGCGACCGTTTTGTTCCCGGGCGCATGGTGAGAGCCTCTGATTTCAAGGGCAATCTCGATGAAGATAATAATCCTGAATGGAAAACTGTCTGTTTCGATGAAGAAACCGGTAACATTACCGTTCCGACAGGCTCTATTGGCTTCCGCTGGGGTGAGGAAGGAAAATGGAACATTGTTCCGACCGATTCCAAAACAGGAGAGAATATTCGCCCACGCAAAACTTTGCTTGGTGATCATGATGATGTGCTCAAAGTCGGTTTCCCGTATTTTGGCGGTCAGACCCATGAAACCGGATATTTCGAACCCTCCGCCGGTGAAGATGTTCTGGATCGCAACATTCCGGTCAAATATCTGGATCTGAACGGCGAGAAAGTGGCTGTAGCCTGCGTGTTTGACCTGCTTTGCGCCAATTATGGTATCTCCCGTGAAGGCCTTGGCGGTGATAATGTGGCTTCCGGCTATGAAGATAATATCCCCTATACTCCCAAATGGCAGGAAAGCATCACTGGCGTTCCGGTAGAAAAAGTCATTCAGGTTGCAAGAGAATTCGCCAACAACGCCCATATCACCAAGGGTAAGTCGATGATCATCATCGGGGCAGCGATGAACCACTGGTATCACATGGATATGAATTACCGCGCGGCCATCAATATGCTGGCTTTCTGTGGTTGTATCGGTCAATCCGGCGGCGGATGGTCACATTATGTCGGGCAGGAAAAACTGCGTCCGCAGACAGGCTGGACACCGCTTGCTTTTGCCCTTGATTGGGTACGCCCGCCGCGCCAGCAAAACTCAACATCGTTCTTCTATGCTCATACGGATCAATGGCGTTATGAAACACTGGACGTTGACGAAGTTCTTTCCCCCCTTGCGGATAAAGAAAAATGGAAAGGTTCGCTGATTGATTGCAATATCCGCGCCGAGCGGATGGGCTGGCTACCGTCCGCGCCGCAACTCGAAGAAAACCCGATTGATCTGGTAAAACAGGCTGAGAACAAAAAGGTTGATCCTGTTGACTACGTCGTGGATCGTTTGAAATCCGGTGATCTGCGCATGTCCTGCGAAGATCCGGATAATCCGAAAAACTGGCCACGCAACATGTTTGTCTGGCGCTCCAATATTCTGGGCTCTTCCGGTAAGGGTCATGAATATTTCCTCAAACATTTCCTTGGCACACAACACGGCGTTCAAGGCAAGGATCTGGGTGATGAAGGTCCCGGAAAATGCAGCGAAGTTGTCTGGCATGGCGAAGCGCCGGAAGGTAAGCTGGATCTGGTGGTCACGCTTGATTTCCGTATGTCCACGACCTGTGTCTATTCGGATATTGTTCTGCCAACGGCGAGTTGGTATGAGAAAAACGATCTCAATACGTCTGATATGCATCCATTCATCCACCCACTATCCAAGGCGATTGATCCGGTCTGGCAAAGCAAATCAGACTGGGAAATTTATAAAGGCTTTGCCAAGAAATTTTCTGAACTTTGCGAAGGGCATCTGGGCGTTGAGAAGGAAATTGTTCTTAACCCGATCCAGCACGATACGCCGGGCGAACTTGCCCAGCCTGATGTGAAAGAATGGCGCAAAGGTGAATGTGACTTGATCCCGGGTAAAACTGCGCCCAGCATGAAAGTCGTCGAGCGCGATTATCCGGCCACATTTGATCGCTTTACATCGCTTGGTCCTTTGCTGGAAAAACTGGGCAATGGCGGCAAAGGGATTGGCTGGAACACTGATCATGAAGTGGATTTTCTGAAAAAGCTCAACGGCGAGAACAAAGAGGGGCGCGCCAAAATTGATACGGATATCGACGCATGTGAGATGGTTTTATCGCTGGCGCCAGAAACCAACGGTGAAGTAGCGGTTAAGGCCTGGAGTGCCTTGAGTAAAATTACAGGACGCGATCACACGCATCTGGCCTTGCCCAAGCAAGAGGAGAAAATTCGCTTCCGCGATATTCAGGCGCAGCCGCGCAAGATTATCAGCTCCCCCACATGGAGCGGTCTTGAATCAGAGCATGTATCCTACACCGCTAACTATACAAACGTGCATGAATTTATTCCATGGCGTACGCTGACAGGCCGTCAGCAGCTTTATCAGGATCATCCATGGATGGTTGATTTTGGCGAGGCGCTGGTTTCCTATCGTCCGCCAATCAATACACGCACTGTCCAGAATATGCTGGACAAGCATGGGGAGGAATCGCCAACGATCCTGCTTAACTTCATTACGCCGCACCAGAAATGGGGGATTCACTCCACCTATACAGATAATCTGCACATGCTGACGCTTTCTCGCGGCGGGCCGATTGTCTGGGTCAGTGAGGTCGATGCCAATAAAATCGGCATTAAAGACAATGACTGGCTGGAAGTCTTCAATACGAACGGCGCAATCGTTGCACGGGCGGTTGTATCCCAGCGTGTCAATGAAGGCATGATGCTCATGTATCACGCGCAGGAAAAACTGGTGCATACGCCGGGCAGTAAAATTACCAATGCACGCGGCGGTATTCACAACTCCGTCACGCGGGCAACGATCAAACCAACACATATGATCGGCGCGTATGCCCAGCTTTCTTACGGATTTAATTATTACGGAACCGTTGGCTCCAACCGCGATGAATTCGTTATTGTCCGTAAAATGGACAAGGTGGACTGGATGGATGAACCGGCTCAAGTGGAGGCAGCAGAATAATGAAAATACGCGCACAAATTGGTATGGTGCTCAATCTCGATAAATGTATCGGCTGTCATACCTGCTCCGTCACTTGCAAGAATGTCTGGACATCCCGCGAAGGGGTTGAATATGCATGGTTTAATAATGTTGAAACCAAGCCGGGCGTTGGATACCCCAAAGATTGGGAAAACCAGGAAAAATGGAAAGGTGGCTGGAAACGCCATGCCAACGGCAAAATTCATCCCAAACAGGGCAGCCGCTGGCGCATTCTCGCCAATATTTTCGGTAACCCGAGCATGCCGGAAATTGATGATTATTACGAACCTTTCACATTTGATTACGATCATTTGCAAAAAGCACCCGAGATGAAAACTATGCCAACAGCGCGTCCGCGCTCGCTGGTCACAGGGCAGCGCATGGAAAAAATCGAATGGGGCCCAAACTGGGAAGAAATTCTGGGGACTGAATTCGAACATCGCCGCAAAGATTATAATTTCAAAGACATTGAAGAAGAAATGTATGGCGAGTTTGAAAACACCTTTATGATGTATTTGCCTCGCTTGTGTGAGCATTGCATTAATCCAACTTGCGTTGCTTCTTGTCCTTCTGGCTCCATCTATAAACGTGAAGAAGATGGCGTTGTTCTAATAGATCAGGACAAATGCCGTGGGTGGCGGATGTGCGTGTCGGGCTGTCCTTACAAGAAAATTTATTACAACTGGAAATCCGGCAAGGCCGAGAAATGCACGCTATGTTACCCACGTCTTGAAAATGGTGAGCCAACTGTCTGTTCCGAAACCTGTGTCGGGCGTATTCGTTATCTTGGGGTCATTCTTTATGACGCTGACCGTATTGAAGAGGCGGCGAGCGTTCCTAATGAAGAAGATTTATATGAGGCGCAGCTTGGCATTTTTCTGAACCCACACGATCCGGAAATCATCGCGGAAGCGCGTAAACAAGGTATTCCTGAGAACTGGATTGAGGGTGCACAAAACTCTCCTATTTATAAAATGGTAATGGACTGGAAAGTGGCGTTCCCGCTTCACCCGGAATATCGCACCTTGCCGATGGTCTGGTATATTCCGCCCCTTTCTCCTGTTCAATCAGCGGCAGCGCAGGGGAAAATAGCCACCAAAGACGGTATTATGCCGGATCTGGATGATATGCGTATTCCGGTTAAATATCTGGCCAATATGCTGACTGCCGGTAAAGTAGAGCCTGTGCGTCTTGGCCTTAAACGTATGATGGCGATGCGCCATTACATGCGCGGCAAGATGATTGAGGGCAAGGATAACTCCGGCATTTTGGAAGAAGTCGGTCTGACGCCGGAATTGGTCGAAGACATGTATAAAATCATGGCGATTGCCAATTACGAAGATCGTTACGTGATCCCGACAAGCCATCGTGAAGAAACCCTTGATGCCTTTGGCGAAAGCGGTGGTTGCGGTTTCAGCTTCGGTAATGGCTGTTCTGACCACAGCAACAGCGCGATTGATCTGTTTGAAAACCCTAAACAGTCACGTGGCCAGTCCGGCAGCACAAAAAGCAATCGTGTGAATACGATTTTCGAACGGGACAAGTATGAAGAGATTGGGAAAAAGCATACCGGATGTGGCGGCGGTTCTTGCGGCGGCGGTTGTGGTTGATCAATTAAGAAAGGACGAAGATCATGAATATTTTTAAAAAACAAAACTCTGAAGACAAAAAGCAGAGCGCGAAAAAAGAGAATGTCCCTGAAGGTAAAAAGCAACAGGACACACAAAAGCCTGACCCGCATGCTAATGGCGGATGTTGCGGCTCTTGCGGAGGACAACAAGGAAAAGGCTCATGAGAACGCTTAAAATACTGGGATTTCTACTCACCTATCCTTCCGAGTCTCATAAAGAGGTTCTGGATGAGTGCTATAATTTCCTAAAAGATGAAAAATGGGTTTCTGAAAAAGAACTCCGTTCTCTGGAGTTGTTTCTTGAAGAGATGCGTGTGACCGATCTTCTTGATTTACAGGAAACCTATGTTGCTTTGTTTGATCGCACGCCATCCTTGTCGCTGCATTTATTTGAACATATTCACGGCGATTCACGCGAACGTGGGCAGGCTTTGGTTGATTTGACCAAAGTCTATGAAGAAGCTGGTTTGTTGATTAATACTGATGAAACCCCTGACTATTTGCCACTATTTCTGGAATATGTATCAACCCTGCCGCCGGAAGATACCAAAGAAAATTTAGGCAGTGTGGTTAATATTCTTTCCGCTATTGCAGAACGCTTGAAAAACCGAGAATCACAGTATGCCACTGTCTTTGAAACACTGGTAGAAACAGCCGCGCGCAAGCCTGATCCGAAGGCGGTAGAGATCGCGCTCCAGAAGGCATCGGGGGCAGCATACGACCTTGAAAAACTTGACGCGGAATGGGAAGAGCAGTTCGCCTTTGAGAATACAGAACAAACAACCGGCCAGAATAGCGGCTGCCCGAAAGCCGAAGATATGCTGGCGCGTATCAATGGTTATAAGGAAGAGGAAAGGGTTAAAAAATGATAGATTACTTCCTGTTTCAAATTTTTCCGTATATTGCGATCATCGTTTTCTTATTGGGCAGTATTCTGCGCTTTGACCGTGATCCTTATTCTTGGCGCAGTAAATCCTCACAACTGTTGCGCCGCAAGCAGCTGATTATCGGCAGTATCCTCTTTCACCTCGGCATATTGGTTATTTTAGCCGGGCACGCGGTCGGATTACTGACACCGATTGCTGTGTTTGATGCGCTGGGCATTTCACATGGTGCAAAACAGATTCTTGCGATTACCGCAGGGGGGATTGCCGGTGTTTTCTGCTTTATCGGTCTTTTAATGCTGCTGCATCGCCGTTTGTTTGATCCGCGTATCCGGATTAACAGTTCGTTTGCGGATATTATGGTTCTGGTCTTGCTGCTTGCTCAATTAACATTGGGTATGTTGACTATTCCGGTTTCCATGCACCATCTGGATGGCCATGAAATGGTGAAGTTCATGGAATGGGCACAGCATATTGTGACATTCCGTGGCGGCGCGTATGAATATATTGCTGATGTTGCCCTGGTCTTCAAGGCGCATATCACGCTTGGGTTATTCCTACTGGTCATTTTCCCGTTCACAAGGCTGGTTCACGCATTGAGCGCTCCGGTTGGTTACGTTTTCCGTCCCTATCAAATCGTTCGCAAGAGAGCAACATAATGCAAACACTCGCCCCCGGCATAGAAGTCAACGGCATTAAAATCTCACCAGATGAGATTAATGCGGAAGTACAGTATCACCCGGCAGAAAGTCTTTTCAGCGCCAAATATGAAGCCATGAAGGCGCTTGTGATACGTGAAATCCTGATCCAGCGCGCGGCGGAACTTGGGCTATGTCAGCGGAATGAAGCAGTTAAGAAGCCCGACGACATCATTGAAGCTTTGCTGGAGCAGGAAATCACCGCGCCAAAGGCTGACGAAGACACGTGCAGACGGTATTACGAGAATAACAAAAGCAAATTCTTTACTTCACCGCTTTTTGAAGTGTCTCATATCCTGTATTTGGCTCCGCCGGAAGATGAGGAAGCACGCAAAGCAGCCAAACTCAAGGCGGATACCGCGCTGGCAAAGATAAAGAAGTCACCGGAATTGTTTGCCGGCATCGCACGGGCGGAATCGGGATGCTCTTCCGCCAAGGACGGTGGAATGCTGGGGCAGATCAGCAAGGGGCAAACCATGCCCGCCTTTGAAACAGCTTTGTTTCAGATGCGGGAGGGTGATATCAGCGAGGAGCCTGTGGCAAGTGAAGTCGGCTATCACATTATCCAGGTTCATGAATACGCGGAAGGTGCGCAACTGCCCTATGAAAGTGTTGCCGATTGGATCAAAAATGATCTGGAACAAAAAAGCTGGAACAAGGCTTTTCAACAATATGTGCAGCTTCTGGCAGGACGGTCGAAAATCAGCGGTTTCCGCTTCGAAGGCGTAAAATCGCCACTGGTGCAGTAGCATCATTTGATTCAGATCAAGGTCGCCTGAACGTATATTCGTAGGATGGGCGCATGAATAAAAATGATATGAAGGCCTTGCTTGCCAAATATGATATTCCTGTGCCGCGCTACACGAGTTTCCCAACGGCGGTGCAGTTTAAACCTGCTCAGGATGCCACCACTTATTTTGATTGCCTGAACAAGCTCATACGGTGCGAGCCTGTTTCCCTTTACGTTCATATTCCCTTTTGCCATAGCCTTTGCCATTATTGCGGCTGCCATACCAAAATCGTCCATAGCTACAGCCCGATTGCGTCCTATATCGATACGCTGATCAAAGAAATAGAATTGGCGAGTAGAAATTTTAAAGGCGGCCAGCCCGTTTCACGCATTCATTTCGGCGGTGGCTCCCCCAATTACGCAAAAACGCAGGATATAAAACGCATATTGAATACTCTGGGGCGTTATTTTGATCTGTCATCTGCGCAGATTGATATGGAGTGTGACCCACGGCTTTTGAGCGAAGAAAAAATTTCAGAGTATGCCGCGCTTGGCCTGTCACGGATCAGCCTTGGTATTCAGGATTTTGACGCGGGCGTACAAAAGGCCATAAACCGCATTCAGCCCTTTGATATGGTCAAAAAGCAAATTGAGGCGCTGCGCCGTAACAACATTCACCACATTAATTTTGATTTGATTATCGGCCTGCCCGAACAAACATTGGAAACCGTCAATGAAACGCTGGATAAAGTCTTGGAACTTCAGCCGTCGCGCGTTGCCGTCTTCCCTTATGCCCATGTGCCATGGATGAAAAAACATCAGAAACTGCTTGAGAAATATGAAATGCCAGAAACATCTTTGCGTTACGAGATGGCCAAGCTCACCGAAACCCGTTTAAAGGAAGCCGGATATGAAGCCATCGGTATTGATCATTTTGCGCGCCCTGATGATCCGCTGGCTGGTGCTTTGAAAAACAGGAATATGCGCCGTAATTTTCAAGGCTATACGGATGATCCTGCCCGCACCATATTGGGTTTTGGTTTGTCGTCAATCAGCCAGTTTGAAGAGGCTTATACCCAGAATACCACGGATGCGCCTTTATACAGGAAAACTGTCGATAATGGAGAGGTGCCGCTGGCAAGGGTACTGACGTTGACGCAGGATGATCAGGATAGAAGAAAACTTATCGAGGAATTGATGTGTAATTTTACTGTCAATTTTGAAGATTATAAGAATATTCCTGTGCCGCGATCCGAGCTTGCGTTGCTGGAGCAAGACGGCTTGATTGAAATAACCGGTTCACAGCTGCAAGTTACGCAAAGCGGCAAAACATTTGTGCGTGTTGTAGCTTCGCTCTTCGATCCTTATTTTAAAAAAGAAAGTAACCGCCATGCTAAAGCTGTTTGACTCCATATTTTCACGGCCATTCTTCGGGCGCGGGTTCCGGCCTTTCTTTTTCTTTGGGGCTTTGTATAGCGTCATAAGTTTGGCTCTGTGGGGCGGGTTTTATGCGGGATATGTTGTGCCTCCCTATTTTATGCTGGACGCTGTTTCCTGGCACGCCCATGAGATGATTTACGGATTTTCCATGGCGATTGTCGCGGGCTTTCTTTTAACAGCCGTTGCCAACTGGACGGGCGGCGCGCCGGCGCGGCAGATGCATTTGGCGGGGCTTTGCCTGCTGTGGCTGCTGGGGCGAATTGTCATGCATTTTGATTTCGGCCTGCCGGCATGGGCGATTATAGTGGTCGAAAGTGCTTTTATACCTGCGCTGGCCTTATCGCTTGCCATTCCGCTTATCCGCAGCTGGAACAAGCGCAATTTCATTTTTCTGACGCTTTTGAGCGTCCTTTTTGCCTGTGATCTCTGGTTCCTTCTTACCATCAATATGGCCGCGCTGCATGTTGCATTGATGATGATTTTAATCATGGTTTCCCTGATCGGCGGGCGTATTATACCGGCCTTTACCGTTGCCGCCTTGCGCAGGAAAGGCATAGAGGCTTATCAGACGCCACAAATGAAAATGGATATGGCGGCGCTTGCCTCTTTAGTGGCTGTCGCTCTGTGTCTGATTTTTGCGAAAGACACTCCAATCCTCGGTATTGCGGCAGGTATTTCCTGCCTCATACACGGGTTAAGAATGCGCCATTATCATACGCTCAAAGCCTTTGATGATCCGCTCGTCTGGATACTTCACGCCGGTTATGGCTGGCTGGTTGTTGGTCTTGGATTGCTTGCCTTAACAGGGTTTGGTCTTTTGAGCGTCACAGCCGTTATTCATGCTCTGACCGCAGGTTCGATAGGCTCCATGATATTGGGTATGATTTGCCGCGTTACATTAGGGCATACGGGACGAGAGCTTAAAGTGGTCGCACTCACCACGCTTTCATTTTTTGCCATTCAGGTCACGGCCATTGCCCGCGTGTTCGGGCCGATATTGATGCCGGATCATATGAATGAATGGATTATTGGCTCAGCTGCTTTATGGTCTTTATGTTTCGCAGCTTATTTATGGGTTTACAGCCCCATGCTCTTTGCCCCTCGACCGGATGGGCGAGAAGCCTAACAAGGTATTTCGTTTGGTGAGATGTCACAAAATTCAGCCAGAGCTTCCATGTCTGTAATCAGAATTTTCTTATTTTCTACATGAACGCCAAAAGGTTCCAGTTTTGCCAGGGCGCGGGAAAAAGTTTCGGGCTTGATGTTCATGCGGGTTGAAATCACTGATTTATCGTAAGGTAAATGGACAACCCATTCGCCTTCGGCCTGCTTGTTTTTCTTGCAAAAACGTATTAAAAACGCGCCGATCCGCTGTGGAGCAGTGCGGGTTGTTACCTGCTCTATTTGCTGGACGAGGTAATGCTGTCGTGCGGCGATGGCGCCGAGCATACGCAAAGCGAATTGGCTGTCTTCCTCGATTTTCTGGATAAAAAAACTGCGGGGTATTTCGACAAGAATGACTTCATCCAATGCATGGGCATTCACAGGATAGGTTTTTGTGTCGTTAAAAACAGCCGCTTCAGCAAAAGACTCGCCGGGGCCAAAGACATGGATGATCGCTTCTTCACCATCCTTGGAGATACGATAGAGCTTGACCCAACCTTCAAGAATAATAAAAAAGGCATCAGCCTTGTCACCCATGGCGAAGATATCACGCCCTTTGGCAAATGTTTTTTTATGACATTCTTTAGTCAATGCTTCGATTGTCTGCATATCGACACTGTGAAACAGGGTGCTTTTTTTGATGGTTTCTACAATGTTCATGGCTCTGCACTCATTTTAAATACTACATGGGAGGCATTGGGCCTATTCCAAATAAAGTCTCGTGAAGACTATAAAGTAAAAAGTACACAAATAAACCTGAAATAATTCCCGTAATGTCATATCTTGTGAATTGGAATTGTCCTGACCATAAAGAGCGGGAAGCAAAAAGAACAGCATGTGTGTTTTTTGCCAGTATGTCCCATTGCTCCATTCCCAATTCCTTTTTGCACTTCCGATCAACTATCTTCAGTCCTATTAACGAAAATCCAGCAAATATTCCAAACATGACAATCAGCGGATATTCACCGTTTGGGACAACATGAGAAACAGACCAGAGAAAAAAGCCCCACAAAATCGGATGACGGGTCAGAGTGACAATAAATCCCGGCCTTTCTGGGTCAAATCCTTTGTTTTTTGCCGCTATGGATAAGGGGTTGGGTACAATGAAACCCGAAACCAGCAAGATGCATGCCAAGGGCATAAAAATGTTAGGTATCCAATAAAGTTCATAAAGCCAGGGCCATAGCTGGATACGAGGCGCGTTCTGCGCCGCAATGACCAGCCATGCGAGCAATATCAGGCTGAGCAAAGAATAAAGGGTCAAATAGGTTTTCTCTCCCCATTTTTGAACTATGAGGCCGCGAAGCCCCGATCGGGCTATAACAGAATGCGAAGCCATAAAAATAACAAGCGATACCCAGAATTCCAGCATTTTTATCCCTCTTGATTCAGATCAAGTCTCTTCATTTTAAATTCCATCATAATGAAAATATGAAGATTCGCCATGTTCATTTGCGCATGGCCGCTCTGAAGCCTTTATGTCCTAAGTCCTTATTAAATGGATATGGCGTATTGGCCGGGGTTATGTGTGGAAACGCCATGATCTCCCGTGTTTGGAAAGGAGTCTATTGATATGATAAACCAACCGCACCTTGCGGATAATTTTGGTCGCCGGTTTCCTTATTTGCGCCTGTCCGTAACGGATGTGTGTAATTTCAGCTGTTCCTATTGCTTGCCCGATGGATATAAAAAAACGGGATGTGAGAGCTTTCTGAATCAAGAGGAAATTGTAAGGCTGGTAAAGGCATTCGCCGCGCTTGGTGTTTGGAAAATTCGCCTTACAGGAGGGGAGCCGACCGTGCGCCCTGATTTTATCCAAATCGCGCAGCGCGTTACTTCAATACAAGGTATTAAAAAATTAGCCTTTACGACCAATGGTTATAAGCTGCCCGAACGGGCGCAGAGCTATTATGACGCTGGTCTTCGAGCGATTAATATCAGCATAGACTCTCTGAATGCAGAGAAGTTTAAAGCCATCACAAAACATGACCGTTTAGAAGAGATATTGGACGGGCTGGAGGCCTGTCACAACGCCGGGTTTGAATCGGTTAAAATTAACACTGTCCTGCTCAAAGGATATAATGATAACGAGCTTGATGATTTTATCGCTTTTGTTCAGGATAAACCTGTTTCCTTGCGCTTTATTGAGCTTATGCGCACGGGAGATAATCAGGATTATTTCAGCGAGCATCATTTGCCCGGTACCGCTGTCACGGAAAAATTGCTGGCACGTGGATGGCATTTAAAACCTCGTGAAGAAGGCGCAGGACCAGCCCAGGAATTTGCACATAAAGGCAGTAAAGGCACAATTGGTTTAATCGCCCCTTATTCAAAAGACTTTTGTAAAAGCTGTAATCGTCTGCGCATGTCTGCCAAGGGTGCGCTCCACCTTTGTCTTTTCGGTGAACGCGGGTATCCCCTACGGCATCTTCTACAATCAGACGAGCAGCAAGAAGAGCTACAAGAAAAAATAATGGCCTTGATGAATTTTAAGAAATCAGCGCATTTCTTGCATGATAATAACAGTGGTGTTCGCGACCATTTAGCAAGTATTGGAGGATAAAACCATGTCAAAACCAGAAGAAGTTATTGCCTTTCCCACGGCGGCGCAGCCCAATTTCAAAATGATTGATGTCGGACGCAAAAGACCAACGCGCAGGCGCGCTGTAGCTTGCGGCACTATTCATATGAACGCGGAAGCCTTTGAAGCGATCAAAAATGGCAAGTTGCCTAAAGGCAATGTTTTGGCACTCGCTGAAGCGGCAGGCATCACAGGCGCAAAAAAAACACCGGATCTTATCCCTATGTGCCACACATTGCCGCTGGATCAGGTCACCATCCATTGTGCCATGAATGAGGAGGATCACAGCATTACAGTCTATGCACAGGCCGTTGCTTTTGCGAAAACAGGTGTCGAGATGGAAGCCTTGGCGGGTGCAAATGCTGCGCTTCTGACAATCTGGGATTTAACCAAAGGTACCGATTCTAACCTTTCAATTGAGGCTGTGCACCTGCTTGTGAAAACCGGCGGAAAAAGCGGTGTTTGGATCAACCCCAATGGTATACCTGACTGG
Source organism: Alphaproteobacteria bacterium (assembly GCA_023150415.1). Taxonomy (GTDB): domain Bacteria; phylum Pseudomonadota; class Alphaproteobacteria; order Micavibrionales; family Micavibrionaceae; genus JAKLKY01. Next base: position 15,635 of record JAKLKY010000004.1, on the reverse strand, counting down.
CTGGCCAAGCAATTGCCCGATGAAAAAAATCTCGTCGGTAAATCCGCCGCCATTCTGGTTATGAGCGACCGCGCATCAAAAGGCGAGTATGAAGACAAATCCGGTCCCGTTTTAAAGGAACTTTTGAGCGCGGCGGGAGCCGATATCAAATGCTGTGAGGTCATACCTGACGAAGCGGATAAAATCGCTGCAGCGATTAAAGATATTTCTGCGCAGCATAAGCCGGATATCCTGATTGCTTCTGGCGGTACGGGGCCCGGGCCGCGCGATGTGACTCCTGACGTTTTGCAAAAAATAAGCGACCGGATGCTTGAGGGGCTAGGCGATGTGCTGCGCACTGAAAGCCTTCATTTCACGGATACCGCATGGCTGTCCCGTATGACGGCGGGCATGGTTGGCTCAACACTTGTCATCGCTTTTCCGGGCTCTCCCAATGCTGTCAAGGAATGCTGGGATATTATCGCTCCTTTTATCGGTGATGCGCTGAACAAGATTAAAAAACAAGGGTATGAGAAAGCGTAGTGATGATAAATTACTCTATCAAATGTTTTGGTGTTTTCAGACAATTTGGCGATACGCTCTGCGTTACTGTTGATGCCGGATCTTCTGTGCAGCAAATTAAGGCAGCCTTGGTGCAGCAATTGGGCGAGCAGCATAAAACACTGGTGGAAGAATCCGTTCTTGCCAATGACAATGCAATTTTGCCAAATGCTTATATCCTGCAGGAAGAAACGCCTCTTTCCATTTTACCGCCGGTCTGTGGGGGCTAAGGAATGAGTATTCAAGTTTTTGTCAGCGCTGATCCTTTAAGCCTAGAAACGGCAATGCAAAGTGTTATCGATCCGGCGCATGGGGCCATTGATACGTTTATCGGCACAGTGCGCAATATGCATGAGGGTAAAAGCGTAACAGGCATCACATACGATGTGCATGAAGCCCTGGCAGAAAAAGCCTTTCATGAAATTTGTGAGGAAGCACAAGGGCTATGGCCTGATACACGCTATTATGTTGCGCACTATCAGGGCACTCTGGATGTCAGCGGGATCAGCATTATCATTGCTGTGAGTTCCCCGCACCGCGCCGAGAGTTTTGAAGCGTGCCGTTACGTCATCGAAGAAATTAAAAAACGCGCTCCCATCTGGAAAAAAGAGCATTATGTGGATGGTATGAGCGACTGGTTGCCGGGACATTCCCTGTCAGAGGAAGCGGAGCACTCCATGACCTGTTGCGGCCATTGTCAGGAGGATGCGCATGGTTGATTTTAACGCTATCGCCGGAGTCGTTTTGGCAGGAGGGCGCTCAAGCCGCATGGGGCAGAATAAGGCTTTGCTGGATTACCAAGGGAAGCCGCTCATCGAACATATGATGGAGATACTTAAAACAACCGGGATCAAGGAAATATTTATCAGCGGCGATGTTGATGGTTACGACTGCCTTTCTGATCAGGAGCCATTTACAGGGCCGGCTGAAGCGATAAAGTTAGTTATCAAGCGCCTTTCTAGTTATGCGGGATTGTTGTTTATTCCCGTTGATATGCCCTTGTTAAAACCGGATATGCTGCACCTGCTTTTGCAACAAAAAGAGGGAGGGTATTTTATTGACTGGCCTTTGCCAGCCTTCATGACTCCGCCTTATCAGCAGAGCGAGAAAACATCAGTTCAAGGTTTATTAGATGATTACGGCATCTATCCTGTAGCGTTGCCGGAGCATTTTTCCTCTTCCATGAAAAATGCCAATACGCCGCAGGATTGGGCGGAGGTTGTAAATTCATGAATGTAAAAATCACCGAAAAATCCGTGACATTCAAAATCACAGAAGATGAATTAAATATTCTGAGTACAGGTCAGCCGATAGAAAAAGCTGTGTCCATTGGCGGGAATGATTTTGCGATGGTCATTGATCCCGATCCGGCAGAGTATTTTGAAAATTTTAAAGAAGCCCCGCTCAAACTCATTTTAGATAAGGATGAATCCTGTCTGATGCTCTGTACAAGTAAGGATCAGATACAAAATCTCATTGATATGGGACGCAGCAAAGAAGGACTTTGTGCGCGTGTGAACGGTCTTGATATCTTTCTTCAAGTTGACCTCAGGGCGGATAGCAGGCCACGCCAGAAAGCATAATATATGGTTCTGGCTTTTCTGTTTTTTATGACTGCCCTGCTTTACGCCTGTATCGGATTTGGCGGCGGATCGACCTATAACGCGCTTTTAGTGCTTGGGGATACGGATTATCAGCTGATCCCCGTTATTTCCCTCATTTGTAATATCGTGGTGGTTTCCGGGGGGGTATGGCATTTCTCAAGAGAGAGGCATATCCGGCTTCCCCGCATTGCGCCGTGGATTATTTTTTCAGTTCCGGCCTCCTTTGTTGGTGGGTTAATCCCGGTGCCAGAGGTTATTTTCACCGGAGTCTTAGGGTTTGCTCTCTTGCTCTCAGGAATCAGGCTTTTATGGCCGGAAAAAGAAGACCCGTCATTTCCAAACTTGAAAGTACCACAGCATAGTTTTATGCCCGCTATTTTTGGCACATTGCTGGGCTTTATGGCCGGAATAACGGGGATAGGCGGCGGCATTTTTCTGGCGCCCGTTCTCCATTTTATGCGCTGGGGAAATGCCAAGCAGATCGCCGGAGCATGCGCGTTTTTTATTCTGGTCAATTCATTGGCAGGCCTTATCGGTCAGAGCCTGAAAATTGAGGATATTGATTCATTCTCGGCTCTTTCCCCTTACTGGATTTTGCTGCCCGCGGTTTTAATCGGCGGACAGATCGGATCCTGGCTGGGCGCAGTGCAAATTAACATGTCCATGGTCAAGAAGATGACTGCACTGCTGATCCTTTATGTGTCAGTCCGGCTCATTATGAAATTTATTAGTATGCTTTAGGCCAACAATCTCCTTTTTTCGCCTTGATCTGAATCAACCTCAATTCTTTTTTCTTCGTTCATAATGAACGACAGGAGCTTGTATGAGAAAGTTATGACTGAAAATGTAAGAACGAAAATGGTGCCAACCGGCGTTGAGCGGTTTTTCCGTGAAGATGAAGTGATCGTCAGCAAGACGGATCTTAAGGGTCGGCTTACATATGTCAATCGCGTTTTTATCAATATTTCGGGTTATCAGGAACCGGAGCTTTTGGGTGAGCCACATAGTCTTATCCGCAACCCGGAAATGCCGCGCAGTGTGTTTAAGCTTCTCTGGGATACGATTGGCGCAGGCCGTGAGATTTTTGCCTATGTCAACAATATGAGTAAAAACGGAGACCATTATTGGGTACTGGCGCATGTCACGCCATCCTTTGATAAAAATGGCCAGATTGTCGGCTATCATTCCAACCGCCGCGTGCCCGACCGCGATGTCCTGAATTCTACCATTATTCCGCTCTACAAGGCCGTGCTTGAGGAAGAAAACCGGCATAAAAACGCCAAGGAGGGCATGAACAAGGGCTTTGAGATGTTGCTCGATGCCGTCAAGCAGAAAGGTATGAATTATGATGAACTTATCTTCGCTCTCCAGCGCAAGGCTGCTTAATGGCACTGCGCTGGTTGCATGCGTGCTAACCGGCGGCTTTTTGTTTTTTAGCGGATCTTGGATGGGGCTTGCAGGCGTTGGTTTGGTTGCAGCTTGTCAAGTGATGGCTCTCCTTAAAATCAAAAAATCTGAATTTGAAATCGAACGAATGACCGAAACCGTCAGCGCACTTGCCAAGGGTGATTTTGAATCACGCCTGACCAACATCACGGAAAAAGGGGAATTTGGCGAATTTCAATGGAAGCTGAATGAGATGGTCGATACTGTGGATTCCTTCATCCGCGAGGCTACCGCCGCCATGGAACATGTGAGTCGCAATCAGTATTTTCGCCGTATTCTGGAAGCCGGAATGCATGGTAATCTTCTGAACGGTGCGCGGATTATCAACCGTGCCGCGCACAATGTCGAAGACAAAATGAACGGGTTTGTGAATGTAGCAAACGATCTTGATACGTCCTTGACCGAAGTCGTTCAGCAGATTAATGCGACGGCAAAGACGCTGGAGAGCAGCGCGGGAACGATGCAAAATTCTGTTTCTATAACTTCTCACGGTGCTGATGCTGCCATGCGTAGTTCTGACAGCGCCTCGATGAGTGTGCAGACGATATCCGCCGCTGCAGAAGAAATGTCGAGTTGCATTGCCGAGATTACCCAGCAGATGAACAAAACCTCCTCTATCTCCAGAATGGCCGTTGAAGAATCTGCTGCCGCCACACAAACCATTGCTGAACTTTCACAAATGGCCGATAAAATTGGTGAAGTGGTCAGTATGATCGAAGATATTGCAGGACAAACAAATCTTCTGGCGCTCAATGCCACGATTGAAGCTGCGCGCGCGGGCGAAGCCGGAAAAGGCTTTGCTGTTGTGGCCAGCGAAGTTAAGGAACTGGCAGGGCAAACCAGCAAGGCCACCGAAGAGATTGCAGGCCTCGTGACCAGTATACGGGGATCCGTTAGTAATGTTGTCAAAACATTTACTTCAATTGGTTCTGTTATATCGGAGGTCAACGAAGCTGCTACAGCTGTTGCTGCCGCGATTGAGGAGCAAAGTGCGGCCTCCAAGGAAATTGCAAACAGTGCAGAGCATGCTTCCGCTGGAACGCACGGCGTTGCAGGAAATGTCCGTGAGATCAATCAAAGTATGGCGCAGGTCGGACAAGCGGCTAATGATGTCATGCAGGCAACAGGTGAACTTTCGGGGCAGGCCGTGAAGCGCGTACATCTGCTGCTCGATAAAATGGGTGTGTTTATGACGGAGCTGAAGAAAATTGCTTAAAGAGTTATATGCAGACGATATTGAAAATTTTAGGTTTTATCTTCTTGGCCTTGGGGATCATAGGAATTGTATTGCCCTTATTGCCAACAACACCTTTTTTACTGTTAAGCGCATTTAGTTTTGCAAGGTCTTCTGAAAAACTGCACGCGTGGCTTTTGTGCCACCCTTCTTTTGGTCCGGCTATAATAGACTGGAGAGAGAACGGGAGTATCAGTAAACGGAATAAGACTTACGCTATAGTGACAATATTAATAACCTTCTTGTTGAGCGTCATTTTAGAAGTGCCGTTAGTAGTAATTTTAATTCAGATGACAGTACTCAGCATTGTTTCTCTATTTATTCTGACGCGTCCTCAAAGCAGTTAACCCACGCTTCATACCCTCCGGACACACTGTAAACCTCTAAATATCCTTGCACCTTAAGAATTTGTGCGGCTTGCAGGCTGCGCATGCCTTTTTGACAATGCAGGATAATTTCCGTCTCTTGCGGCAAATCAGGCAGATCACCCGCCATTATTTTTGAAAGCGGCCAGAGCTGCGCCCCATCAATATGCCCCTGATCCCATTCTTCCTTTTCACGCACATCGATCAGGCAGGAATTGCTTCTGCCGCGCGCTTGCTGCGGCGTTAATTCCGGCACAAATCCGCAAACAGGGGAGCTGTAGGCAAGGATAACATCATCCCGTTTTTTACTGCAGGCCGGGCAGTCAGGATTTTTAGGAATGTTCAGAATGCGCGTTTGCATCGTTTTGGTATCCAGCGTCCAGAGCTTGCCGAACAAAGGCTCAAAACTTTCATGCCTTGTTACAAGTTGAATAACCTGCAACGCCTGCGTCACGCCAATAAGACCAGCGACAGCGCCAATGACTCCGGCTTCTGCGCAGTTGGCGATACGTGCCTTGGGTTTTTCCGGATAAAGACATCGGTAACAAGGGCCTGTTTGTGCATCAAACACGCTGGCTTGACCATCGAACCCCTGAATTGCCCCGTAAACCCATGGTTTTTTGTATTTCACCGCAGCATCGTTAATCAAAAATTTTGTTTCGAAATTATCGGTGCCGTCAAGAATGATATCGTAAGCCTGAAATAAATCCGGTGCGTTTTCAGCGTTTAATTCATCTTCGTAGACTGTGATCTCTATTTCAGGATTGAGGGCTTGTAACCGTTCCTTAGCTTGAACCGCTTTAGGCTGACCAATGCCGTCTATTGTAAATAAAATCTGCCGCTGCAGGTTGCTTTCATCGACGTGGTCAAAATCGATGATTCCAATATGGCCTATTCCTGCCGCCGCCAAATATAACAACGCCGGAGAACCCAGCCCGCCTGCACCGACGCATAGAACATGGGCGCGGGCAATCTTCTCTTGTCCGTCAATGCCGATTTCAGGCAGGGTTATTTGTCGTTTATAACGCATGATGACTTGATATAGTTTCGTGTAAGAATTTTTCTATTAATTATAGCCAACTCTATGATTAATGTCTTCGAGATTGCTACGATTATCCTTCTTTTTCGATGTTATTATGCGATAATATTTTAACTTCCCGGAAGAGCGAGTAAGGATGACATGTTTTTGGCGTAACCGTGACAAAAACGCTCTCACAGAATGCGCCTGCCAACCAGAGGCTTTGATCATTTCCGCTGTGGTCGCGCCACCCGGGCTTTGCATGAGGGTGAGAATTTTGTCTTTAGCGGTTTGTGGCTGTGGCGCTGGGGCTGGCTTTGTGGTGCGGTGTCGGGCGGCGGCTGGCGCTGACATTTCCGGCGCAGCCTTACTGCCGCGTTTTTCCAGCCAGTAACGCCCCAGCATACGGCGGGCTTCCTGCGTGATTGCGGTAGAATTATGGACGCTTTTGCCGCGCCGGACTTTTCCGCCCTCATGCACGAACCAGCGCGTGTCCATGCTCGCGGGCTGAAAGAAAATGCGCCACTGTTTATTGTCGCTGGGTGTCTCGGCATAGCCTTTGGCCAGCAACCTTTCGGTTATATCAGCGGAAAGGTTTATAGCGCTCATGGTAAACATGAACGCTTCTGTTCTAAACACAGTCAAGTTGTTAGGGATCTTGATCTGCTTTTCATGTGCACCACTTTGAAATCATTGTATTATGTTATGCTGAAAGGAGAATTGAGAATGAAGGACGGTAACGACAATTATTTATCTGCTAACGGCGCAGATGATTTATTAAAGTCCTTAGCATGCGTCGATATTTCTGTGCCGGGTAGAACAAAAGGCCGGACAACAGAACATACTGAGCGATATTCTATATGTCGGTTACTATCAACCCTGGTACATACGGAACATCTGTCATATCCGCTTTCCCTGGTAAAACGTGAGCGGCCTGATTTTTTGCTTACTTGTAATGGGCGAGAAATCGGTGTCGAGGTGACGGAAGCAACGTCAAAGGATTATTCCTCATATCAGGCTCTTGTAGAACATAAAAGACCAGGACACTTTATAGAGTCAGCCATTTTTCGTCATGGTAAGACCTTGTCAAATGACCGGAAAAAAGAGCTTCTTAATGCTGAAAAGTTAATAAGTTGCGGCTGGGCAGGAGATGGAGCGGAAAGGGAGTGGTCACTATTCATAAAAGACGCGATTGAAAAGAAGCAAGTGAAGCTTCAAGAAGACAGTTTTTCTAAATTTGATCAAAACTGGCTTGTAATCTACGATAATTCTCCGACCTCATTTTTAAATCAAGAACTTCTCATTCCTTACATAAAAGCATTATTTCCAACAAGAGATTTACTTTGCTTTGATATGATTTTCATTCAAAGCAGTTGGTTTGAAGGTGAATCTGCTGTGAGTGAAGCAAAAATATTCGCCCTTTCGCTTGCAGGAGAGGAATATTTATCCATAGAAGATGTTTGGAAAAAGAAGTCTGCACAAAAATAAATCTTTATTTTTTACCCGCCCAGCATATTCCCGACAATATCATCCGCTGCCTTATGCATCGGATCCGTCATCAAATGCGCGTAGCGGGCGGTGGTCTGCACCTGGGTGTGGCCGAGGAGTTTGCCGATCATCGGCAGGGAATGCCCGGCAGAGACGGCGTAGGAGGCGAAGCTGTGGCGCAGATCGTGGATGCGCACATCCTCCAACCCCGCTGCCTTGCGGATGCGCCGCCAGGGTGATTGCAGATCGGTGAGATGCGCAAGTGGCAGCGTGCCGTAAATCACAAACTCATTTTCCTGCGGCGTGTCGGCATGGTTCCAGATGGCGGTGAGAAGATCAATCACATGCTGGCTGACCGGCACAGCGCGCGCTCCGGTTTTGGTATCGGGCAGGCGTAGGATGCGATGCTCGCGGTCGATATATTTCCATTTCAGCGTCTGGATCTCCATCAGGCGGCAGCCGGTAAAGGCCAGCAGGCGAAAGGCGTTGATAGCGGAGCGGTGGACGATCAGCGGGGTTTGATCCTCGCGCCCCTCCAATATCCGGCCATCCAGAATCCCTTCGGCATAATCAAGGGTGGAGAGCAGACGCTGCAGCTCTTCCCGGGTCAAATACCGCTCTCGCTTGCGCTCGGGATATTTGGCGATGTGACGGCGCGGGTTGGAGTGCTCATCGCGCCAGCCCCACATCTCGGCCAGATTGAACATTTTGGAAATAACCTCCAGCATGCGGTTGGCATCATAGGGCGTGCGGCGCATGCGGTGATGCAAATCGGCGATGTCGGCGCGTTTGATGTCCCGCACCAAAACCTCGCCCAGCGCCGGGCGGATGAATTTATCCAGCACGCGTTTATAACCGGCGGCAGTGCGGGGTTTGAGGCGCACCTGTACATGTTCCTCCCAGAAACGGTCGCACAGATCGTTCATATCCGGCGCGGTTTTATCGGCCTGTTTTTCGTAGGCGGGATCGGTGCCGTCCTGCACCAGCGCGAGGGATTTAACAGCGCGGCTGCGTGCCTGATCCAGCGTCATGGTGCCATAAGCGCCAAGCGTGAGACGCCGGGTGCGGCGGCGGAACCGGTATTGCAGGATGAAGCTTTTCCGCCCGCCCGGGCTGACCCGCAGGCCAAAGCCGGAGACCAGGCTGTCGAAGATCAGCAGCTCTTTGTCCTGCGGTCTGGTTTCATCGATGATGGTTTTGGTGAGTTTGATGGGCATTTGTGGATCCTCCTTCGTTGATCATGGGCGATGCGCTGGTGATGCTGGCCGATGCAGCCCTGCATCTTTGGAAGCATTCCGGAAGCAAATTCCTGCGAAAAGCTGCCAAGGCGCGTATAAGTCCATGATGCTTGGAAAGAGGATATTATCAAGCAATATCAGCGCATTAGCGTGGATGTGCGTAATGTTTCATAGGGGCGAGAAAGGGAGCCGCACAGCACTCATAACCTGAAGGTCGTCAGTTCAAATCTGGCCCCCGCAACCAATCTCAAGTCCGATACGGATCAATAAAGCCAATAACACACTGAAAAACAAAGAACTTTGCCGGATTTTCTTCCTGTAAGGTTCGGCGCGGTGTGCCTTCTTCCATTATTTTTTAAGGTATAGTACAAGGTATATCGAGTTCAAATATGCTCTATGCCTTAAAAAGTACGGAAGGGGGCTATTCTGCAACCTCACGTATGGTCATGATGTCTGCCTGCATGGCGAATCTCTCTCAAATGGGTGTATTGTGAAATTAAGAGAAAAAAGCGGAAGTATCAATATGAACACTGATTTAGCTGCTTTTTAAAAGCATTTTTAAAGGAAAATGGCTCTAAAGATTGAAAGAAATGTGAGATTTAACAACAACCAATTATTGCCATAATCATTTTCACAACGGCTGTTATCACGCTGCGATCTCAATTCAGGATGATGTTGCGGAAAGTCAGGGAGACGCGGCGGGCGCGTTCGGTTTTGATGCCGTTGATGATGTCGGATTTTCTGCTGGGAATGGCGTGTTGCCATTCGTAGCGGGCGGGGCCGGAGAGGACGATCAGGCTGCGGTCTTCTAAGACGATGGATCGTTTCTCGCCGGTTCGAGGATTGGAGAATTCCATGATGCAGGGCGAGCCTAAACTCAATGAAGCGATTGTATCTGCAAAGCACGGTACGCAATCGATGTGAGCGGAAATGCCTTGGCCGGGCAAATATTCATTCACGATGACTTGGTCCGGAACCGACGGAAAAATACCATCATTGTGCAGCTTATTTGATAGTAATGAGAGCCAGGCAGGTAACGATCCTAAATAGGCATCGTTGCTGACGGTACGGGCTTTATAATCATATTTATAACCGTAGTGCTGTACGCGTCGTTTAAGATCTGTCAACCATGATTGCTGATCGATCTGCGACAATAAGAAGTCCTGCTCTTGAACAGAGATGAAGTCAGGAATATAGATCAGGCCTGAGACATTAATCTCCGGTTCCGTTTTCTGATCCATCAATAAGCTTTGTTGTCTAAGCATTATTTTTTAATTCAAATATCCACGTCTTGAATTCATCGTGCTTTTCAAGAGCGCTGTCGTCATCGTTTGTATTGGTATGACTGTAGCCGAGAAAGGATTCTGGGTCAAAAAGATATGGGCCGAGTATGCTGTATCCGGCCTTTTCAGCAGCCTCTTCGAATTGAAAAGCGCCTTGGTAATGAGGGCTATCGACGGCCGTAATCAGGATTTTGCCGTTGGAGGTCAAACAACAAGCCGCTCTTTTGAGAAAATCACGAATAAGGATATAATTGGGATTGCGACCATATTCCGGTTCGCCACTTTCGGCATTGGGGAATTGGAATATAATGGTGTCGAATTTCTGGTAAGGAAAATATCGATCCAATTTTGTAGCATCGATCTCGTTTATAACGGATGCAGCGGATTGTTTTAAGGTTTCAGAATTTTGTTGTGCCTCTTCAGAAAGATCGGAGGTTTTCTCGTAAGTTGTGACAATGAGGCTAGAAGTATTAATCTCTGGTATTTTTGCAATACTGAGAGCAAAGCTTAAATTGCCTTCACCAACAAACAATGTTTTTCCCTGTTGTATCTGCGAAATGAAGAATGATGTTTTTCTTGCTGATGGCGCGATCATCCTGCCGGTGGCATCAGTTTGAATAGGCTGGCGACCGTACTGGAAGGCAAACCAATCGCGGACTTTTTGATGAATTGCTTTATGGTCGGGATGAGTACTGTTCTGATATGCAGAAGAGCTGATTAATCTGCCGATTTCATGCTCATTCGCTGTCATTAAGTCCTTCATGGAGCCTCGCTAATAAAAAAAGCGGATCGAAGGCCGATCCGCTGGAAATTGAAATGGAAAAAGGCCACGGTGCTGAACGCACCTGTGGCCTTTATTGAGACTATATTCCTATATCATGAGCGAAAGTCAAGGCTTTTAGTTTACGCAGCAACCAGCATAATCCATTGAAGCTATTATGATTGGAGAAAGCCGGGCCACGCGCCCGCCAGACACAACCAATCTTTCCAGACTCAATATACGCTCTTTCAAACTTTGGCACCAGCTATCCCACAACTGTTCCAAAAAAACTGCCAATCAGGGCAGTAAACCCCATAGCGGCGGCGCCCCAGAACATCACACGCAAAGCCGGCTTGAGCGCCGACGCGCCACCAGCGCGCGCAGCTATCGCCCCCAGAATACCCAACAAAACCAAAGACAGGGCTGACGATACAGGTGCAAAAATATTGGCCGGCAACACCATCGCCCACAACAAGGGAAAGAACGCCCCACATGAGAAAGCCGCCCCTGAGGCCAGCGCCGCCTGCAAGGGTTGCGCTGTTGTGATCTCGGAAATGCCTAACTCTTCGCGCGCATGCGTACCAAGCGCATCATGGGCTGTGAGCTGCTGCGCCACTGTCTGCGCTAGATCAGCACGCAAACCCCGGTCGATGTAAAGATCTGTAAGCTCTTGCAGCTCTGCCTCCGGCGTTTCAATAAGCTCTCGCTGCTCACGCGCCAGATCAGCCTTCTCAAGATCGGATTGCGAACTGACGGAGACATATTCGCCTGCCGCCATCGACATCGCCCCAGCGACCAAACCCGCAAGGCCGGCAATCATAATTTCCCGTGAATCGACTGCGGCGGCTGCAACCCCCACCACCAAGCTAGAGACTGAAATGATACCGTCATTCGCACCCAGAACTGCCGCACGCAGCCAGCCTGTACGGCTGACGTAATGGCGTTCATCATGCTTGTAGACAAGGCGGGATTTGCGGGCGAATTCTACCACTCCAGCACCACTTTGCCGCACTGGCCGGAGAGCATGGCGTCGAAGCCTTTTTGGAAATCGTCGATGGGCAAGCGGTGGGTGATAACGGGCGCGATGTTCAACCCCGACTGCAGCATGGCCGCCATTTTGTACCAGGTTTCGTACATCTCCCGCCCGTAGATACCTTTCAAAACAAGGCTTTTGAAAATCACGTCGTTCCAGTCGATTGCGATGGGTGTCGAGGGAATGCCCAGCAGTGCAATCTTGGCGCCGTTGTTGACACTGCCCAAAATATCCTGAAAAGCACTGGCCGCGCCTGACATCTCCAGCACGACATCAAACCCCTCAACGATGTTCAGTTCGCGCATCACGTCTTGCAGTCTTTCCTGCGCGATGTTCACCGTGCGCGTCGCGCCCATGGTTGTTGCAAGGTTCAAGCGCCACGGGTTCACATCCGTAATCACCACCTGCCGCGCGCCAACATGGGAACAGATCGCCGCTGCCATGATGCCGATGGGCCCGGCGCCGGTGATCAGAACATCCTCACCGACCAGATCAAACGACAGCGCCGTGTGCACGGCATTGCCCAACGGATCGAAAATCGCCGCCAGATCGTCAGAAATATCATCGGGGATGGGAAACACATTGCTGGCGGGTAGGGAGAGAAATTCCGCGAAACTGCCCTGCCGGTTCACGCCGACGCCCAGCGTATTGCGGCACAGGTGACGCTTGCCCGCGCGGCAGTTGCGGCAATTGCCGCAGACCA